>CADCTQ010000665.1 GCA_902805615.1 uncultured Cytophagales bacterium
CGCGTCTGGAGTTCCTGGTTGAGTTCTTCCTCCTTGTGCACGGCTTCCTGCATCTGCGTTTCGGCCAGGTAGTTGGCCCGCAGCAGGTGGTACACGCACATCACGTTGATGAACAGCGCCACCAGGAAGCCGCCCACGAACAGGGTCTCTTTGATATCGCCGGACAGGGCGATGTGGATGGGCGGAACGTACCCGGCGGGCAGTTGCAGCAGTACGATCAGCGAGAAGAGCAGGACCAGCGCCCCCACCGCTTTTCTCAGTTCCCGGTAATCGAAGAGCGTAAACACCGCACTGGCGAGGGGAAAATAGTACAGGTAGGAACCGGCGTCCCGGGTAAGCAGCAGCGAAACGAAGAAGATAATGCCCGCCGAGGCGGTCAGAAACAGGTTTTTGCCGGCGGCGTAAAGGCCCCGGCGGTTGCAGTAGAACACCAGGCCGAGCAGGGCAAGGAAAAAGAGCTGCACCGGCAGCAGGGTGTAAATGCCGGCGCCCACGAACGACCCGGCGTAGCACAGGGTATTGACCGCAACGACTGCCGTGAACTGGTTGCAAAGGATGATCCGCTTATTCGCGAGGTAGTTGCTCGTATCTTTGATGCCGACGTGGGAAATGCGCCGCCATTGCGTAGTCAGAAACTTCATCGGTCGGGAAAAAAAACTAAAAGTAAACCGGGTGGTGGGGGGCGGCAACTTTATTTACCGGGAGAAGCCGCAGGCGTAATAAAAGCGGGGAATGCGTAACCGGCGCCGCCAAATTTATTTAACTTAAAAACGCAGCGCCGGTCCCTCCGCAGCCCGCGTCGCCCTTTCCAGATGACGACACCCATAATCAACCCGGCGGCCATCGTGCTGGCCGGGTGGCTGCTGGCCCTCGGCGGCAGTAGCTTCGGGCAAACGGCCCGGCCCCGCAACCTGAACGCGGGCGTAGACACCACCCGGAAATCGGACGTGATGCTGGCCGTGGTACACCTGGAACTGCCCGCCGCGGTACGGGCCGGGGAACGGCTGGCGGGCCGGTTTACGGTGCAGAACGTGGGCCACGCGCCGCTGGATGGCACCTACCGGGCCCGGCTGGTGTACGAGAACCGGGACACGTACCGGCACCAGGCGCAGGACCTGGGGCGGCTGGAGGGGCACCAACTCCCGCCCGGCACGGAGGTAGAACGGACTTTTGAGGTGGCCGTGCCCGCCGGTTTGCCCAGCGGCAGCACGAAGGTGAAGCTGATGCTGACGCCCGAGGGCGAAGACCGGCCCCTGGCGCTGCCCATGAAGTACGAGGGACCGCCCGGCCTGTTTCCGCTGGGGAAGGTCAACGTGCTGGGCAAGCCGGGCCGTAAAAAGAAGCGGGTGGTTTTTTTCGGGGATTCGGTGACGCAGGAGGCGCCCATGCCGGACGGCTACGTGAGCCAGCTCGAAGCCCTGGGCGGACCGGTCGCCGGCTGGGAACTGATCGGGGCGGGCGTCGGCGGCGACCGGGTGACGAGCCTCCGCGACCGGGCCGATGCCGACGTGCTGATCTACCGTCCGCAAACGGTGGTGGTGTACGTGGGCGTGAATGATTGCGGCTTTTTCAAGTGGGTGCCCGCGGTCGGCGGCACGGAGCCCGCGGCCTACGAACGCGAACTCACCGCCCTGGTGCGCAAGTTCCGCCGGCACGGCATCCGGGTGGTGCTCTGCACGCCGGCCGTGATCGGCGAGAAACGCCCCGGTGAGAACGAACTGGACGCCAGCCTGGAAGCCTACGTGCGGGCCTGCCACGCGGTGGCGGGGCGGGAGGGCTGCCCCCTGGTGGACCTGCGGGCTGCCTTCACGCAGTATCTGCAAATCCACAACCCGCAGAACCAGGCCAAAGGCATTCTCACCACCGACGGCGTCCACCTCACCCGCGCAGGCAATGCCCTGGCAGCAAGGGAGTTGCATAAAATCTTTCTGGGCCAGGATTCCCAGGAGTAAGGGATGACCAGGATTTGCGTGGACGGTTAACCTGATGATTTTCACTTTCGGCGGGGCCGGGGCTCCTTGGCATATTTCTTGTTTACTCCTTCACACTCACACCTTTTATTCCCGGCCCTTCCCTGGCCGCAACACGGGGAACTACCGATGAAAAATACCTACCTTCTTTTTGCCCGTCCGGCCCGCCTGTTGCTGCTCGGTTTCGTGCTTTGTCTCGCGTGGAGTTGCCAGGGCCCTGCCGGCATCCCCGGTCCGCAGGGGGCGCAAGGGCCCCAGGGACCCGCCGGCGCGCCGGGGCCCGAATCGCTGGCCCTCATGTACGAAGTCCCGTTCGACCTCAATGCGGCCAACAAGTGGGAGTTCATTTATACGTTCCCGGCCAACGATAAAATTTTCCTCGAAGACGTGGTGCTGGTGTACCTGCTCACGGGACAGGTGCAGGTGGACAACAAACCCACCGACGTGTGGCGGCTCATGCCCGTCAACTACTTCACCAATGCGGGCCTGCTGTCGCTCAACTACGACTTTACCGTGAATGACGTGCGCATCTTCGCCGAAGCCGGCTTTACGCTGGACGCCCAGCGGGATGCCTTCAAGGACCAGCTTGCCCGCGTTGTGGTGGTGCCGGCCGACTATTCGCCCAACGGCCGCAAGGGAAAACACATTGACTTCACCGATTACGAGCAGGTCCGGGCCGCTTTCCGGCTCCCGTAGACGGATTGCCTTTTACGCGAAGGGCGCAACCGGGAACCACTCCCGCGTTGCGCCCTTCGCGTTTTTGGGGAGGCCCACAACGCGATGTGACGTACAATCCCGTACCCGCCAAAAATACCCCCGCGGCCGGGCGGATTCGATGGGATGTTTCCCATACATATTTGGAATATTTGCTAAGTTACGCCGGTGATCCGCCAACCGATTTTTTAGCCCCCAACGTTCCACCCCGATGAACACTTTCAACATCAACCGCCGCCGGTTCCTGCAAGGCACCTCGGCATCCCTGGCCCTCTCTGCATTTGGACTGCCCGGCCTGGACTTCATCAATCCGCCCCGGCCCTACCGGGTAGGGTTGATCGGGTCGGGATGGTACGGGAAAAACGACCTGTTCCGGTTGATCCAGGTGGCCCCGGTGGAAGTGGTGGCCCTGTGCGACGTGGACAAGAACATGCTCCAGGGGGCCGCCAAACTGGTGAGTGAACGCCAGAAGTCCCGCAAGACGCCCCGCCTCTACGGGGACTACCGCAAGATGCTGGCCGACAACAAGCTCGACATTGTGCTCATCGGCACGCCCGACCACTGGCATGCCCTGCAAATGATTGACGCCGTAAAGGCCGGCGCCCACGTGTACGTGCAGAAGCCGATCAGCGTGGACGTGGCCGAAGGCGAAGCCATGGTGGCCGCCGCCCGCAAGTACAACCGGGTGGTGCAGGTGGGCACCCAGCGCAAAAGCACGCCCCACCTCATTGACGCCAAGAAAAACATCGTGGACGCCGGCCTGCTGGGCAAGGTGTCGCACGTGGAGATGTGCTGCTACTTCCACATGCGGGCCAACGGCAACCCGCCCGTAGAACCCGTACCCGCCTTCCTCGACTACGAAATGTGGACCGGCCCCGCCCCGCTGCGCCCCTACGACGGCCTGCCGCACGTACGCTGGTGGCGCACGTTCAACGAGTACGGCAACGGCATCATGGGCGATATGTGCGTGCACATGCTCGACACGGTGCGCTGGATGCTCGGCCTGGGCTGGCCCAAGCGCATCACGTCCACGGGCGGCATCTTCGTGCAGAAGGACGGCAAATCCAACATTCCCGACACGCAGTCGGCCATTTTCGAGTACGACAACCTCAATTGCACGTGGCAGCACCGGTCGTGGGGCACGCCGGCCGACCCCGATTACCCGTGGTCGTTCAAGCTGTTCGGGGAAAAAGGCACCCTGGCGGCCTCTACCATGCGCTACGATTTCTACCCTGAGGGCAAGGACAAAGAGAAGATCCACCGTGACGTGGTGTACGAAAAGGAAAAGTACCCCGAGGACGTGACCGAAGAAAAGATCGAACTGAACGCCGCCCCGGCCACGCGGTTGCACATGCTCGACTTCCTGGCGGCCATCCAAAACAACAGCCGGCCGGTGGCCGACATCCAGGAGGGGCACATTTCCACGGCAAGCTGCATCCTGGCCAACCTCTCTATGCAGGTAGGACGGCCGCTGGTGTACGATCCCACCAAGCGGGAAGTAACCGGAGACCGCGAGGCCACGGCGCTGTTGCAACGGCCCTACCGCCAGCCCTGGGAGCACCCCGACCCGGCCCGGGTGTAAGCACCGGCCGTCAGGCAAGAATTGCCTTCACCCGGCCCACCTGGCCGTCATCGAGCCGTACCTTGATGCCGTGCGGGTGCACCGGGCTGTTGGTCAGAATGTCCTTTACCACGCCTTCGGTCACTTTGCCCGTGCGCTGGTCTTCCTTGAGAACAATGTGGACGAACGTCCCCGGCTTCACGTTGCTTCGTTTGGTTGGGTCCATGGGTAGTGGAGTGTTAAGGTATTAGGGTACTGGGGGATTGGGGTATTGGGACATCAGCGCAGCCGCCGGTCACTACCAATACCCCAATCCCTAATACCCCAGTACCCATTCCTTATACGATAAGCCGCGCAAAACAATAATGATCCAGACCACGCACCTTTTCCCGGTTCTTGATGAGAAACTGATTGAACTGCTGGCATCGCTGGAGCCGGAGGAGTGGAACCGGCCGACCCTGGCCCGGTTGTGGACCGTGAAGGACGTGGCAGCGCACCTGCTCGACGGCAACGTCCGCGGCTTGTCGCTGGCCCGGGACGGGCACCGGTTGGCTCCCGACCGCGAGATCCATTCCTACCCCGACCTGGTGGGGTACCTCAACCAACTCAACGCGGACTGGACCCGGGCCACCCGGCGCCTGAGCCCGCGGGTGCTGACCGGGCTGTTGCAAACCACCGGCCGGGAGTACGCCGATTACCTCGCCACGCTGGACCCGCACGCCGACGCCATTTTCCCGGTGGCCTGGGCCGGTGAAAGTACCTCGCCCAACTGGTTCCACGTCGCCCGGGAGTACACCGAAAAGTGGCACCACCAGCAACAGATCCGCGAGGCCGTCGGAAGGGAAGGAATCATGACGCGGGAATTCTTTTATCCGTTCATCGCCACGCTGATGCGCGGCCTGCCGCACGCGTACCGCCACACGACGGCACCGGCCGGAACCGCCGTACGGGTCGTGGTGGACGAGGGAATCGGGGGCGCCTGGTGCGTGGTGCGCGGGGAGGAGCGCTGGCAACTGGCCGGCACGCCGCCGGGAGCCGTTCACGCCACCCTCGTGGTTCCGCCCGGTATCGCGTGGCGGCTGTACACCAAAGGAATGACGCCGGAGGCAGCGCTCTCCCGGGTGCACGCGGAGGGCGACGAAGCCCTGGCCCGGGTGGCGCTGTCACTGGTGGCGGTAATGGCCTGAAACGAATGAATTGGGGTTAGCGGGCGGGTTCCTCTTCGGGCACCGACATGGCGGCCAGTTCGGGCAGGGAAACAATCTGGGTGATGCGGTAGCCGCGGATGTCCACCCACACCTCGGCGTAGAAGTGGTCGAGGCTGTACAAGTGTAGGTAGTAATTGCCGGAGCCGCGGGTCAGCAGGTGGCGGCCCTTGCGGGAAAGGTGCCGGTATTGCTCGGCCAGGGTACAACGGGAGAACTCCTTGAGGGTCATAACAGCCTTACGGTTTAAAAGAACTTCAGCTCAATGCGCATTCCCCGGACCCGCCCCAGTGGGCACATCGCAACAATTGCCGCGCCGGGTGGGCTTTCCAGCAGGCACGAGAGGTGCGGGTGGAGAAAAGTTTAAAGGTTGCCCGTAAGTACTACTTGTACGATGCGTAAAAATACGAAGGAACAGGCGGGGGTGCAATAGGTATTTCTACGGCTTTGGAAAAAAGGCAGACCGCTTCGGACCGCGAGGATCACCCAGAGTTGGGGAGGCCAACCGGGAGGTGCAACCCACGCCGACGCCTTGCCGCCCGGTCAGCGGCGAGAGGTACTACGCGGTGGGGTTAAGCACTTGGTGGGGCAACAGACAAGGATCGGGTTGTTCCTTAATCGCACTACGATCAAGTCACTTTTTAGGGATGATTAAAAAAGTGGTCAGTGAGACACTGACCACAGCG
>CADCTQ010000666.1 GCA_902805615.1 uncultured Cytophagales bacterium
CCGAGCATCCCTTCATTGACGCCATCGAAAAGAAGTCCTGCTCCTTCGAACGCATCTACTTCTCCCGCGGCACCGACCCGGCCATCTACAACGAACGCAAGGAACTCGGCCGCCTGCTGGTGCCGCAGGTGCTGGAAGCCATTGACCACGACGTGGAGAACACCATCTTCTCCTACGTGCCCAACACGGCCGAAACGTCTTTCCTCGGCCTGCTCAAGGGCATGGAAGAACACCTGTCCGGCAAGCGGAAGCAGGCCATTGAAGAAGGCGTCACCGGCGAGGCACTGCTGAAGCTCCTGGCCGTGCGGCCCCGCGTGGAAAAGCTGGTGATCAAAGACGCCAAAACCCGTACGTTCATCACCGACGACTCGCACCGCGACGACCTGGTGGTGCACGGCTACGACACCACCTACGGCGTGGTGCGGAAGGGCAAAGACAACATTGTGCTGGTGGACGACTCCATCGTGCGCGGCACGACGCTGGAAAAGAGCATTCTCAAAATGCTCGACAAGCTGGGACCCAAAAAGATCATCATCGTGTCGTCGGCCCCGCAGATCCGCTACCCGGACTGCTACGGCATTGACATGTCGAAGGTAAAAGAGTTCGTGGCCTTCCGGGCGGCCCTGGCGCTGCTCGAAGAACGGGGCCAGTCGGAACTGCTCTACAACGTGCTCGAAGAGTGCAAAAGCGCCATCTGGAACGACCGGGCCCAGGAGCAAAACTTCGTGAAAGCCGTGTACGAAGGGTTCACCGACGAAGAGATTTCCCGGAAAGTCGCCCGGATCATCCGGCCGTCGTCGCTGAACGCCGAGGTGGACGTGATCTTCCAGACGGTCGCCAACCTGCACCAGGCTTGCCCCAACCACCCCGGCGACTGGTACTTCACCGGCAACTACCCGACGGCGGGCGGCAACCGGGTGGTAAACAAAGCTTTCATCAACTTCATGGCCGGCGCATCCGTGCGGGCGTATTAAGTCTGATGGTCTGAACCTTGATGGGCTTGATGAAAGGATGACCTTGATCGGTACGCGCCGCATCATGGTAATCTTTTCATCAAGCCCATCAGGGTTCAGACCATCAAGCCCATCAAGGTTCAGACTATCAGGCGGATCAAGGTTCAGACCATCAGACCTTCTTCGGCGGCAGGTCGAATGCTACGGCGGCGTGGTCGAAGTTGCCTTTGTGCGAACCGTCGCAGAAGGGTTTGTTTTTGGACATGCCGCAGCGGCAGATCGAAACCAGGGTGCGGCCCTGCAAGCCGTACGCGTTGCCCTGGGCGTCTACAATCTCGAAGTCGCCTTCTACTTTCAGGGAGCCATTGTTATTGACGGTAAGTTTCGTTGCAGCCATAAGGGAGTGGGGAGTTAGAGAGTTAAGGAGTTTGGTAACGGGTAAAAATCAACTTGGTTCGGGAAGGGGCAAGAAATCGAGCTAGGAAAGTGTCTCCCGGCCTGCGTCTTCCGTTCCCGGTCCATGATACGCCGGGGTTAAAATTAGGGCTTTGCGGCAAAAGGAAAAACAATTTGGCTTGGTCCTTTTTGTCCGGCGGGCTTACCTTTACGGCATGACTTTGCAGAACGACTTATTTTTGAGGGCCGTACGGGGCGAAAAAACGGAACGCACCCCGGTGTGGCTGATGCGGCAGGCCGGCCGCATTCTCCCCGAGTACCGGGCTGTGCGCGAAAAACTGAGCGGCTTCATTGAACTGGCGACCACGCCGGCGCTGGCCGCGGAAGTGACCATTCAGCCCGTAGACCTGCTGGGCGTGGACGCGGCCATCATCTTCTCCGACATCCTGGTGATTCCGGAGGCCATGGGGCTGCCCTACGAGATGGTGGAAAAACGCGGTCCCTACTTTCCCGAAACCGTAAAAACCCCCGCCGACGTGGCCAGGCTGCGGGTGGCGGATGCCGAAGCCGACCTGGGGTACGTGCTGGAAGCCATCCGGATCGTGAAGCGGGACCTGGCCGGCCGCGTGCCCCTCATCGGCTTTGCCGGCGCTCCCTGGACCATCTTTGCGTACATGATCGAGGGCAGCGGCTCCAAAACGTTCTCCAAAGCCAAGCGGATGCTCTACGTGGACCCGGTCCTTTCGCACGCCCTGCTGCAAAAAATCACCGACAGCACCATTGCCTACCTCAAAGGGCAGATCCGGGCCGGCGCCGACGTGGTGCAATTGTTTGATTCCTGGGCCGGCATTCTTTCGCCCGAACAGTACCGCACGTTTGCCCTGCCGTACATCGCCCAGATTTGCGACGCCATCACGGAAGCGCCCAAAACGGTGTTTGCGAAAGACGCCTGGTTTGCCCGCGCCGACCTGGCCGCCCTCCACTGCGACACGATTGGCCTGGACTGGACGATGGACCCCGTAGAATCGCGGCAGCTGGTGGGGCCGGGCAAAACCCTACAGGGCAACCTCGACCCCTGCGTGCTGTACGCCGACTTCGACACCATCCGCCGCGAAACCCGCAAGATGCTCAAGGCGTTCGGGCCGCAGCGGCACGTAGCCAACCTGGGGCACGGCGTGTACCCCGACATTACGCCGGATAAGGTAAAGTGCTTCATCGAAACGGTGAAGGAGTTCCGGGAGTGGTAGGCTGAGGCGTGCACGACACCAGGAACGACCTGCCCGTCGCCCGGGAGGCTGATTTCATTCAAAAAGAAGTTTCGTACACAGAGGGTTATATCCCGTTGGCGTACAATCAGTGATTTCCCAAACCTGAGTCATTGCCCGGCACCGGTTCCGTTTGGGGAAGGACCGCGATAAAGCGGCCGGATTCACTTTATTTTCTTATTTTTATTTGAAAAACACAGGTATGTCTCGGGCACGTTACGAAAGCGAGATAGGGGACAAAGTAAAAAAGGCGGCGGCTTCGCCGGATGCCTCCCGTTTACACGTGATCGCCAGAGGTCTGCGATGGATCATTAAAAGGGAGGGTGCCCAGCGGGCACAAAGGGTGTATAACACTAAAAAACAAGCAGTGGACGGTGCGATGGCACAGGTGGACTCCGGAGCGGCTTCGGTTGTCATTATCCATAAAAAAGATGGCACGATTGAGTCCTCGAAGCCGTAGTGAAGCACCCGGTAGCAATGCCTTTCGAGCAAAATGTACATATCAACTGTCCCTTTGACGCGGAATACGCAGTACTGCTGAGGCCTTTGCTTTTTACAATCGTGTACCTCCGCCTGGAGCCAAGGATTGCGGAAACGACAGACTCGGGGCAGCAGCGGGCCCGGGCCATTGAACAGCTCATCCAGGAATCAAAATACAGCATTCACGATTTGTCCAGAATAGCCCCCTTGCAACCGGGAGAGTGGCCCAGGTTAAATATGTCTTATGAGTTAGGGCTTGATCTGGGATGCCGGCGTTTCGGCCCCCCTCCGCTTACCGATAAGAGATGTTTGATTTTGGAAAAAGAACCTTACCGTTACCAGAAAGTCCTGTCGGATATAGCAGGCAGCGACATTGAAGCCCACGAGGAGGATCCCCAGACGTTAATCCGAAAGGTTCGCAACTGGTTCTTTGGTCAGAAGCTGGGAAAATTGCCCAGTCCCAACCGCATCTGGGAGGATTTCAATGAGTTTGGAGCAACCCTGACTGACATCACTCAAAATGGAAAATATGCCGAAGAAGATGTTACGGAAATGCCAAAATCCGAGTTCGTCTTCTTTGCCAAGGACTGGATGGAAGGGAGAAGCAGGTAACCAATTACGGCAATCGAGTGGTGTCGGTAGCCGGGCCGCAGGCAGGCACGGCTGTCGCGCGTTTGTAACGCGTGACAACTCGTGCCGCGTCTGCAATGCTCTCCGCACCGGCTTGCATGATCAGTAGCTCCCGAAAGGTAAAGCGCTTGGTTGAAACGGTGAAGGAATTCCGGGAGCAGTGATCCACCCATTCATCGGTTCAATCAGGTTCATCCTGGTATCCGTCCTATTCCGTTGGGGAGGAAGCGGCTTTTTTCGTTTTCTTCCGGGCTGGGGTGTCTTTGGGTTTGGCTCCGATCTGCAGGAGTTTGGCAATCAGACCCGTCCAGCCCGTTTGGTGAGCAGCGCCCACGCCCCGTCCCGAGTCCCCGTGAAAGTACTCGTAGAAGGGTACGTAATCCCGGAAATGCGGATCGTGCTGAAACTTTTCCTGCGCGCCGAATACCGGTCTTCTGCCCGCTGCATCCCGCAGGAAGATGTTGCACAGGCGACGGGCCACTTCCCGGGCTACTTCCTCAATCGTTAAAAACTGACCCGAACCGGTAGGGCATTCCACCTTGAAATCATCCCCGTAGTAGTGATGGAAACGTTGCAGGGATTCGACCAGCAGGTAATTGACCGGGAACCAGATGGGACCCCGCCAGTTTGAATTGCCCCCGAACATGTAGGAATCGGATTCGGCCGGCTGGTACGTTACGCTAAAACCGGTGCCATTGGCGTGAAACACGTACGGCCGGTCTTTGTGCACCCTCGACAAGGCCCGCACGCCGTAGTCGGATAAAAACTCGGTCTCGTCGAGCATCCGCCGGAGCAGGCACTTCATGCGGTGTCCGCGCAACAGGGAAAGCAGGTGCCGCTCCCCGGTGCTGGATTCTTTCCAGCGCGACACCAGGTTGGCCAGGTCGGGCCGGTTGTTCATGAACCATTGCAGGCGGGCGGTGAACTGGGGCATGGCTTTGAATACTTCGTCGTCCAGCACCTCAACCGCAAACAGCGGGATCAAGCCCACCATGGATCGTACTTTCAGGTGAACGCGTTCGTTGGCGGGGGTACGGAGCACGTCGTAGAAGAACTCATCTTCCCCGTCCCACAGGTTGATGCCCTGGTTGCCTACGTTGGCCATGGCGCCGGCGATGTAGAGAAAATGCTCGAAGAACTTCGTGGCAAGCCCCTGGTAGACGTGGTTTTCCTGGGCCAGTTCCAGCGCCATGCGCATCAGGTTCAGGGCGTACATGGCCATCCAGCTCGTGCCATCGGCCTGTTCAATGTGGCCGCCCGTGGGCAGCGGCGCGCTGCGGTCAAATACGCCAATGTTGTCGAGGCCCAGGAAGCCGCCCTGGAAAACGTTCAGCCCGTCCTTGTCTTTGCGGTTCACCCACCAGTTGAAATTAAGCAGCAGCTTGTGGAAAACCGCTTCCAGGAAATCCCGGTCGCCCACGCCGTCATTCTGTTTCTGGTCCATCTTGTATACCCGCCAGGTGGCCCAGCCGTGTACGGGCGGGTTTACGTCGCCGAAGTGCCATTCGTACGCCGGGAGTTGCCCGTTGGGATGCATGTACCATTCCTGCGTGAGCAGCAATAACTGGTATTTGGCAAATTCCGGGTCCACCATGGCCAGCGGCAGGCAGTGAAACGCCAGGTCCCAGGCCGCATACCAGGGGTATTCCCACTTGTCGGGCATGGAAATGATTTCGGAATTATTCAGGTGAAACCAGGCGTTGTTACGGCCTGCTTTGCGGCTTTCGGGCGGTGGGGGTTGCCCCGGGTCGCCTTCCAGCCATTGCTGTACGTCCAGGTAATAGTACTGTTTGCTCCAGAGCATGCCCGCAAAGGCTTGTCGCTGGATCCGGCGGGCATCTTCCTCCTCCAGTTCGGCCGCAATGTCGGCGTAGAAAGCGTCGGCCTCGGCTTGGCGCCGGGCAAACAGGCGGTCAAAATCGGCAAAGGGCTTCGGGTTTTGTCCTTTCGCCAGGCGGAGGCGAAGGGTGACGGATGCGCCGGCCGGCACCGCGAAGGAGTAGTGGACTGCCGCTTTGGTGCCTTGCTGCAGGGGATTCACGGCTTCCGTGTTCCCGGACACGAGGTACTCATTGATGCCATCCTTGTAGTAGCCCGGCCCGCCGGCTGACCCGTACAACCGGGAGGCGTTCGTATCATTTTCGCAGAAGAGCAAACCGGGCCGGTCATCCGCGTAGAGGGTGAAACTACCCAGGTCCCGGTGGTTGACGTGGATGCTGGTCCCGGAGGCATCCGCCAGAAGTTCCGGCCGGTAGGCATCGTAGCCCCACGACCAGGTATTGCGAAACCACAACTGGGGCAACACGTGCAGCGGGGCGGGTTCGGGCCCGCGGTTGTGCACCGTGATTTTGATCAGCATATCCTCCTCAGCCGCTTTGGCGTATTCGGTGAAAACATCGAAATACCGGTCCTCATCCAGAATGCCCGTATCAATGAGTTCGAATTCGGGGTCCGCTTTACCCCGGCGCCGGTTCTCTTCCACCAGCCAACGGTACGGATAGGCCGCCTGCGGGTACTTGTAGAGCATCTTCATGTAGGAATGCGTGGGGGTACTGTCCAGGTAGTAGTAATACTCCTTCACGTCCTCTCCGTGGTTGCCCTCGGGGCCGGTCAGGCCGAAGTACCGTTCCTTGAGAATGGGGTCTTTCCCGTTCCAAAGCCCCAGGGCAAAACAGAGCAACTGCTGGTCATCGCTGATGCCGGCAATGCCTTCCTCTCCCCAACGGTAGGCTTTGCTGCGGGCCATGTCGTGGGTCACAAATTGCCAGGCGTTTCCCCCGGGACTGTAATCTTCCCGTACCGTTCCCCATTGCCGGTCGGTGAGGTAAGGCCCGAATTTGCGCCAGTTGAGCAGACCTTTTTTGATGTGTTGCAAGCGTTCTCGCTCTGCGTTCATAGTGGCATCCGTTTAGGAGGCCAAGATATGGCCTGCGCTTGAAAAAGGCCCGTAAAATTATTCATTATCTGCGGAGCCGGGGCAAAGACCGCCGGGCGTCGCTGGGCTACAGCAGATCGTGGAACAGGAGGTCTCCATCGGCAAAAAGGGCCTGTTCGGCCTCAAAGCCATGATCCAGCCCTACCTCAACGGCGACATTGCATCCACCGTGCTGCTGAAGGTGGGCCGAAAACTGTAGTAGTACACTGATGATGGTACACTGATGGGTTATGATGATTATGATTGGTTATGTTTTTTCTGCTGATTCCTCTTCCCTTTTAAATCAGTCCCGATCATAATCATCATAACCCATCAGTGTACTATCCGCAACGCGTTAATTTTCGTAACTTACTCCGCACCCAAACCCCCTACTACCATGCACAACCTCGAAAAGCTGGATTACGTCTTCCAGGGCATCGCCGAGAAGACCGGTATTACGCACGACCAGGCCCGGTCCGCCTTCATGGCTACGTTCGAGTTCATCAAAACCAAAATGCCCGAGTCGGTGGGCTCCCAGATGACGGGCCTGCTGGAGGGAAAAGCGTTTGATTACAACCTGCTGCTCAAGGACCAGGCCAACAGCCTGAAGGACCAGGCCCAGGAAAAGTTTGAGGAGATCAAGGACGAAGCCCAGGAGAAGCTGGAAGAGCTGCGCGGCAAAGCCAAGGGCTTCATGGACAAAATCCTGTAAGCTTGCCGAAGTCAATGGAACGGGGGCCGTCAGCCCCTGTTTTGCTTTATGCTACCTGCCTGAATGGGTTGGGCTGACCCGCCTACACTTTCTGCTTCAGGTACCGCTCAAAAAAGTTGTTTTCCACGGCCTCCCGCAGCAGGTCGTGCTTGTTGATGGGTACCACCCCCGAATACTCACACACCAGCCCGCCGCCCAGGTTCGACAGCCCGGCCAGCAGCGGCGGCGACAGCTTCAGGGCCAGGCACAGGGCCGCAATGCTCACCACCGTGTCGCCCGCCCCCGATACGTCGGCAATCTGCCGCACGTGCGCCGGCACCAGGTGCTTCTGGCCCTCAAAGTCAATGAAGGCGCCGCGTTCCGACAACGTCACCAGCACTCCCTTTACGTTCAGTTTTTCTTTCAACTGGTTCACCGCCCGTTCCAGGTCCGACGTTTGCCGGGGGTCAAAATCGATCTTGAGGCCTTCCTTGAGTTCTTTCAGGTTGGGCTTGAACAGCGTGGCCCGCTTGTAGTGCAGGAAGTTGCGCTTCTTGGGGTCCACGATGATGGGGACGCCGTAGTTGTCGGCCTGGCGGGTAATTTCGGCAATCACCTTTTCGTCCAGCACCCCCTTGTCGTAGTCCTCGAAGATGATCACGTCGCAGGCCGGCAGCAGCCGCGACACTTTGTTCAGGAACGCATTCCGTTCCTCTTCCGAAATCAGGTGGTCCACCTCCGAATCGATCCGCAGCATCTGCTGGGAGCCGGAGAGAATCCGGTGCTTGACGGTGGTGGGCCGGCTGCTGCAACACAACATGCCGTCCGGCGTCATTTCGTTTTCCTGGAGGAGGTGCATGAAGTCCTGGCCTTCGCCGTCGTTGCCGACCACCGAGCACAGGATGGGCTGGGCGCCCAGGGCTTTGACGTTGAGGGCCACGTTGGCGGCGCCCCCGAGCCGCTTTTCGGTTTGCTGCACGTGCACGATGGGCACCGGCGCCTCGGGTGAAATGCGGTCTACCTTTCCCCATGAGTAGGCGTCCACCATCACATCGCCGATAATCAATACATTGAGGGTATTAAAAGCGTCAAAGAGTTGTTGAAGCGTCATAAGGGGCAAGTTCCAACCCAAATTTACACTTCTGGGGGAAAATTCCGTGCCCGGCGCGCCAAAAGTGTGCCGGCCTCCGCCGCGTTTTACGTAAAAAAA
This sequence comes from uncultured Cytophagales bacterium, assembly GCA_902805615.1. Classification (GTDB taxonomy): domain Bacteria; phylum Bacteroidota; class Bacteroidia; order Cytophagales; family 172606-1; genus CADCTQ01. Next base: position 8,540 of record CADCTQ010000666.1, read on the forward strand.
GCCCCCGGCCGCCTGGAATGGCCGCCGGGGACGAAAAAGGGCTTAGGGTAGGGCTTACTTCAACCGGCCCAGCGCCTCTTTGATCCGGCGCAGCGCTTCCCGCAGGTTGTCGTCGGAGGCGGCCGTAGACAGGCGGATGCAGTGGGGCGCCCCGAACGCATCGCCGGTCACCGTCGCCACGTGGCCCACGTTGAGCAGGTACATGCACAGGTCGTCGGCATTCCCAATGGTGGTTTCGCCGTCCGACTTGCCGAAGTAGGCGCTCACGTCGGGGAAGGCGTAGAAGGCGCCCTGGGGCACCGGAACCTTGAGGTCCGGAATTTCGCGGAGCAGGCCCACCACCAGGTCGCGGCGGCGGCGGTAGGCTTCGGCCATCTCCCGCGTGGCCGTCATGTCGCCATTGAGGGCGGCTACGGCCGCTTTCTGGGTGATGGAGTTGGCGCCCGAGGTGATCTGGCCCTGCAATTTGTCGCAGGCGTCGGCAATCCACTTGGCGGCCGCCATGTAGCCCAGGCGCCAGCCGGTCATGGCAAATCCTTTCGAAAAGCCGTTGATGGTGATGACGCGGTCCTTGATTTCGGGGATGGAGCCGAGGCTGAAGAATTTCTCGTCGAATACGATGTATTCGTAGATTTCGTCGGCCAGCACGAATACGTTTTCGTGCCGGGCAATTACCTCGCCGATGGCCCGCAGTTCGGCTTCGGAAAACACGGAGCCCGTAGGGTTGCAGGGCGACGAAAGCATGACCACCTTGGTGCGGGGCGTAATGGCCTCTTCGAGCTGTTCGGCCGTAGCCTTGAAGTCATTCTCAATGGGTCCGTCGAGCAGCACCGGCACGCCTTCGGCCAGCTTTACCATTTCGCTGTAGCTTACCCAGTAGGGCGAAAAGATCAGCACCTCGTCGCCGGGGTTCACCAGGCACATCAGGGCGTTGGCCAGGGATTGCTTGGCGCCGGTGGATACCACGATGTTGTCGGATTTCCAGTCAATGTTGTTGTCGCGGCGCAGCTTGTCGGCAATGGCGGTACGGAGCTCGGGAATGCCGCACACGGGCGTGTAGAACGTAAACCCGTCGTCAATGGCTTTTTTAGCGGCGTCTTTGATGTGCTGGGGCGTCTGGAAGTCGGGTTCGCCAATGCTGAGGCTGATTACTTTGATGCCCTTGGCGGCCAGTTCGCGGGCCTTTTTGGTCATGGCCAGCGTCTGGGATTCAGACAACGCGTTGATGCGGTCGGACAGGAGGGAAAGCGTGGTGGTTGCGGACATGGTTATAAAATTATCTCCGCCAAAACTACGCATTAGCCAAACAAATAACCAGCAAACGACAAAAAAGGAGACCGCAGACCGGAGGAAGGGAGACGGCAGGAGGATCGGGAAGGAAGCTTGGGCGGGGATGCGGACTTGGCGCCGTTGCCGGAGGGGGGTAGGGTTTAAACCCTACCCTATGGATAGTGGACAAGCTTGCTTCACGAGCGGGGTCCGCTTGTGCCTATCAATAGGATAGGGTTTAAACCCTATCCTATTGATAGGCACTACCTTCAAAACATATCAGCCCCGTATCCCCACCAAACGCCGGGTACGCCTCCTCCCGACTCCCTTCCTCCGGTCTGCGGTTTCCTTTTACTTGTCTTCCCGGCCGTGCACCTGGTAGGGGGGCGTGGTGGCTTCGATGGCGGTGAAAGACTCCAGAATCTTGTAGGTGTGCGAGGCTTCCTTGGGCACCACGTAGGAGTTGCCCGGTTCAAGCAGCACCATCTGCCCTTCGATGTGCAATTCGGCCCGGCCGCTGAGCACGTAACCCACCACTTCGTACGGACGGGCTACTTCGGGCTTGGCGTCGTTGGGCGGTTCGTTCTCCCACATGCGCATGGATATGTTCTTGCCGGAGGCCAGGTACTTCTCCCCGTTGTGGCCTTTCGGCGAATGGGCAGAGTCAACTTTGATGATGGTGGTGTCTCTCATGGTTGTAATGGTGATTGGTAATGCCCCTCTATAACGAGAGGACAACGCAGGCAGTTGCCTGCGGCTGGGGCAAAGTGCCCGGCCCGCCCCGCCGGGAAACCCAAAAAGAGAGATGGTGACAGGAAAGTCAGCGGCGAACGGCCGGTACCCGCCCGGGTAACCGCCGGAGGAGTACAAATTTTGTGCGGTTGGTGGGGCCGTGTAATACTTTTGCCCATTTCGTACCGAAATATTTTGGTGCCCCGGACGCATTGTTTTAGGGCCAACCGGGCAAAAAGGTCATAAGTGCGGTTTTAGTAAGATCACGTTGTGCTATTCCAAGTATTTCGGGGGTGAGCAGGGGGACAACTACACTTACAGGTGAATAAAAAGGTAACCGGGGGCGGGGGCGGGCAAGGCAGTAATTGCAAAAAAATTGTTTTCTTTCGATGCATTCCGCTATTAAATTCGCAGCGTGTTAGGGTAGTACCTTATTTGTTCCATTTAAAAAATCAAAGGAGGCAGGACGTTTAAAGATGAGACAGCTAAAAATTACCAATCAAATCACCAACCGGGATAGTGCGACCATCGAGAAGTACTTCAACGAAATCTCGAAAGTAGAATTGCTCACGCCGGATGAGGAAGTAGACCTGGCCCGCCGCATCAAGCAGGGCGACCAGCAGGCCCTGGAGAAACTCGTGAAAGCAAACCTGCGGTTCGTGGTATCCGTCGCCAAACAATACCACCACAGCAAGGTGCCCCTCAATGATTTGATTAATGAAGGCAACTTAGGCCTCATCAAGGCGGCCCGGATGTTCGACGAAACGAAGGGCTTCAAGTTCATCTCCTACGCCGTGTGGTGGATTCGCCAGTCCATCATGCAGGCCCTTGCCGACCATTCCCGCCTCGTACGCATTCCGGCCAACAAGATCGGCGAACTGTCGAAGCTCAACCAGGCTACCTCCGTGATCGAACAGCGTTTCGAACGGGAGCCTACCCACGAAGAACTGGCTGAGTACCTGGGCATTTCCGTGGACGACATCAAGAGCGCCAACACCGCCTCCATCCGCCAGTCGTCCCTCGACGCCCCGTTTGAAGAAGGTGAAGAAGGCACCCTGCTTGACGTGCTGCGCAACAACGATTCCACGGCCGCCGACACGCTGCTCGAAAACACCGACTCCCTCAAGATCGAACTGCGCCGCCTGCTGTCTACCCTGTCGGACCGGGAGAGCGAAATCATCTGCCGCTTCTTCGGCCTGGGCTGCGAATACAACCAGTCCCTCGAAGACATTGCCGAAGACCTCGGCCTCACCCGCGAACGGGTGCGCCAGATCAAGGAAAACGCCCTCAAAAAACTGCGTTCCGTCAACGGCGTATCCCTGCTGCAACCGTACCTCTGCTAGGGAAGATTTGAAACAATGGCCGGGAGACGGGCTCCCGGACTGAAAATAATCAATAAGGGGAGCAGGTTTACACCTGCTCCCCTTCCTTTTTGCGTGAATGCACCGTGGATTCACCGCAGAGAAAAATTCACGTAAAGGTGAATTTTGCGAAGGCGCAAAGAAAAGAACTGAACCGCAAGGGGCGCAAAGGAGACGCAAGGGGCGCAAAGAAAAACGCGTGCTCCTGGCGGTCTTTGCGTCTCCTTTGCGATCCTTGCGGTTGGGTTTTCTCAATACTCAATACCCAATACTCTCCTCCCTCCGTGCTTCCGTGTTAAGCCCCTTACCTGCCTTGCCCGGCAGCAGGGCCGCCAATACCACGTAGGTGAAAAACGGCAGGAAGGCCACCTTGTACCGGGAAATCTCCCCGTAGTTGGGCGCCGCCAGCGACAGCAGCACCGCCAGGATCACGATGTAGTGCAGGGTCGCCAGGAGCAGGACCAGGTGCCGCCCCGTGCGGGTGCGTCCGCGCAGCAGCGCCAGCCCCGCCAGCCCCGCCGCCACCAGCAGCAACCCGTTTTCCATCCCCACCCAGGCTTGCAGCGGGCCGTCCGCTTCCCACGGGAACGGCCGGAACAAACCCACCCCCAACGCTTTCGGCGCGTGAGCCAGCACACTGCCCGGCGTCGGCTGCAACGCCGCGTACACCAGGGCCGGGTCGGCGATGTTGGCCCGCAGGTGCGCATCGTGGTTGCCCACGAGGCCCGCCAGCAAGCCGCCCGGGGAAAGGCCGGGCAGCAAAAACGCCACCCCGGCCAGGCCCGCCAGCACGCCTTCAAAGAGGAGGAACTGCCCGGCGGCGGTCCGGATGGAGAACCGGCGCGCCACCACGTGCGCCAGCCAGCCGGCCGCGCCGCACAACACCAGCACGGCGCAGTAGTAGAACTTCAGTTGCCACAGCAATGCCAGCCCCGCCGCCACGCCCAGGCTTCGCCCAATGCCCGCCGGGGTAGCCGACAACCGTTCCGCGGGCCAGTGGCGCAGCAGGAAAGCCCCGGCAAAGCCGATGATTCCGGCGGCCACGGTCTCCTTCAGCATGCCCGCACTCCAGAAGACCACCGAAGGAAAAAACAGGAACCCCACCGCGGCGGCCCGGCAGGTATCCGGAAAGGCCACCGCCAGCCGGTGCGCCAGGCACCACAGGCCCCAGAAACTGAACAGCGACAGCCAGGCGCCGGACAGCCAGTACGCATTGCCCGTACCCAGGTGGAGCACACTCACCAGCTTCACCATCACCAGGGCCCGGGGCTGCGAAAGTGTGGACACCTGGGCGGCCGTGGCCGCATCGGGCAGCCGGCCCGACCGCAGAAAACCCAGGTAGGGGAGGGGATGCGTCCGCGCCCAGTCGGCCACGGCCGCCGCCTCGCGGTGGAACAGGAAGGTGTCGCCGCCGTAGGTGTAGTGGTACGTGTACAGGAGCCCCAGCGCCACCCCCGCGGCCAGCTTCAGCGCCAGGGCCGGCAGCAAGTACCGCCGCAACGGGCTGCCCCCGTACCGCCGGTACAGGCCGTACGCGGCCAGGGCCAGGAGGGGAACGTGCAGCAGGAGAGCGATCAAGGAGAGTGGGTTATCCGGGCGCGGCAACGGGCCGCCGGCCGGTGCAAATATAGGGAGTCAGAAAGATGCAATTTTCCGGCCGCCGCGGAGAATTATTCGGCCGTAGCCCTTGTTTGACTAAAGCGGGTACGCGCCACCGCCCGGCCCTCCGGCCATTCCCGCACGCAGCCATCACAACCTACTGATTTATACTAACTTTACGTAATGACACTCACGTTACCTTCTAAAGATATAGCCGCCCCCGTATGCAAAGACATCCGGAAGCTGTCGCCCGACGAACTGAAGGCTTTTTTTACGGCCCACGGCGAACCGGCGTTCCGCGCCAAGCAGGTGCACGAATGGCTCTGGAAAAAGTCGGCCACGGACTTCGACCGCATGACCAACCTGTCGGTCGGCCTCCGCGACTTCCTCAAGGAGCACTTCGTGATCAACCTGCTCACCGTCGAAAGCAAGCAGGTGAGCAGCGACCAGACGATCAAGTCGGCGTTCCGGCTCTACGACGGCAACCTGATCGAGGGCGTACTCATCCCGGCCGACGACCGCATGACGGCCTGCGTATCGTCGCAGGTGGGCTGCTCACTCACGTGTAAGTTTTGCGCCACCGGTTACCTGGATCGCAAGCGCAACCTGGAGGCGTCGGAGATCTACGACCAGGTGGTGCAGATCAAGCGGCAGGCCGAAGAACATTACCAAACGCCGCTCACCAACATCGTGTACATGGGCATGGGCGAACCGCTGCTCAACTACGCCAACGTACTGGCTTCCATCGAACGCATCACCGCGCCCGACGGGCTCAACATGGCGCCCCGGCGGGTCACGCTTTCGACGGCGGGCATTGCCAAGATGATCAAGAAACTGGGCGACGACGAGGTGAAGTTCAACCTGGCCCTTTCGCTGCACGCGGCCAACGACCAGAAGCGCGACCAGATCATGCCGATCAACGAAAGCAACACGCTGGCGGCCCTCAAAGAGGCTTTGCAGCACTTCTACCGCAAAACCGGCACCCGGGTCACGTACGAATACATTGTGTTCCACCACTTCAACGACACCCTCGACGACGCCCGGGAACTGTACAACTTCACCAAGCACACCCCTTGCAAGGTCAACATCATCGAGTACAACCCCATCGCGCAGGCCGACTACCGCAACGCCACCACCGACAACCTGGCGCAGTTTGCGGCCTTCCTGGAGGACAAAGGCGTGGTGGTAAACGTGCGCCGCAGCCGGGGCAAGGACATTGACGCCGCCTGCGGGCAACTGGCCGGGAAGAAATAATGCCGGGCCGGCATACCGAATAAACCGGGCAGGGTGACCAACATTTTGCCCGGTTTTGTGTTGATAATGTGTGTAATATTTTTTAGCTTTATTTTCACGCGAGGAATTATTTCCAAGAAGGCAACCAATCAGGGAGCAAATCAGTAGAAACTTGTAGAGGGTCCGATTGCTATAACGTTGAATATTTGACTACTATGACACTTAAATATTTCCTGCTATTCATACTGAGCTTTGCCGCTTTGACCTGGGTATTGTTTAAAGCCTTACGGAGAAGCTACTTCCCGCCGCACAACGACGATGATGGCGGCACCCCCGTGGATGCCGTGTTCCCTACCTTTGATCCGCCCAGCGGCAATGGCCTCGACGACCTGCTCGTGGACCGGCCGCCGCGTGAACTGAACCGCCCCGTAAAACCACTTCCGCAAGGCACCCGGCAACGGTGATCCGCACGTTAAATTTTTCTGCAAGCCGCTAATTTCTTCGGGTTGGGTGAACTATGTGTACACTTGTAATGTACTATATGCGTTCAGGCGTGACCAGCCTGGCTCCGCAAAAAAAAGTTTAACAAGCCAAACCTGTCCAAGAAGCTAACAGTGCAAAAGAAAGTAAAAGTCGGGCTCGTGCAGATGAGCTGCAGCCCCAACCCCCAGGAAAACCTCACCAAGGCCCAGGAAAAGATTCGTGAAGTGGCGGCCCAGGGTGCGCAAATCGTCTGCTTGCAAGAGCTGTTCCGTTCGCTGTATTTCTGCGATGTAGAAGACTACGACAACTTTAAGCTGGCTGAATCCATCCCGGGTCCGTCTACGGAATCGTTGGGTGCCCTGGCCAGGGAGCTGAACGTGGTGATCGTGGCCTCCCTGTTCGAAAAACGGGCCGAGGGCATATACCACAACACCACCGCCGTGCTCGACGCCGACGGCAAGTACCTGGGCAAGTACCGGAAAATGCACATTCCCGATGATCCGGGCTTTTACGAGAAGTTTTACTTTACCCCGGGCGACCTGGGTTACAAAGTGTTCGATACCAAGTACGCCAAGGTCGGCGTGCTCATCTGCTGGGACCAGTGGTACCCCGAGGCGGCCCGCATCACGGCGCTGATGGGCGCCGAAATTCTCGTGTACCCCACGGCCATCGGCTGGTCGGTGCACCAGGACCTGCCCACCAACCGCGAACAGTACGACGCGTGGCAAACCATCCAGCGGTCACACGCGGTTGCCAACGGCGTGCACGTGGTGTCGGTCAACCGGGTGGGCCAGGAAGCGGAAATCAAGTTCTGGGGCGGCTCGTTCATTGCCAGCCCGTTTGGCCGCGTCATCTACCAGGCCACGCACGACCAGGAAGAACTGCACGTGGAGGAGCTGACCCTGTCGGATACGGACCACTACCGTACCCACTGGCCTTTCCTGCGTGACCGCCGCATTGACTCCTACCAGCCCGTCACCAAGCGGTACATTGACTCAGAATAATCGTTCAAAAGACAACACATAGCAACGCAAAAGTCCCCGGCAACCACCGGGGACTTTTCGTTTTTGGGGAATACGTTTTATTGTTGTCGTGATAGGAGTCGTTGCGCGGGAAGCGGCGCATCGCGGGAAAGGGCCGCATCGCGGCTCCCCTCCTCGCAGGGGCCGGGGGTGGGTTCACCCACAGGATACGCATTATTTGGGGATCATCGCACCACCGCAATTCTATTTCTTCACGCAGTTACCCCTCAAAAAGGATCTCCATTACACAAATATTCTAATGCAGTGATCCCGATTTGACTCGTAGCCTTTAGGTAAACCCACCCCCGGCCCCTCCGAGGAGGGGAGCCGCGATGCGCCCCCTACTGCGTGCCGGTACTCTAGTCTTGAAGGGAAGCACACCGTACCAACACCACTCTTTTCCCTCTCTACCCCATGCTTCTTGCCAATGCCTCCTCCGGCTGCAACACGGCCTCCCGGCCCAGTTCTACTTTCCGGCCGGTCCGGGCAATGAACACGTTGCGGGTAGCCAGTTCGGCCTGCACCGCCAGCAGGTGGGCCAGCGACACCTTGCCGATCACGTAGCGGAAGTTGCGGCCGCTGTACCGCTCGGAAATGTCAGCCAGTTGCAGCAGTTCGAGGTCGGCCTCGTCGTGGTAGCGCAGGTACACTTCCATCATCACGTCGGTGGTGTAGCGCAGGGCCTTGTGCTGGGCCATTTTCTTGTACTCGTACTTGTACCCGTAGCGGCTGGCCGAAAGGTCCGACAGCACCGCCGAACCCGTGGGGTGGCCGCCGGCGCCCTTGCCCATGAAGAACTGCCGGTCGGCAAAGGCCGCCTGCACGGTCACGCCGTTGTACTCGTTCTCCACGTTGTGCAGGTAGTCGCTGGGCGCCACCAGTTGCGGCAACACGAAGGCCGTGATGCGTTCGGCGTCCACCTTCTGCACCTGGGCGATCAGCTTGAGCTTGAAGCCCTTTTCGCGGGCAAACTGGAAGTCGTGCGGCGACAGGCGCTGGATGCCGAAGTTGAACACTTCTTCCGGCTTCACGAACAGCCCGTAGGCGTGGGCCGTCAGGATGCACAGCTTGTTGCGGGCGTCGAAGCCGCCCACGTCCAGCGTCGGGTCCGTTTCCGCGAAGCCCAGCTCCTGCGCCTGCTGGAGCGCCGCGGCGTACGGCTGGCCTTCGTTGAATACTTTGGAAAGAATGTAGTTGGAAGACCCGTTGATGATGCCGCTCACCGAGTGCAGCAGTTCGTTGTCGTAATATTCTTCCAGGTTGCGGATGATGGGAATGCTGCCGCACACGGAGGCTTCGTAGAGCAGCGGCGTGCCGTACGCCGCTTGCAGGGCCACCAGTTCTTCCAGGTGTTCGGCCAGCATTTTCTTGTTGGCCGTCACCACCGTTTTGCCCCGTTGCAGGGCCGTGGTCACGATCCGGTAGGCTTCGTCGGCGTCGTTGATGAGTTCAACCACCAGGTTGATCTCCGGGTTGTCGAGGATTTCGCTTGGGTCCAGCGTGAAACGGTCGGCGGGCAGGGGCCGCGCCTTGTGGGGGTCTTTGACGCAGATTTTCACGACTTCGGCCCGGAACCCTTCGTTCTGGTGCAGGATGTCGTACAGGCCCTGGCCCACGCAGCCAAAACCGAACAAACCAATCTTCAATCCATTCATGTGCTAAACGGTGGTTAATTTCTCAATGAGCAGTACGCAATAGGCAGTGGGCGCTACTCAATACTCAGTACTCAATACCCAATACTCAATTCCCACTACTCCCCGCTGGCCGTTACCCGGGAGGTAGCCTTCAGGAACGTTTTGTACTGCGCGGTGATCTGGTCGCATTCGATGAGGAACCCGTCGTGGCCGTACAGCGATTCGAGTTCTTCGTAGTGGGCGTCGGGGATGTAGGCCGCCAGCAGGCGCTGTTCTTCCACCGGGAACAGCAGGTCGGTGGTGATGCCGATCACCAGCGTGTGGGCCCGGATGCATTGCAGGGCCGCCGTGACGCTGCCCCGGCCGCGGCCCACGTGGTGGGAGTCCATGGCCTTGCTGAGCGTCCAGTAGGAGAACGCGTTGAAGCGGCGGGCCAGCTTTTCGCCCTGGTACCGCTGGTACGAGGAAGCCGGGTAGTCCTCCGTCTTGTCGGGCTGGTAGGAAGTCTGCGTTTTGAGGTACGTTTCGTAGTTGCGGTACGAAAGCAGGGCCGTGGCCCGGGCCGCCTTCATCCCGTTGAGCCCGGCGTCCGGACGGCTTTGCCCCCAGGTGGGGTCTACCTCGATGGCCATGCGCTGCGCCTCGTTGAAGGCGATGCCCCAGGCCGAATGCTGGGCGTTGGTGGCGATCAGCACCAGGTTTTCGATCAGTTGGGGCTGCATAATGGCCCATTCGAGGGCCTGCTGCCCGCCCATCGAGCCGCCGATGCAGGTGTGGATCTTGTGAATGTCCAGTTCGCGGCGGAGCAGGTCCAGCGAGTTGACCATGTCGCGCACGGTCACCGCCGGAAAGTCGTGGTAGTACGGCTCGCCGGTCACCGGGTTGTCCGACAGCGGCCCGGTGGAGCCGTAGTGCGAGCCGATCATGTTTACGCACACGATGTAGTGCCGGGCCGGGTCGAACAGCCTGCCCTTGCCCACCAGCCCCGGCCACCACTCGTGGGGATCGGCGTTGGCCGTGAGGGCGTGGCAAACCCAGACCACGTTATCCCTTTCGCCGTTGAGCGTACCCGCCGTCGTGTAAGCCAGTTCGACTTCCGGCAGCACGCCGCCCGACTCCAGGGCCAAAGGTTCCTTACAAGTGAATCGCTTCGTTTCCAAATCAGTTTGATGTTTAAAAGTCGTAAGTCCAGCGTCGTAAGTCGTAAGTGGGATCGGGAACAGGCGTTCTCACTTGCGATTGCCAAGCCTCGTGTTCAATAAGGAGTTGTCAGTCGTACGTGGCAAAGATTCCTTCCCGATCCCACTTACGACTTACGACGCTGGACTTACGACTATACCGCTAACAACCCTTCGGCTTTTACTTTTTCGAAGGCCTGCGCAATGTCGGCCTTGATGTCGTCAATGTGTTCGATGCCCACCGACAGGCGCAACTGGTTGGGGTCTACGCCGGCGGCCGACTGCTCGTGCTCCGACAACTGCTGGTGGGTGGTGGATGCCGGGTGGATAATTAACGTTTTTGCGTCGCCAACGTTGGCAAGGTGGCTGATCATTTTCAGGCTGTTGACGAATTTCTCGGCCTGCGGCCGGCCGCCTTTCACCTTGAACGACAGCATGCTGCCGAAGCCGCGCTTGAGGTACTTGCGGGCCAGGCCGTGGTAGGGGCTGCTGGGCAGGCCCGGGTAATTTACGTTTTCCACCTCGTCGTGGGCCTCCAGCCACTCGGCCAGCGCCTGGGCATTCTGTACGTGCCGGTCTACGCGCAGCGAGAGGGTTTCCAGGCCCTGGATGAGCAGGAAGGAGTTGAACGGGCTGATGGCCGGACCCCAGTCGCGCAGGCCTTCCACGCGGGCCCGGATGATGAAGGCAATGTTGCCGAACGGGCCGTTGGTGCCGAAAACGTCCCAGAACTTCATGCCGTGGTAGCCTTCGGCCGGCTCGGTGAATTGCGGGAACTTGCCGTTGCCCCAGTTGTAGTTGCCGCCGTCCACGATCACGCCGCCGATGCTGGTGCCGTGGCCGCCGATCCACTTGGTGGCCGACTCCACCACCACGTTGGCGCCGTGTTCGAGGGGCCGGAACAGGTAGCCGCCCGCCCCGAACGTATTGTCCACGATCAGCGGCAGGTCGTGCTTGCGGGCCAGCGCCGCAATGGCTTCGAAGTCGGGAATGTTGAAGCCGGGGTTGCCAATGGTTTCCAGGAAGATGGCCTTCGTCTTGGCGTCAATGAGCGGTTCGAAGCTCGCCACCTTGTCGCCGTCGGCGAAGCGGGCCTCGATGCCCAGGCGCTTGAAGGAGACCTTGAACTGGTTGTACGTGCCGCCGTAGAGGAACGACGTGGACACGAAGTTGTCGCCGGCCTGCATGATGTTGGTGAGGGCAATGAACTGGGCCGCCTGCCCCGAAGCCACGGCCAGGGCCGCCACGCCGCCTTCGAGGGCCGCCACGCGTTTCTCGAACACGTCGGTGGTGGGGTTCATGATGCGGGTGTAAATGTTGCCGAACTCCTTGAGGGCAAACAGGTTGGCGCCGTGTTCGGCGTTTTTGAAAACGTAGGAGGTGGTTTGGTAGATGGGTACGGCCCGGGAACCCGTGGTGGGGTCAACGTCCTGGCCGGCGTGCAGTTGCAGGGTTTCGAAGTGCAGTGTCTGGGACATGGTTTGGGAAGGTTTGTGGTTGGGTACGTTGCTGCGATGGATGTTGGGACGAATTTGGGTAGTTAGGACAGGGGCGACACCTCCCGCACGGCAGGGGCAGCGGGGTGGGCCGGCCGGGAACAGACGGCGCCCCGGCGCACCACTCCGGTCGTCAGTGGCGCATCACGCCGCGGATGACCGGTAAAACGGACAAAAGAATCACGTCGGGCCGCAATGCCAGGAAAGAAGAACGGAATGGAGGTCGGTATGGCATGTTGTAACTAATTTATATTTCCTAAAGCTGGTTTAGGTAGGAATTAGCACCTTACCGCGGGGGCAGGTTGCCAGGAGTTCGCTGAGCCTATTCTCTCCCTCCTTCTTTATAAACCAATTACGCGGTGAGGGTAATTGACTTGATTCTGCAATGGTAGGAAAGGTTTCGCGGAATTGCAACCCTTTGAGGATCAAATTAGACATTAGATGACCGACGGGAGGCGGAAAGCCGGTGCTTTGGCAGGAAGCAGTACCCCGGCGTTTCGTACCTTTGCGGGACGTAGACGGAACCGGCCGCTTTTTCGTTGGTAAATGCCCGGAGCCCACTCAAATCCAACCAAACCTTTGCAAAAGACGCCAAACGGCCTCCCGTCTCCGGTCTAAAATCTTCCCGCTGATGAAATACCTGCTCATAAGTTTCTGCTGCCTGCTGGCCGGCCTCGATGAAGGCAAGCTGGTCAAGACCAAAATCACCAAAGACATTACCGTGTCGCTGCCCCAAACCTTCCGGGCCATGACCGACGACGAAATTGCCGACAAGTACCTGACGGCCAAGCGGCCCACGGCCATGTACACCAACCCCGAACGGGCTGCCGACTTCGGGTTCAACCAAACCGAGACCCGCTGGCGCAAGGTAGACATGCCCATGCTCAAGGGCGTGTACAAGGGCAGCATTGCGGGCCTGCACGGCAAGGTGCAGTTCGTGCAGGACACCATTGCCACCATCAACGACCGGCAATTCATCGTGTTCGAGTTCGTGTCGGAGGTCACCGACGTGGATGCCGAGGGCAAACCCCGGAGCGGGTCGGCGCTGCGCCAGTATTCCTACCTCCAGTACACCGTGGAAGGCGGCAAGATCATGGTCTTCAACTTCACTTGTCCCGCCCAACTACAACCCAAGTGGCAAGCCACCGCCCGGGCCATCATGGGCAGCATCCGCATCAAGAGTTAGACATTGGTCATTGACTACTACCGGGTAAGGGCCTTGATGACGGCGGCGTGTTGGGAAAACTGACGGGTGAGGACGGCACGGTCGGCGAGTTCGAAGTCAGCAAAGTCGAAGCCGGGGGCCACCGTGCAGCCTACCAGGGCATAGCCGTGGGGGTCGTGCACTTTCGAGCCGAACCAACTGCCGGCCGGCACTACGGCCTGGAAGGTTTCGCCGGCGGCAAAGTCGGGGCCCAGGTGGAGTTCATCCAGGCGGCCTTCGGGATGGATGACGTACACGGTGAGGCGGCTGCCGGCGTAGAAGTGCCACATCTCGTCGGATTGGATGCGGTGCAGGGCCGAGAACGTGCCGCCCCGCACCAGGAAGTAGATGGCCGTGGCGAAGGAACGATCCCCGCCGTACCGGGCCGGCAGGTGCGCCGCCGACACCGTTTCCGGACTGCGGTACGTTTCGGCGTAATGGCCTCCCTCGGGGTGCAGCTGCAAATTTAGCCGGGCCACCCACTGGTCTGCGGTGGGCAGGACGCTAGGAGGGGGTGCCACCGTTGTCCTTGAAAAAACGCTCCCGGACGTGTTGCAGGTGCGCCGCCGTGAGCGGCTTGGTGATGTAGTCCGAAACCTGGGGATACCCCTGGGCGCGGTTCAGGTCGTTGGACGAGGAGGAAGAGGAAAGCATGATCAGGACGATGCCCTTGTCGGCCAGTCCCGGCATCTGCTTGTACTGGTCCAGGAAGTCCCACCCGTTCATGACCGGCATGTTTGT
>CADCTQ010000667.1 GCA_902805615.1 uncultured Cytophagales bacterium
GAAGCCCAGGCCAATGGACAGCCAGCCGTACTTGTGCAGGCGTTCTTTAAGCAGCAGCCAGGAGAGCAGGGCAATGAAGATGGGCGAGGTCTGCGAAAACGTGACAGCTTCCCCCAGGGAAATGGTGGTGATGTTGTAGAAAAACGCGTACAGGGCCAACGTGCCCACCACGCCCCGGAAGATCAGCAGCCACGGCTTGCCGCCCTCCTGCCGGATGGGCCGCCGGAAAAGCGTAAGCCCGATGAACAGCACCCCGAACAGGTTGCGGAAGAACACCAGTTGAATGGCGCTGAAATCAGCCCCCAGGAGTTTGGTAATGGCCCCCATCCCCGCAAAGGAAAAGGCCGAGGCCAGCATGAAGTAAATGCCTCTGTAATTCCCGCTGCGGATTGCTTCTGCCATGATGCGTCTTTTGTCTGATCGAAATTCTACTCCATTACGCAGATGCGGCTTGCGTGTTCGGCCTGATCCGCACCGCAAGTCCACCTACGCCGGCAAGGACAAATGGCGCGAAGCATGTTTTCATGTGGATGTTTTTTTCACCCTCGTTCACCTGGGTATCATCGGCTTTAACCTGAGCGGCTGGCTGTGAAAAGCGGCTGGAAGATTCCATTTTGGGTAGTAGTACGGATGGAAATCCGTAGTAATTTCCCGGCTACTACTCCTTTACCCTGCGTATATGGATCGAGTTGAAATGGAGCGGCAGGATGGGTCCTGCCCGGTTTTAGGCATTTCCTCTTGCTTATTTAACGTAAGCAGTTACATCAACGTAACCAGCTACAGGAGTTATCAATTATGCAAAAAGTAGAAAAGACAGTTCGGACGCTGCTGGCAAAAGGATTTTTTGCCGTGTCGCTTTTCAGTTTACCTTTCCTCTGCACCGGCTTCGGGGCGACTGCCCAGACGGGGACCGGCGGCACTTCCGGCACGGGCACCGGCACCACCGGATCGGGCACGAGTGGAACGGGCACCATCGGCACCCAGGGCCCCCGGGGCACCACCGACAAGCCCATCCCTCCCCCCACTGATCCCACGCAAGGCACCAGCGGCAATACCGGCACCGGCCTCCAGCAGGATACCACGGGCGGCGGCACTTCCGGCAATACCCGGGACCTGCTCAACCGGAACCCGGGGGGCGTGCAGGATACAACCCGCAGCGGGTCCACCGGAAAGCAAGGCAGTACGGGAGCCTCGGGCAATACGGGCACTACCGGAACGGGCAGCACCGGCACCCGTAGCCGTACCGGCACTGGAACTACCGGTACGGGCTCTACCGGTACGGGTACTGGAACCTCGGGTACGGGTAGTGGCACGACCGGCACCGGAACTACCGGTACCCGGGGCACGGGCGACAAACCCACCCGGAGCGGTAACAAAGCGGGCAGCAAAACCGGTACCGGCACGGGTGCCCAAAGTGGCTCGCAGAGCGGTACGGGAAGCAATCAGTAATTTCTGCCTTAGTTCATAACCAAAGAAGGGAACGGACCTATCGTGCGTTCCCCTCTTTTACGCCCCCCTTTTCTTGATAATACTTCAAGATCCGGCTTTTGGAAAACAACCCCTTTACTCCTCTCCCGCTTACTTAGGCAGTCTTCTGCTCCCCCGGCCAGTTTACCTGGTACTTGCCCTTTGCCTGGTGAATGAATTGGTACAACTGATCCAGACTGAGCTTGTAGTCCATCGGATAACGGTCAGCAATTTTTTTCTTCAGGTCTTTCTGGTAACGGGAGAACACCCCGAAGTCAAAGGGGTACAACTCGGGCTGGGCGCCGATAAATTCCCCCTTTTGCCCGGCCAGGGCCAGCACCGACTTCATCTGGGCCACGGAAGCCAGGCCAATGCCCTTCACTCCGTGAGAAAAAGGCATCAGGTAAATTTCCCCGTAAGGCTCACTCTTCTGGAGGTAGTCGCCCACAAAGTCAAGGGAAGGCTGCGCATTGAAAGCAAGCCAGAAGGGCACCGAGCCGGTGCGCAGAGTCCAGTAGGGTTCGAAGAGAAAAAACATGCCCATCAGCAAGCGGTCAGCCGCCATTCCCCGCTGCCGGTACCACCACCGGTGCAGGTCGGCCACAAACGGACTCGCGTCTTCGGGTTCCCGGTACACTACCCGCTGCACCCGGAAGCCGTGCTGCCGGGCAAACCGGGCAATGTCCTCCCCGAGTTGAGGGGCAAAGCCCCATTCCGACTCGGGCCGCTCCCCGTCGGGGGTCGGGGCCTGCCACTGTTTGTACCGGGAGCCGGAACGCTCCAGGAACTCGGCTACCCGCGGGCCGCCGTGCGCGTACTCCTCCCAGGAATTGCCCCCCAGTCCCCCAAATTGGAAATAATGCCGGCTGTCCACCCGGGTGGTGGGCCAGGGCTTCCCGCATTCCACCACGAAAATGACGCCGTCCGGCGCCAGGTGTTCCCGCAGGAAGGCTTCATAGGCCGGGCCCAGTTGCAAAATCTTGCTGCGGAAGTAGGAAATGGCCTCCAGCATGGGCCGGTCCTGGTTGGGGTCCATCATGTGATGGAGTTGCAACTGGGGGTTATTGTCCAGCAAGGGTTTGGCTACCTTTCCGGCCCATTCCATCCGTTGAATGGGTTCATCTACGGATAAGTGCTCCGCGTTCTGCACCGGGATGAGAAAGGTCTGCGGCAGCCAGGGAATCCCCATTGCCGCCGCCAGGTGAACCGTAGCCCCACCCGCCGAGCCGATCAGGATGGCAGGGTACTGCTTTTTAGGATACAAACCCGTAACCCACCGGGCAAACTCCTCGGCCTGCACGTCTCCCAGTTTATCCGGGCGAATGGCCTCCACGGCGCTGCCCTTCACGTAGATGAACCGCTGCAACTGCCAGGGCAGGGCGTTTACGACCCGGGCGGCCAGCTCACTGTTTGGCGCTTTACCCGCTCCCGCAAACCCTTCTCCGTGCAGGCAATTGCCCAGTGCTTTGGCCAAACCAGCGGACGAATCAAAATTGGCAACAAACCAGGGTGTCCGGTTTTGGAGGGTTCTACGAAGGGCTGACAACATAGGACACTCCAACGCCCTACGCGCAGGGAGGGTTACCCGTCCGGCATAAACCGCTAATTGAGTTGTTAAAGCCTCAGGTGTTGACGCCTTTAATGGCTGGTACCAGGCTCCCGGCCGCTTCTGAAAGTTGCTCCCTTACCGCATGTCGTCTTCCGGAGGCAAACGCGGCCGCTAACGCTGCTGTCCCCACCACGCCTGCTCCAATCGCCAACAGGGCTCCCCTGGAAGTAATGAGGGGAATGATGGCTTTAAAAATCGGGTTCAGTTGTCCCTTCCTCCCTTGCTTTGCCATGATTTGATGAATACTAAAAGGTAAAAAAACAGGTTCGTTTGATCCCCATACGGGCAACGGTCCTGAAAGTTTGCAACGGCACAAGTACGGATTTTGGGGAACAACTACGGGTGCAGGACCTGGGCGGCTTCCACCTGGTTATACCCCCGCAAGTAGAAATACTCCAGCACCAACTGGTGTTCCAGGGAGAGGCTTTCGTGCACCGCCAGGTGAAACTTGTCGAGTCCCAAAGCATCCACTGCCGCGGCGCAGAAAGCCGTCAGGCCGGAAAACGAATAGTCAAAGTCTTCGGGTCTTTCGGCCAGTCCCAGGCCGGGAAAGTCAAAGGAAATGCCCCTGAGGCCCCGCTCCTGCAAAGCCCGCAGCACCTTGCGGTAGAGAAACGAGGAAGTAGGCACCCCGTGCAGGCACACCACCGCCGGGCCGCTGCCGTAGTCCAACGCAAAACTTCGGATGCCCGCGGCTTCAAAAAACCGGCCCGATGCCCGGTGTGCGGCAATGACCCTTTCCGTAGCCGTATCTTTCATCGTACTGGTGTAGTATGTTTCCCCGCAAGGCGCTCCCGGGTGTACGGGGGAGTACCCCAATAGTTGTAATGGCACCGCGGGTACGGTGCTCTTCGTGGCCTTTATTTTCATCCACTCGGGTCAGTGCCCCTGGGCGTGCGTATTTCAACCGCGCAAATACGCTTTTGCTTACTGCTTAAATCAGTATTTCCCCTATTGATGCGGTTTTTTCAAATGGGTAGCTTTCACGGGAGAATGTTTTGTGACAGCAGATAAGTGGTTGATAAACAGAGGCTCTATGGTATCAATGCAAGAGTTCGCTTCGTACAATCCCTTTGATCAACACATGTGCATCTGTGACCATGGCGTGTGTTTGGACGGTAAGCAGGAAGGAGAGTATGAAGTGTATCTCTACAGTGTAGCCAGTTTTTTCGTCGAGGTTCGCTATCACTCGCTCACCGAACGCGCTGATCCCATGACGATCTTCAAGAAGGGTCCCTGCCTGGAACGCTACTTAGCGGAGATTACCCTGCCGGCTGCCCTGTAAGCCCTTTTAAAGCTCCTCTCTTACCAAAGGCAACGTAAAAAAGAATATTTCCGCAAACAGCCGTAAAATACGGGTTCTTGCCGGTACTTGCTGTAGCCCTCCGGATAAGTACTGGAAATTGAAAAAGTCATACTTTCTGCGCAACGCCCCGCGCTACTGCCCGTATATCCCGAACAATTACTGCACCCACTGCCGCTATTCCTATTTGTTTAGCGAATGCTACTTTTTGGCTAAAGCCGCCCTGGCCCTATTTGGTGTTGGGCGTGATTGGGTGCAGGCGTTGCGCTTGAATCCAAACAAGGGTATGTAATTGTTTTTCGTCCCAAAGTGGGTGCCATCGTAGGTTCGGGCGTTGAAAGGACCCTCTGGCAAATGCTGTCGGAAGCTTTCGGTATGTAGTCACTTACTGTACCCCAGCCCCTTGTTGCCGGCCAGCATAAGCAGCCGGAATCGTTATGTCACCCAGGTGTTTTTTCATTTTTTAATTCCTACCGGTTGTATGCACAAAAGAAAGGTATGGTTGCTGGTGCAAGGCGACATTTTTTGCCATGGCTTGAAAGTACAATTGGAGCAGTGGGGGCTCCAGGTAGTGGATCAGCCTTTCCAGAAAGGAATTGCTACAAAACTTACCGGAGGGCAGGAGCCGGCTTTGATCATCATGGATTACAAAAACAGGTTTTCCGGCCCGGAAGCCTCCCTGCTCACCAGCCGGCACACCGTCCCAATATTGTTTCTGGTAGCGCAATCGGAAGTTCTCACGGCCCTGTCTTTGCAGGTGCAGTCAATCAACTACTACCGCTGCTTGCCTAAACCCTGTCCCATTGGAGACCTGCAAAAAGCAGTGGCTAGCCTCTTATGCATTAGCATTGATTGTGAGCAAGCGCCTGAGCAGGTAGTAGCCCCCTTCTCCGAGCCCCTGCCGGCAAGCAGGTAACCGGGTCTCGCCTCACTTGTCTACTGTCTCACCTCTCGTATCTCCCGTCTACGAAGGCTGGTAGGGAATGCGGACAAAAAAGGCCGCGCCCTGGTTTTCTTCGCTTTCCACCCAAATTTTACCTTGGTGAAGTTCAACAATGCGTTTGACGATGGAAAGCCCCAGGCCGGTGGTTTCCTCGCCCTCCAGGCCCGGCCGGCGGGCTTTGGTGAACCGCTCGAAAAGCACCGGCTGCAAGGGCTTGGGAATGCCGATGCCGTCGTCGCGCACTGAGACGAGCAGCAAGCCGGGCTCCTGTTGCACGTGGATGCGGATGTGGCCGCCTTTATGGGTGAACTTGTTGGCGTTGGAAACCAGGTTGGTGAGCACCAGCATGAACTTGACCTGGTCTACCTCCGCGTACACCTGGGGCGCCGAGGACTCGAGTTCGAAATGCTTGTGACCGTCGGGGTCCATCCGCTTAAAGCCATTGAGCATGAATTGGATCTGCTCGATGAGTTCGATGCGCTGCATCTTGAGGCCCGCCTGCACAGAGTCGAGGTACTCCTTTTCGAGCAGTTCGTGGATCAGGTGAATGCTGTGCCCGACGGTACTGCCGATCAGGGCGGCCTCTGCCTGTAAGTCGGGCTGGCCCCGCTCAACGGCTTTTTTCTCCAGCTGCCCGGCCAACTTCTGGGCTACGCCCAAGGGGCCGTTGAGGTCGTGGGCCAGCATCTCCAGGATGCCGTTCTTCTGGGCGCTGTACAGGTTAAGCGTTACCTCATTGTCCTTGTAGTGGGTAATGTCTTCGGCAAAGCCGCAAACCAGTTGCCGCTGCCCGTCCTTGA
>CADCTQ010000668.1 GCA_902805615.1 uncultured Cytophagales bacterium
CACGCCGGTGTCGGAGGAGATGGCGTACAGAATGTCGTTGTCGTCCGGGTCACTCATGCCCTCGAAGCGGTACTGTTCGTCGATGGTGAAGTGTTCGGGGTGGAGGCGCAGGTCGAGGTCGGGGCAATGGAGGGCGTCGGATTCCACGTTAAAGTTGTGGGTGAAGCCCCGGCCCCGCAGGTCTTGCAGGGCGTCGGTCAAGGTTTCGTAAGTGGTCATGGGAGGGAGGAGTAGTTTATATAAACGCAAATGCGTAAAGCAGCAAGGGCAGAAACAGCAGTACCAGGAACAGAACGCAAATGCCCACCGGCCCGGTAAACGTGCTTTTGAAAAGGGCCAGCAGGCCCCACACCACCAGGTTGGCTACGATCAGGACCGGGTATCCGAACAGAAAGACGAGGGGGGCTTTGTCATTGTTGATTGCTTTCACCCGGCCGATCAGCAGGCCAATGACCGTTACGTTGATCACCCACAGGAGAACCAGCCACCCATTTCGCATCTTAAGTTGCATTGGCCGGGAGCTACAACAAGCTGTCCACGGAGGTGTACTGGTTGGCTGGCCGTACTTTCAGGTTGATCTGGGAGGCGGCGTACTTGCAGATCTGGTCAATGCCCGCGTCGTCGTGAATGGCGGGGGTGTGCTCAGTGACGAGGCCGGTTTTGACGTCGTACACCCAGCCGTGCAGGAAGGGCTTGCCGGTGCTCTGCCAGGCGTTGCGGATGATGTTGGTTTTGCCCAGGTTGTAGACCTGCTCCACCACGTTCAGTTCCACGATGCGTTTTTCCCGGGCCGTCTCGTCGAGGTCCTTCACCAGTTCCCAGTAGAAGTTAATGGTATCCTTGATCTGCCGGAGCCAGTTGTCGATCAGGCCGTACTGGTGCGTGCCGAGGGCCGCCCGTACGCCGCCGCAGCCGTAGTGGCCGCACACGATCACGTGTTCCACTTTGAGCACTTCCACCGAGTATTGCAGCACGCTGAGCATGTTCATGTCCGTCTGCACCACCAGGTTGGCAATGTTGCGGTGCACGAAAATTTCGCCCGGGTTGGTTTTGGTAAGCTGGTCGGGGGGCACGCGGCTGTCGGAGCAGCCGATCCAGAGGATTTTGGGGTGCTGCCCGTCGGCCGTCCGGTTGAAGTAATCCTGGTCCACGGCGAGCTTTTCCTGTACCCATTCGCGGTTGTTGTCCAGGAGTTGTTGGATGAGTTGAGACATGTTGTAGTGGTTGGGGGATTGGTTATTGAAGTATGAAGTACTTGGTCATTAATCATTGGTCATTGGGCATCGACTATTGGGTTGGAAGCCAGCAGTTCACTAAATATAGCAACTAACGCCGGAAAACCGCAAGCCGCCGGAGTCATAAGCAGAATAACGCCTGCCGGCGTCCGCATTTTCCCGCCACCCCCAAATGCAAATGCCGGCCGGAATCACTCCGCCCGGCACGCCATTTCGTTTTCCAACCCCTTTCTTTTCTTCTCCTCAATCCTTCGCATATCCCCGCCCAAATCCTGTTAATCCTTCAATTTCGTGAATCCTGGTCCCTCCTCTGGTCTCCCTTCCTCCCGTCTCCTTTCTTACCCTTCCAGCACCGGCGCCGATACCTTCGTGTGCCGGCGCAGGAACGAGCCAATGCGGCGTAGGCCTTCAACGAGTTCTTCTTCGCGGGGCAGGAACACCACCCGGAAATGGTCGGGCGTGGGGTGGTTGAAGCCCGAGCCCTGCACCACCAGCACCTTTTCTTCGGTGAGCAGGTTGATCACAAAATCGGTGTCGTTGCGGAAGTCGAACCGTTCCAGGTCCATCTTGGCAAACAGGTAAAAGGCGCCCTTGGGCATCGTGCAGCTCAGGCCCGGCGTTTCGCGGATCATGCGCACGGCCAGGTCGCGCTGGTGGCGGAGGCGGCCGGCCGGCAGCACGAGGTCGTCAATGCACTGGTAGCCTTCCAGGGCCGTCTTGATGGCCTGCTGGGCAATGGCGTTGCTGCACACCCGCATGTTGGCCAGCAGGGTAAGCCCTTCCACGTACGAAGCCGTGTCGCGGTCGGCGCCGCTCACCACCATCCAGCCCGCCCGGAAGCCGGCCGCGCGGTAGTTTTTGGTCAGGCCGCTCAGGGTTACGCACACCACGTCGGGGGCCAGCGCCGCCGTGGGCGTATGCGTGAGGCCGTCGTAGAGAATCTTGTCGTAAATCTCGTCGGAGAAGATCACCAGGCCGTGTTCGCGGGCAATGTCGGCGATTTCGGCCAGCAGGTCGTCACCGTACACGGCGCCGGTGGGGTTGTTGGGGTTGATGAGCACGATGGCCCGGCTGCGCGGCGTGATGCGCCGCCGGATGTCGGCCGGGTCGGGGTACCAGTCGGCCCCTTCGTCGCAGCGGTAGTGCACGGGCCGTCCCCCGTGCAGGCGCACGGCCGAGGTCCACAGCGGGTAGTCGGGGGTGGGCAGCAGCACTTCGTCGCCCGGCTCCAGCAGCCCTTGCAGGGCCATCAGGATGAGGTCGCTCACGCCGTTGCCGAGAAAGATGTTTTCGAGGCTCACGCCGGCGACGCCCCTGGCGTGGTAGTGCCGGCGGACGGCTTCGCGGGCTTCCAGGATGCCCTTGGATTCGGCGTATCCCTGCGCTTTGTCTAAATTTGCGACAATTGCCCGGCGGATGGGCTCGGGGGTATCGAACCCGAACGGGGCCGGGTTGCCGATGTGGAGGCGGATGATGGAATGGCCCTCCTTTTCCAGGGCCAAAGCCCGTTCGTACACGGGGCCTCTGATTTCGTAATTCACCCCGTCGAGCCGGGAACTGCGCCGTACCATAAGTTTATTGCTGGGTAAAAAATGCCAAATGGCATCCCGAAAAATAGGAAATCCCGCCAAGGAATCAAAAGGTTGGGCAAAAAGGTTTGCGCCGGGAACCCGCGGCCGCCGGTTTGGCGTAAAGAGTATATTGGTTCGTAACGTTCAATAAAAGCAGGGTCCCCGCAAAAGCGCCGCAAGGCACGCCTTCGCGGGCGGCCCGACCACCGGATTGTGAAAGAGTTGACTAACCCCGACAGGGCGGCCAAGGGACAACGCAGCACGCTGATCGGCGTGGTGGCAAACATCCTGCTGGTGGCCGCCAAAGGCACGGCCGGCTGGCTGGGGAATTCCTATGCCCTCATCGCCGATGCCATCGAGTCGGCTACCGACGTCTTTACTTCCATCGTGGTGTGGCTCGGCCTGCGCACGGCCGCCAAGGCGCCCGACCAGGACCATCCCTACGGCCACGGCAAGGCCGAACCGCTGGCGGCCATCGTGGTGTCGGTGTCGCTCATTGCGGCGGCCATCCTCATTGCCGTGCAGAGCGTGGAAAACATCGTGACGCCCCACACCACGCCGGCGCCGTTCACGCTGCTGGTGCTGGTGGGCGTGGTGGTGGTGAAGGAACTGCTCTTCCGCTTCGTGGAAAAGGTGGCCGACGAGGTGGAGAGCAACGCCGTGAAGGCCGACGCCTGGCACCACCGCAGCGATGCCATCACCTCGCTCACGGCCTTTATCGGCATTTCCATTGCCCTGCTCGGCGGCGAAGGCTACGAAAGCGCCGACGACTGGGCCGCCCTCATTGCCGCGGTGGTCATCGTGATCAACGCCTACCGCATCTTCCGGCCTTCTTTCGCCGAAATCATGGACGAGGCCCCGCAGGGCAACTGGGTGGAAGAGATCGAAGCCATCTCCCTGACCGTGCCCGGCGTGGAGGCCATCGAAAAGTGCTTCGTCCGCAAAATGGGCTTCGAGTACTTCGTGGACCTGCACGTGATCGTGGACGGCCAGATGAGCGTGCGCCAGGGCCACGACATTGCCCACGGGGTCAAAAACGCCATTCTCAAACACAAACCCGCCATCCACGACGTACTCGTGCACGTCGAACCGGCTGACCCGGAGCGGCAATTGCGCATTACGAATGACGAATTACGGAAAGGCCGGTAGAAGGGAAACCGGAGACGGGAGGAAGGGAGACCGGAGGAGGGATCGGGAAGGAGGCTGGGGCGTCAGCCGGTCCTGTAATTAATAGGCTTGTGTACGGCGTTTGACCACCCCTGTCCCCTCCTTGATGGAGGAGGGGAACTCTACGGATGCGGCTGCATAGTAAGGAGAAAATGCACGTCAAAGACGCCTGTCAGCAGGGCGCAAGGGTACGGCTCCCCTCCTCCATCAAGGAGGGGCCGGGGGTGGTTTATTTTACAAATATCCTGTTGTTAGGTAATTACGTCATCCAACCTTCCGCCAGATGGAGTCGGTGAACCAGCTTTTGGGGTCGAACAGGTGCTGCTCAACCGTAAAGCCGGCGGCGGTGGCCAGGGCTTCGATTTCATCCAGGCCGTACTTGCGGGAATTCTCGGTGTGAATGGCCTCCCAGGCCCGGAATCCGAACGACCGGTCGAAGGCTTCGATGCGCACCTGCTGGGCCACCTTGCTGGTCAGGAAGCTGCGCACGAAGCCCGACACGGGATCGTAGTGGGCGTGGAAGTCGAACGCATCGGGGTCGAAGTGGCCGCCCAGCTCGGCGTTGATGCGCATCAGCAGATTTTTGTTGAAAGCCTCCGTGACCCCGGCGGCGTCGTTGTAGGCCCGGTGGATCACGTGCCCTTCCTTGCGCAGGTCGAAGCCCACCAGCAGCCGGTCGCCGGGCCCCAGCGTGCGGTGGATGTGTTGCAGGAAGCGGACCGTTTCGGGCTCGGTGAAGTTGCCGATGTTGGAGCCCAGGAAGAGCACCAGCTTGCGGCCTTCCAGGTGCCGGCCCATCCACCCGATGGCGTGCCCGTAGTCGCCGGCCACGCCCCGCACGGGCAGGTCGGGGTACGCCTGGCGCAGGCGGGCCGTCAGGTCGTCGAGGGCGTAGGGCGAAATGTCGGCCGGCACGTACTCAAACGGCAGGTCGCCCCGGTAAAAGCAGTCAATGAGGATGCGCGTCTTGGCGGCGTCCCCGGCGCCCAGGTCCACCAGGTGCCAGCGGTCCCCCCGCAGCGATTCGAGCAGTGCCCCCTTGTGCGTTTCGAGGATGAGGGCTTCCGTGCGGGTGGGGTAGTACTCGGGCAAGTCCATGATCTGCTCGAAGAGGCGGCTCCCCTGGTCGTCGTAGAAGTATTTGGAATGCAGCGTTTTGGGCGTGCCCGAAAGGCCGGCCAACACATCGGCCGCGAACGTACCGGTCTGCCGGTCGGTAAGGGGTGAGAGCATGGGGGAAGAGAGTGGTAAGTCCAGAGTCGTTAGTCGTAAGTAGAGACGCGATTCATCGCGTCTGGGCAAGTGGGCAGCGGCGCGCCCATTTTCAATTTTCAGTTATTCTCCCAGCCGGATGCCCGTGAATTGCCAGCGGGCGGAGGCGGGGAAGAAGTTGCGGTAGGTGGGGCGGCTGTGACCGGCGGGGGTGGCGCACGAACTGCCGCGCAGCACCATCTGGTTCATCATGAATTTGCCGTTGTATTCCCCCAGGGCGCCTTCAGCCACCCTGAAGCCGGGGTAAGGCAGGTAGGCGCTGTTGGTCCACTGCCAGGTTTCGCCGAACAGTTGTAAGCATTCGGTGCCGGGTTCCCGCGTGGCGGCTACGGGGTGCAGCACCCAACCGTCCAGGGAGTTGCCGGCCGCGGCCGACGGGTTGAATTGCCGGGCTGCCACTTCCCATTCAAACTCCGTAAGCAGGCGTTTGCCCGCCCAGGCGGCAAAGGCGGCGGCTTCGAAAAAGCTCACGTGCGTCACCGGTGCCAGCGGGTCCACGGGGCGGCGGCCCGCCAGCGTCCACTCGAACCACTGCCCGTCTTCCCGTTCCCAGTACAGCGGCGCCTCCCAGCCTTCGGCATTCACCGTGGCCCAGCCTTCCGAGAGCCAGTGCCGGAAGTCGCGGTAGCCGCCGTCCTGCATGAACTCGAGGTATTCGCCGCTCGTGACGAGGGTGTTGCGCACCGAAAAGCCGTCGAGGAACACCCGGTGCGGGGCCAGTTCGTTGTCGAAGCAAAACCCGTCGCCGGCGTAGCCAATGGGGTAAATGCCCTCTTCCACCGGCAGGTAGCGGGGCGTCACGGTCCGGACGACCGGAGGGGCGGGTTGGTGGTACACGGGCCGGAGCACGTTGCACGAGAGGATGTATTTGATGTCG
>CADCTQ010000669.1 GCA_902805615.1 uncultured Cytophagales bacterium
AACACCGGACGCCGGGCGCCCGGTGTTCCGGCCGGGGCAGCCGGGTTACCGCGCGCCGGGATCGCTGCCGCGGCCGGGCTCGTCGGTGTCGTACTTGCCGCCGATGCCGAAGCCCAGGATGCCGGTTGCCTGGTCGCCGAGCTTTTCGCCGCGCGCGGCGCTGAGCCCTTTTTCCAGGTCGCCGTTGAGGCTGCCCAGGTCGCCGGCAATCACGTCGCCCAGCCGCTGCGGATCAAAGGCGCCGTTTTCGGTCACGCGGCTCACCATGGCTTGCAGGATGGCCGGAATGAAGTGCACCGACACCATGTTGGCCACGTTGCCAGGCACGTTCAGCTCGCCGGTCAGCCGGTGGGCGTACTCCTGCGCAACGGCTCCCGTAATTTCGTGGTGCGGCACGTTGGCGTGTCCCGAAAAGAGCGACGCGAGCCCCGCGTTGTTGCCGTGCATCACCTGCCGCCGGAGCCCCAACATCACCGTATCCTGCGCCAGGTCAACCGCCTGGTTGGCCTCGTAGGCCTGCCGGGTGTCGAGGGATTGAAAATAGGTGGCCAGAGGCGCACGGAGGGGCTCAATGATGTCGCGGATCATGGGATGGGTGGTTTAGGTTGGGGATCGGGTACCGGCAACGGCACCCAGGACCATGTACGGAAGCCGGCACCTCAGAGTTGAGTACCCGTGCCGGTAATTCTGTCCGGTCCCTTTCTTCCCTTGCCAAGCCTTCCGGTCATACCTGCCGGAAGGCTTTTTTACTTTCTGCCATTCTGACACAAATTCTGCCGGTCTTCCCGGTGGCACAAGGATTGTTAAACAACAGTAGCATTGAATCCGTAAGGGTTTCTTATAGAAAAGCTTTGTGTTATCCATATAACCTACATTAACAAACGTTTTTGAATCATGGGAAAAATTATTGGAATTGACTTGGGTACCACCAACTCCTGCGTGGCCGTGATGGAAGGCAACGAACCGGTTGTGATTCCAAACAGCGAAGGCCGGCGGACCACGCCTTCCATCGTGGCTTTCCTCGAAAATGGGGAAAGAAAAGTGGGTGACCCGGCAAAACGGCAGGCGATCACCAACCCCCGCAATACGATCATGTCGATCAAGCGCTTCATGGGGAAAAAGTACGCCGACGTGCAGAATGAACTCAGAAACGTGGCCTACAACTTAGAGAAAGGCCCTAACGATACGCCCCGCGTCAAAATCAAAGACCGTCTGTACTCGTCGCAGGAAATCTCGGCGATGATCCTGCAGAAGATGAAGTCAACGGCCGAAGACTACCTGGGCACTACGGTGACCGAAGCCGTGATCACCGTGCCGGCGTACTTCAACGACGCCGAACGCCAGGCCACCAAGGAAGCCGGCCAGATCGCCGGCCTCGACGTGAAGCGGATCATCAACGAACCGACGGCTGCCGCTTTGGCGTACGGCCTCGACAAGAAGAACCAGGAAATGAAGATCGCCGTGTTTGACCTCGGCGGCGGTACTTTCGACATCTCCATCCTCGAACTGGGCGACGGGGTGTTCGAAGTAAAATCCACCGACGGCGACACGCACCTGGGTGGCGACGACTTTGACCAGAAGATCATTGACTGGCTGGCCGAAGAGTTCCGCAAGGACTTCAACATTGACCTGCGCAAAGACCCGATGGCCCTGCAACGCCTGAAGGAAGCCGCCGAAAAAGCGAAGATCGAGCTTTCCAGCTCCACGCAGACGGAAATCAACCTGCCCTACATCATGCCCATTGACGGCATTCCCCAGCACCTGGTGCGGTCGCTGTCCCGGGCCAAGTTTGAGCAGCTCTGCGACGACCTGATCCAGCGTTCCCTGGAGCCCTGCCGCCGGGCCATGAAAAACTCCGGCCTCACCGTGTCCCAGGTGGACGAAGTGATCCTGGTGGGTGGTTCTACCCGCATCCCCCGCATCCAGGAAGAAGTGGAGAAGTTCTTCGGCAAGAAGCCTTCCAAGGGCGTAAACCCCGACGAAGTGGTTGCCGTGGGCGCGGCCATCCAGGGCGGCGTACTCACCGGTGAAGTAAAAGACGTGCTGCTGCTCGACGTGACCCCGCTGTCGCTGGGTATCGAAACGATGGGCGGCGTGTCTACCAAGCTCATCGAAGCCAACACCACCATCCCGACCAAGAAGTCGGAGACGTTCTCGACGGCGTCCGACAACCAGCCTTCCGTGGAAATCCACGTGTTGCAGGGCGAACGCGCCATGGCCCGCGACAACCGCACCATCGGCCGCTTCCACCTCGACGGCATTCCGCCGGCCCCGCGCGGCGTGCCCCAGATCGAAGTGACGTTCGACATTGACGCCAACGGCATCCTGCACGTGTCGGCCAAGGACAAAGGCACCGGCAAGGAACAGAAGATCCGGATCGAAGCCTCGTCGGGCCTGAGCGACGCCGAAATCGAAAAGATGCGCAACGAAGCCAAGGCCAACGAGGAATCCGACCGCAAGGCCCGCGAACAGGTGGACAAGCTGAACGCTGCCGACTCGCTGATCTTCCAGACCGACAAGCAACTGAAGGACTACGGCGACAAGCTGTCGGCCGGCAACCGTTCGGCCATTGAAAGCGCCCTCACCGACCTGCGTTCGGCCCACGCGGCCAAGGACTCCGACCGGATTGACGCGGCCATGACCGCCCTCAACGCGGCCTGGCAGAACGCTTCGCAGGAGATGTACAACGCGGCGGGTGCCGCGGGCGGCGCCGGCCAACCCGGAGACGGCGGCAACGGCGGCGCGACCGGCAACCAGGGCGGTCCCGACGTGACGGACGTGGACTACGAAGAAGTGGAAAACCGCAAATAAGCACACCTAACGTTTTATTTTTCATCCCAATAAAAACCCGCCGGTCGCTTGACCGGCGGGTTTTTTGCGTTGTCACTGCACCGGCATTCTCCCCTTTTCCCCACCCGGCCGCTGCTTGCGCAAGGTGCCCGCAAAGGCCCGCCCGGGCGTACGCGAAAGGACACCAACCGTTCATTTCCGGACAGGCGTACACCACCAATGGCGGCTCAAACGCCCCGTATCCGCATTTGCAAACCCGGCGGGCGTTTGGCAACCCGTTTGCAAGACGAAGCGGTAAGCCCACCCCGAAACCGGTTCCCTCATGCTGCTCAACCACCTCAAGATTGCCTTCCGGCAGTTGCTGAAGAACAGATTCTTTTCCGCCATCAACATTGCCGGCCTGGCCCTCGGCATGTCGTGCACCCTGCTCATCTGGCTGTGGGTCCAGGACCAGATCAGCCACGACCGCTTCCTGCCCGGCCTGGAGGAAATCTACGCGGTGCGGGTCAACTACGTGGATTCGGTCAATACCGAAACCAGCACCTACACCAACGGCCCGCTGGCCGACGTGCTGGAAAAAGACGTGCCCGAAATTGCGTACGTCGCCAAGGTGCGGTTCTCCCCGGATATCCTGATCCAGGCGGATGGCAAGACCACCAAGGAAAACGGATTTTACGCTACCCGGGACTTTTTCCGGGTGTTTCCCTACGCGGCGGCCTACGGCAACCCCGCTACCGCCCTGGCCGACATCAACAAGATCGTGCTTTCCCGGCGGACGGCCGAGAAGTTCTTCGGCACGGCCGACGCCCTCGGCAAACAGGTGCAGTTCAACAACGACAAATACTACACCGTTGGGGCCGTGGTCGAGAACGTGCCGGCCCACGCCACGCTCCGGTTCGACTGGATGATCAACTACGACGTGCAGGAGGCCGATTGGATGAAGCACTGGGGCAACACCTTCTGCATGACGTACGTGCGGCTGGCCCCCCGGGTCAGCCAGGCCAGGGCCGAGGCCAACATGAAGGGCATCTACCCCCGCAACACCGATTGGGAGCACGCCGAGAAGGTGCTCCCGGTCCTCCAGCCGATGCGGGACGTGCACTTGTACTCGGAGTACGAGAACGGGCGGGCCGTGGGCGGACGCATCGAGTACGTGCGCACCTTCGCCGTCGTGGCCCTGTTCATCCTGCTGATCGCCTGCGTCAACTTCATGAACCTGTCCACGGCCCGGGCGGCCACGCGGGCCAGGGAAGTAGGCGTGCGCAAGGTGGTCGGCGCCTACCGGTCGTCGCTGGTGGGCCAGTTCCTGACCGAGTCGGTGCTGACGAGCCTGCTGGCCGTGGGGGTGGCCCTGTTGCTGACGAGCCTGGTGCTGCCGGTTTTCAACGCCGTGTTCGACAAACAGCTCGTCCTTGACCTCTCCGAGCCGGTGCTCTGGCTGAGCATCGTGGTGCTGGTGGCGGTAACCGGCCTGGTGTCGGGCAGCTACCCGGCTCTGTTCCTGTCGGCGTTGCAGCCCATCCGGATTCTGAAAGGGACCCTTCGTTTCGGCGCCGGCGCCTCCCAATTCCGCCGGGTGCTGGTGGTGTTCCAGTTCGTGCTCTCCACCTTCCTGATCATCGGCATGCTGGTGGTAGCCCGCCAGATGCACTACATCCAGACCAAGAACCTGGGGCTGGAACGGGAAAACATCGTCTACGTGCCCATTGAGGGCGAATTGAATGAGCCCCAGAAGATGGAAACCTTCCGGCAGGAGTTGCTGCGGCGGCCCTCCATTGCTTCGGCCACCGTAACGATGAGCTTGCCGCAGAACATTCAAAGCTCATCGAGCGACCTGGACTGGCCGGGCCGGGACCCCAACAAAGAAAACAACGTGTCGGCCATGGCAATCGGGTACGACTTCGTGAAGACGATGGGCATCAAATTGGTGGACGGCCGGGATTTCTCCAAAGACCGCGTCACCGACTCCTCCGCGTACCTGATCAATGAATCGGCCGCCAAACTGATGGGCATGAAAGACCCGGTGGGCCGGGAAATCACCTTCTGGCACGGCAAAGGCCCCATCGTGGGCGTGATGAAGGATTTCCACCTGCAATCGCTGCACCAGCCCATTACCCCGCTGGTGTTGGTCCTCCGGCCGGGAAATACCAGTTTCCTGCTGGTACGCACGCAGGCCGGCGAAACCCCGCGGGCCCTGGCCGACCTGGAAGGGCTCACCAAACAGTTCAACCCCAACTACCCGTTCGGGTACCACTTCGCCGACGAGGAGTACGACCGCATGTACCGCAGTGAGCAGCAGGTAAGCCTGCTCATCAACTACTTCGGGGTGCTGGCCATTGTGATCTCCTGCCTGGGCTTGTTTGGCCTTGCCGCCTTCACGGCCCAGCAGCGGACCAAAGAGATTGGCATCCGGAAAGTACTGGGTGCCAGTGCCGGCAGCATCGTGTCCCTGCTGTCGAAGGATTTTCTCAAACTGGTGCTCATCGCGTTGGTGCTGGCCGTGCCGGTGGCCGGTTGGGCGTTGGGCAAATGGCTCGACTCCTTCGAGTACAGCACCCGGCTCGACTGGTGGATCTACGGGCTGGCCGGCGGGCTGGCGGCCGGCATCGCCCTGCTCACCATCAGCTTCCAGAGCCTGAAAGCGGCCCTGGCCAACCCGGTCAAGAGCCTGCGGTCCGAGTAGGACCAGGATGAAACTGATACAATGGAGGATATAATTTAATTATTGATTAGTCATTTTAATTGTTCAGAACGCAAAAAGCGGAGGCCCGGTGTAGGATGCCTCCGCTTTTGCTTGGGTTGCGCACGAGGTGGCGCTTATTTGAGCTTGCCGAACGCTTCGTTCACGTCGGCCGGCGTTTGGTACGCCTGGTCGGGCAGTTGCTCCAGGAAGGAACTGATGTCTTCGTCGGCCCCGTTGGCTTCGGCGGCCTTCATCAGGTCCTGGCGGGAGGCCGGGTAACTCACCCCCTTGAGATGTTTCTGCAATTGAATCGGGCTTGGTTTTCCTTGTGCCATAGCGGTTGGTAAGTAGTTGATGGTGCGTGAAAAAAAGCGGGGCCGGACAACTGGTTGCCCGGCCCCGGTTCATGCGAAGCGTTATATGGCATTGCTGCCCTTCGTGCCGCCCGACTGGTCTTCGTTGGCGTTGCGGCCTTGTCCTTTGCTGGCGGTTTGTTTCTCGGCGGCTTTCCCTTTCAGGTGACCCGTCTGGCCCGGAGTGATGTCTTTGCCTTCATTCACGTGGCCTTTATTATGTCCTTTAGGCATAGCGGTTGAAAAGTTAGTTTACCCTTAACCATACGCAAGCGGGGGCAAAGGGT
>CADCTQ010000670.1 GCA_902805615.1 uncultured Cytophagales bacterium
GGCGAGGGGCGGGTTGCTTGGCGGGGGGAAGCATCATTGGGCCTAGACCTTTTTGGTTCTTTTTGGGGCAATGCCAAAAAGAACAAACCCCACTTACGCAGCATCAACCATTCACCATCCTATCTCCACCCATCCTGTTACAAACCATCGACATTACCACCCAGCACATTACCACCCATCACTAACCCTAAACCCCTCAAGTTTGCACCTACGCTAATTACATACTAATCGGAAGACTACCCCCAGCCGTAAGGGTACTGAGGCGTTTTCCCAGTACTACGTTTGACCATACTGCCCGCCAAACGCTGCTCACGCATGAGGGTTTTCCCCGGTGGGGTAGCTTGGTCCCGGTGCCTGCCCTTCCGCTCGGAATTGTACGGAGTAACTTTTACTTTTTGGGTTTTCCACTTCTTTGCACCGGGCTCAGGTGCGGCCGGAGCGTTGCGGCCAGTTTCCGGTAGCCTTCCGCATTGGGGTGCAACCCATCGCTGAAGAGGGATTCGTCAATTTTGCCTTCGGCATCCAGGAACACCGTGCCCGGGTCGGCATAAGACACGTCGAGTTCACCCGAAGCCCGGGCAATGCCTTCATTCAACTGCGCAATGCGTCTTTCCTGTTGCCGGCGGGGAAGTAGCCCCAGCAACAAAACGGCGGCCCCGGGCTGGCGCACTTTGATGGCCCGCACCAGCCATTTCAGCCCTTCGGTTATTTCGGCATCCGAGTTGAATTGCAAGTTGTTGGTCCCGATCATCACAACAACCTGGGCAGCCGCGTAGCCGTCGAGTTCCCCGTGGTACACCCGCCACAATACGTTTTCGATCCGGTCCCAGCCGTAGCCGAAGTTTTGCGTACCCAGGGGGGTGAATACGTTGCGCCACGAATCATTCCCCCAGGTGAGCGGTGCGGGGGGTTGTACGCTCCAGAAATGGGTAATGGAGTTACCCAGGAAAACGATTCGCGGGGGGTTGGTTTTCGCCAGGGCGACCAGTTCCCGGTGCCGGGTTTCCCAATCGTAGATCTCGAAGTTCCGCGATTGGGTGCAGGGCTGCGTGGTGGTGTACGGCCCGACCGGCTCGTTCAGGATGGTGCGGATGCGCTTTTCGTAGGCCGCGGCGTATTGTTGCATGCCCAAATCGGAGGGGTGCGTGCCGTCTACCGTCGCGTCAGGCGTCAGGTTGATTTCCGACATCGGCAGCAGGTAGAGCCGCCCCGTTCCTTCGGACTTCAACTGCGCGAACGCCGCTTTGAGCAGCGCGTTTGCTTCCCCGTACAGCTTGCGCCTTTCCGGGTTGACCAACCCATCGGCGTACCCGGCGTGTTCCACCAGCAAAATGGGCGTGGCCGGGCGTTTTTGCCGTAGCAGTCGAACCGATTCCAGGATGCGTCTTTTGATTTCTTCGGGAGCGATTCCTGCGGTAGCCACCAGGTTTGGCAGGCAATCGAGCACGTAAAGCCTGGCATCTACCCCGGTCATCAAGTCTATCACTTCTTTTTCGAGCCGGCCATTGCCGGAAAATCCCAGGTTGACCAGGGGCCGGTCCAGTTGCCGGCCCACAATTGCCGTCCAGGCCATGCCCGGCCGGGAAGCGCAGGCGCCCTGGGCAATGGACGTGCCGTAGACCACGATGGGCGGGTCGGCCCGCACGGGCAAGGGGGTAAAAAGGGCCCCTTTGGGCACGCCGATCTGGAGCCACTTCACGGCGTTGTAAAGCGGCAGGTACAACCGGTACTCGCGCCCTTGCTGGTGGTACGCGTCATTGGGCTGCATGGTGAAGCGGTACTGGATGGTATCGCCGAAAGAGTGCTGGCCGGCGCACCACAGGTAGGCCCCATCCGTGTTGACGGCGTACAAATCCACCCCGCTCACCCCGGTAGCGGGCATGTGCGGCAAGGCGTGCTTGCCCTCCACGGCGTACCTGACGACTACCTGGTCGGTGCTGGCCCGGAAACGGATGAGCAGCCCCGCCGACTGGCGCGAGAGGGCCCATACTTCCTGGCGGACCGTTTTTTCGGCCGTTGCGGGCAGCCGGTCGTAGGGATGTTGTAAGGCTTGCGGCCAAGCTTGCCCTTCGATGGCGGGGAAATCGTTTTGGGCGGGGTTCCACCACGCGTATTCGGGCGTGGTTTGCGCAAGGGCCGCAAGGCCGTGCAGCAAGGCGTAGAGGTACAGCAGTCGTCTCTTCATGGGTAGCGAATGGGATGGGCCGGTTTTAACCGTGGGTTCACGCAAAGAGCGCAAAGAAAGGATAGGACCGCAAGGATCGCAAAGAGAAGGCGCAAAGGGCGCAAAGAGATACGCTTTTTCCTCGCGGTCTTTGCGTCTTCTTTGCGCCCTTTGCGGTTAAGTTTTTCCTTTTTCCTCGGTGTTCTCCGTGCCCTCCGTGTCTCCGTGGTGAATTTTTGAAGGGGAAGACGCGATAAATCGCGTCTCTACACAACCTTACCGGTCAATTCACTTACGCGTCAGCAGGATTTCGATTTCCTCCAGCGATTTTCCTTTGGTTTCGGGTACCCTCGTCCGCACGAAGAACCAGTACAGCAGGCAGATCGCCGCGTGGATGGTGAAAGTGGCCGGCAAGCCCACCCGGGCTTTCAGGATGGGAAACGA
The DNA here is from genome assembly GCA_902805615.1 of uncultured Cytophagales bacterium. Taxonomy (GTDB): domain Bacteria; phylum Bacteroidota; class Bacteroidia; order Cytophagales; family 172606-1; genus CADCTQ01. The sequence goes on from CADCTQ010000670.1 coordinate 2,609, forward strand.
AGCCGTCGTGAAGAAGTTTGCCATCCACAGGGCCAGCGTGGCCAGCGCCATGGCATTGCCCCGGATGCGGTTGGGAAAAATTTCGGAAAGGGCGACCCACGTGACCGGCCCCAGGGTGGCCGCGTAAATGGCAATGAAGCCCAGTACGAAAGTGAGAATCCAGACGCCGGGCCACCCGAAGTAGAAAGCCGCCGCCAGGGCCACGGCATCCAGGCAAAGCAACGCCGACCCGTACTGCAATAATTTTTTGCGGCCTACTTTGTCAATCGTGCCGATGGCAACGAACGTAAACACGAAGTTGATGAGCCCCAGGATGACCGATTGCAGGAAAGCGGAGTCTTCGGCCATGCCGGCCTGTTTGAAAATTTCGGGGGCGTAGGAGAAGAGGGAGTTCTGGCCGTCGGCCTGGGAAAATACGGCGATCAGGATGCCCACGAGTACGATGTACCAGACGTCCCGCCGGAACAAGTCGGAAACGCGTTCTTCTACCTCCTGCGAAAAACTCTGGCGGATGGCCTCGCCTTCGGTCTGTGCGTACGCCGTGCCGCCGACGCGTTCCAGCACCCGCCGGGCATCCGCATCGCGCCTTTTGCGGATGAGCCAGCGGGGACTTTCGGCCACCCCGAAAAGTCCGAAAAGGAACAGCAGCGCCGGGGCGGACTGCGACGAGAACATCCACCGCCAGTTGTTTTCGCCCGTATTGAGTAACAAATAATTGGCGAGGTAGGCCAGCAGGATGCCCGTCGTGATGGCAAGCTGGTAGAAGGCAACCATGCGTCCCCGCAAGGGAGCGGGGGACATTTCGGCGATGTACATGGGGCACACGAGGGCGGCAGCGCCGACGGCAACCCCGCTCACCATGCGAAAGAGAATGAACAACGGGAAACTGCCGGCCCAACCGGTGCCGAACCCGGTGAGGGCAAACAGCAGGGCGCAGAACATCAACAGTTTTTTCCGTCCCAGGGTATCGCTTAGTTTCCCGGCCAGCAAAGCCCCCAGGGCACACCCTAAGTTGATGCAGCCGACGGCCCAACCCGTCTGGAATTCGTTCAGGGCAAAGTGCCGGGTAAAGAACGGGACCGTACCGGAGATGATCACCAGGTCGTAGCCGAACAACAGCCCGCCCAGCGCCGCAATGGTGCTGATCAGGTAAATGTAGCTTTTCTGGTAGGTTCCCTGCGTTTGGGAGTAGTCCGACGTTTCGTGCAGTACAATAGCCATTGGGTGTCAATTGGTTAAGCTCACATCCGCATCCTTGGTCAGAAAATCGGTTTCGGCCGCAATGCCGGACGCACCGCCCCTCAGCAGGGCATCATCCGGTACGGTCGCCAGGGGCGTAATGCAGGACAGGTGCTTTTCGTTGTAGGCCACGTTGGACGCCCGGTTGTAACACGAGATCAGTGACCACCGGGCGCTTTCCGACAGGTTGGCCTCCGAACGGTGGAGCAGGTTGCTGTGGAAGAAAAGCGCATCGCCCGGCTTGAGCTGCACGTACACGCGTTCCATCGTTTCCAGGGCCAGGTCCACGTACCGCTGCGCAGCCCCTACCTGTTCGCCGGCAAAACCGTGTTCCACCCGGCCCATTTTATGGGAACCCCTAATCACCTGGAGGCAACCGTTTTCCCGGGTGGCTTCCGTAATGGCGACCATCACGGAAAGCATCTGGTCGGGGAACAGAAATTCGTTTTTGTACCAGTAGCCGTAATCCTGGTGCCATTCCCAGGCGCCGCCCACGCGGGGTTCTTTCTGCATCAGCTTGGAATGGAAATGGCAGACGGGGGCGCTGCCGTCCAGAAGTTCATGTACCGAATGCACGATCCGTTCGCTGCGGGTGAGCAGGCCGTACACGTCTTCCCCGGGCGTGAACCACAGGGCCAGCCTGGTTTTTTTGCCGGTCTGGTCGTTCAGATCGTAGGAGTGCTTCCGGATGGCGGCGTCCTCCACCGCGACCCGGTGTAATTTGCTCACTTCTTCCGGCGTGCAGAAAGCGGGCACAATCACGTACCCGTCGCGCTGGTAACCGGCTTTTTGCTGCGGCGTCAATTGGAATCGGCTCATGGGCAAGAGATCAGTAGGTAGGGTGAAAGGGAGAAACAGGCTTTACGGAGTCAAATGTATTTTCTTCCCGAACGCGTTGCTACCAGTAGGTTATCCGAAACTGATACTTTATTTTCATATTTAAATGTATTTTTGGACAATCAGGGGAAAGTCAGCCCCTATCACATTGGGGAGTTATTGGTTGTTGGTTGTTCGTTGTTCGGGTGGCCGCCGGATTTCGAACAACGAACAACCAACAACGAACAACCAACAACAAATGAGCAGATGAAACCGCTCCTGGAACATCTCCCAACGCAAGGGGAAGAATCGTTTTTTGCCAAGGCTTTCGACCTGCCTTATTTTGCGACGCCCTGGCACTACCACCCGGAATTCGAACTGGTGCTGGTCGTGAAAAGCGAGGGAAAACGCTTCATCGGCAATTACGTCTCCGATTTCCAGGACGGAGACCTGACTTTCCTGGGGCCTAACCTGCCCCATTTGTACCGGAACCCACCGGCGTATTACGAGCAGAACCCCGCCCTGCGGGCCCAGTCCATTGTGATTCACTTCCGGGAAGATTCCATCGGCAGGGACTTTCTGGCCCTGCCGCAAGCCAGAAAGCTGTACGGCCTCTTTGAACGCTCCCACCAGGGAATGGACATCCTGGGAGAAACCAGGCGGGTGGTAAGCCGCAACATGCAGGAACTGCTCGGGACGCAAGGCATGGAACGGTTGATCCGCCTGCTGGACATTCTCAACCGGCTGGCCGACACCACGGACTACGTGCTCATCTCCGATCCGGGGATTGTGGGGCACAACCCCGTGGATACCGACCGGCTCGACGCGGTGTTCGGGTATATTTTGCAGAACTTTAACCGGGAAATCCGGCTGGAGGAGGTGGCCGACCTGGTCCACATGACCCGGACGTCTTTCTGCCGGTTCTTCAAGGAACGCACGAAGCGTAACTTTTCGGGTTTCCTGGCCGACGTGCGGCTGGACCACGCCGCGAAACTGCTGGCGGAAAGCAATGGCAGCATCGTGCAGATCAGTTACGCCTGCGGTTATAACAACCTGTCGAATTTCAACCGGCAGTTCAAAGAAAAACACGGCGTGAGCCCCCGGGAGTACCGGCACGCGTACGCCGGCAACATCAAGTAGAAGCGTCCCCGGCAAGAGCAGCCCTGGTTGTACGAGGCGGAAGAGCAGGCGCGTTGTATGAGCTTCGCGCCCTGCCTTGTGGATACGCAGTGCGTAGCCAGGCAGTGAGCAGGCCCCCTTACGCGTTAGTATCGTTGTTTCGGCACTGATGGTGTCGCGGCGCGTGGGCCCGGCCCAATGGCGAGGGGCGGGTTGCCTGGCGGGGGGAAGCATCATTGGGCCTAGCCCTTTTTGGTTCTTTTTGGGGCAATGCCAAAAAGAACAAACCCCACTTA
>CADCTQ010000671.1 GCA_902805615.1 uncultured Cytophagales bacterium
GGTAACGCCCCGCATCGGCTTTGCCGCCACCTACCGCTGGACTGACGAGACGTGGGTGGAACAGGGCAATACGCAGGGCGACGCGTGGCTGCCCGCCTGGAACACCGTTGACGCCCAGGTGTCGTACCGCATTCCCAACCTCAAAACGGTGGTAAAAGTAGGCGGCACCAACATTTTCAACCAGTACTACGCCCAGGGCTACGGCCTGGCCCGCATCGGCGGCCTCTACTACGTTGCCCTCACCTTCGACGAATTCCTGCGGTAGAAGGAGATCGCAGACCGGAGGAAGGGGGACCGGAGGAGGCGTAACGGGACAACGCGGGGAGGGGTGGGAGAAGGGGTATAGTAAAAAAAGGAGAAAGGAAAAGGGCCCTGCTGCATCAGGTGTTTTTGCAGCCTCCCTTTTCCATTGCTCCCGTTGCGTTACCGGCCCGTACCCTAACCCCGCCGAAGCCTCCTTCCCGATCCTTCCTCCGGTCTCCCTTCCTCCCGTCTCCGGTCTCCTTTTATTTAGCTTTGCCTATGCTCACCTCACTGACTACGATTGACATCATTGTGCTCCTGTTTTTCGTGGCCATCATGCCGCTGACGGGCCTGCTGTTCGGGAAGAAAGACAGTTCGGAGGATTACTTCCTGGCGGGCCGTTCGCTGCGGTGGTGGATGGTGGCGGGCTCCATTTTCGGCACCAACGTCAACTCCTTCCACCTGATCGGGATGTTGGGCATCGGCTTTTCGGTGGGCCTGGCCCAGAGCCACTACGAAATCCTGGCCCCGGCCGGGGCGTTGCTGCTGTGCTACGTGTTCCTGCCCGTGTACCGCAAGCTCAAAGTGTACACGCTGTCGCAGTACCTCGAATACCGTTACGACGAAAAGGCCCGGCTCCTGTACACCGTGCTGATGATCACCCTGATCGTGGTGCAACTGGTGGCGGGCTTCTACATCGGGGGGCGGACGCTGCGGTTCCTGCTCCTCAACACGCCCCTCGAAATCACCTACGTGCAGGGCATTGCCCTGATGGCCGCCGTCACGTGCTCCTACACCATGTTCGGCGGCCTCAACTCGATTGTCGCCACCGACAATTTACAGTCCGTCATGATGCTGCTGGCCGGCCTGATCGTGGCCTTCCTCACGTTCTCGCAGCCCGAAATCGGCGGGCTGAGCGGCCTGATGAAACTGGACGCCAACCTCCCCCGCGAGGCGCAGAAGATGCACATGTACCTGCCCACCGACCACCCCGACCTGCCGTGGAGCGGCGTGCTGACGGGATTGCTCATCCTGCACGTATTTTACTACTGCAACAACCAGTACCTCGTGCAGCGCACCCTGGCAGCCACCAGCGACAACGAAGCCAAGATCGGCATCATCGCCGCCTCCTTCCTCAAACTGCTCATCCCGCTGTTTTCGATCACCTGCGGCATTGCGGCGGCCCACCTGTTCCGGATGCGGTTCGGCGGCCTGCGCAACGTGCTGCCCGACGACGCCTTCCTGCAACTGATCGCCACGGTGGTGCCTACCGGCTACGGCCTCATCGGCTTCATCCTGGCCGGGCTGTGCGTGGCCACGTTTTCGTCCATTGACTCGATGATGAACGCCGCCACCACGCTGGTCAGCGTGGACGTGTACAAGAAGTACCTCAACCCGGCGGCCACCGACAGCCAGATGGTGCGTACGGCCCGGATCACGATTGGCGTGGTGGTGGTAATCACGGCGCTGCTGGCCGTGCTCACGTACGACCCCACTTCCGGGAGCAACTTTTTCCTGAGCGTCTCCAACCGGGGCGGCTACTTCACGCAGGGCATCGTGGTGGCATTCATGCTGGGCATCTGGTGGAGAGGGGCTTCTTCGCGGGGCGCCATTGCCACGCTGGTGGCCGCGCCGCTGTTTGCGTTCGGCATCGAAGCCTTCTACAACGCCCAACTGGGCACGCTGCCGGCCGTGCAGGCGCTGTTTGGCCCGAAGCTCAACTTCATGCACCGCGTCTTCCTCACGTTCCTGTTCTCGCTGGGCGTGCACGCCGTGGTGAGCCGCCTGCTGCCCGACCGCAACGCCAAGGTTGCTGCCGACACCCTGGCGCCGGGGCTGCCCGTGCGGCAGATGCTGCTGGTGGCGGCGTGCCTGGGCGGACTGGTGCTGGCGGTGTTCAACGGCTGGCTGCCCAGCGTGGCGGCCGGGGCCGTGGGGGCCTTGCTCACCTTTGGCCTGTTCCTCTACGAACTCCGCAAAACCTGGCCGGCCGAGCCCGTCCGCGACAACCGGGTGTACGCCGGGGCGTTGTGCGGCCTTGTGGTGTTCCTCTTGTTTTGGTTCCCGTAGTGGTACACTGATGGATTATGGTGGTTATGATTAATTATGATTTTTCACCCAAAGGATGCAAAGAAAATATCTCTTTTCTTGCCAACCCCTGCCGGCGTTCCGGAGAAGGCAGGAGCCGTTTTTTGTAACTTACCATTGGTAATCGGCTTACGGTCTACGACCGTTGGGGGCATGTAATTTGCTGCCCGTTAGCCACAGCTTCCACCGCTCACGCCTGAAATCTTTGCGCCTTCCGGGGGTTGTTTCCTGCGGGTTCGCGGGAAATGAGCCGCCGGAGGTTTGGCCCGTACCGTTGAATGTCTCTTTTCCGGATCATGATCAAATTCTTACTTCTTTTCTTCGGTGCTTCAAGCCTTTGCCTCGGGCAGATGATTGAGAATGCTTCTTTCGAAGGCCCGCCGGCCACCTCCACCGCCCCGCCGGGGTGGTTCGACTGCAACCTGCACAGTACCGCTGACACCCAGCCGGGCAGTTGGCTGGTGGACAAGGCGCCTTCCGACGGCAACAGTTACATCTCCCTGGTGACCCGCGGCCGGAACAACAGCTTCAACGACGGCTATACCGAAGCCATCAGTACTACCTTGCTGGAAAGCCTCCAGCCCGGCGTCTGCTACCGCTTTACCCTCGACCTGGCATTTTTCGCGCAGTTCGACGGCGGGTCAACCGGTGGCCAGGGAACCTGGGGACCGGCGAAACTGAAAGTATGGGCCTCTACGGGGAGTTGCGCCAAAAGCGTGCTGCTGTGGGAGTCGGACGCAGTCACCAACCAGGAATGGCAACCGTACGAATTTAGCTTTGCCGTTGACAAAAACTACAGCCACCTGGTCCTCGAAGCCGGTTACGTCGGCAGTGACATTTACAACGGCAACATTCTCATTGACAACCTACGCCTGCGCAGCAGTCAGGTGCAGGTGGACGACGTGCTGATCTGCCAGCGTGGGGACGTTGCCACGCTCCGGGTGGATGCGCCCGGTGCGTCCATCGAGTGGAGTACCGGGGCTACGGAAGACAGTATCGTGGTGTCGGAGCCCGGCCGCTACTGGGTGAAAGTGGAGCAATCCGGCTGCGTGGTAACGGATGACTTCAGGGTGGGCTACAAACCGCCGCTGCGCGTGAACCTGGGAGGCGACGTCACCGGGTGCACGGGTGACAGTGTGGTACTAGATGCCTCCATCCCCCGGGGAAAGTACGCGTGGAGTACCGGCTCGACCGATCCGGCCATTACCGTCCGGACGCCCGGCACGTACCGCGTCCGGGTAGAAGACGAATGCGGATACGCCGACGAAGACGAAATAGCAGTAACCTTTGCCGAGCAGTGCTGCCTGGTGACCGCCCCTAACGTCTTTACGCCCAACGGCGACAACATCAACGACCTTTTCCAGGTTTCCACGGGAACGAACATTGGCCGTTACCGGCTCCAGGTTTACAACCGGTGGGGCAAACTGATGTACGAAAGCGACGACCTCACCCGGTTCTGGGACGGACACGCGCCCAACGGGCAGGAAGCCGCGACCGGCGTGTATTTCTGGCGCGTTGACATTCTTTGCAACAGAAGCAACCAGACCGGCACGAACAGTTTCAAAGGCACCCTTACGTTGCTCCGGTAGGGAGTCCGCGCCTTGCCGTCCGGTGGGTATGCGATTGCCGTTGGATTGGAAGGGTACGCCTTATCCCTTTCCACCAGGATTTGGCAAAGAAGATGAAGACAAACCCCTTCCCGTTTCCCCGCCAAACGCTGGGTCCTCTCATGCTGACGAAGGAAGCATCTGGTCCCTAACCCGGCAAGCCTCTCCAAGCATCCCCCACAGAAGTCCGTATTGCCGGAACCCGTATTGTCGGAATCGTCATAGTGGCACTTTATTGGGGTGCTGGATGCTTCCTTCGTCAGCATGACCGGATCCAGCGTTTGGCGGGGATGGGTAGGAAACGCTAATCACCTACGAAGACGACCCCCAGCCGTAAGGAGGCCGTGCCGTTCTCAGGATACTGCCTCAGCCGGAAGGATACGGAGCCGTTTTCTCACAACAGCCCTTAGCCGTGGCGCTAATCACATCACCCGCGACCACCCCCGGCGTCAGCTCACTATTTTGAAGTTGAATGCCCCGTTCTGCGTGGCGCCCCACACCCTGACCCACAGGGGCAGCAGCATTTCGGTGCCCCGGGCCGTCGTAATGTCACCCAGGTCCAGGATTTCCCCTTCCTGCCAGCCGAACGAGCGGAGCAGTTCCTTCACGCTGGCCTTGGCACCGGCGTCGTTGCCGCTCAGGAAGGTATGGTGGGTGTCGGGCAGCATGCGCGGATTAACCATGATGCCGCACCACATCGTGTTGAGGGCTTTTACTACCTTCGCTTCCGGGAAGGCGGCCTGAATTTGTTCGGCCAGCGAATCGGTGTTGGAAATCAAGAGGAAAGGCGGCTGGCCCTTCGAAAAGTCGAGGGGGTTGGCAACGTCTACCAATACTTTGCCCCAGAGATTGCCGGCTCCCGCCATCCGCAACGCTTCCAGCGACGCACCGCCGGACGTGCAGTTGAGGAGGAGTTCGCCAAAGGCCGCCGCATCGGCAAAAGTCCCTTGCGAAGCCTGGCGGCCGGCCGTCTTTACCCATTCGGTAGCTTTCTCGTTGCCGGCCGAACGGGAGCCCAGTTTTACTTCGTGACCCAGCTCAACTAATTTGGAGCCGAGGGTGGTACCCACCATGCCGGTTCCCAGAATGCCTATTTTCATCGGATGCTGATTTTTAAAAGGTTGGTTAACAGGCGCTAAAGGTGGCGGGCTGATTTATATTTTACAATAACTGTCAAATAGGATAGGATCTGTCACGCCTGACGTTTTTGCTGACTATCTTGGGGTTATCCGGAAGCTTTTTTTCAAAAAATCTATGATCATCGAAGGCAAGGAGTACGAGATCAGGTTAAAGGGCCAAACTTACCACTGCGCCCTGGACGTGACCATGCATTTCATCGGCGGGAAGTGGAAGACGGTGGTGCTTTGGTACATGCGCAACGGCCGCAAGCGTTTCAGCGAACTCAAGCGCCACATCCCCGACATTACCGAGAAGATGCTTTCCCTCCAACTGAAGCAACTGGAAGCGGACGGGTTTGTCGGCAAGACGATCTACCCGGAAGTGCCGCCCCGCGTGGAGTACTTCCTGACCGATGCCGGCAAAACCCTGCTGCCCGTCCTGGAAGTACTGGCCCGCTGGGGACGGGAAAAAGGGAACGCGGAGGGAGAAACCGTCGAAAAAAAGGCTTTGGCCAAGGCCGGGAAAAAAGCGGTAGCCAGATAAACTGGATGCCTTACCGCAGCACCGCCGTGGTCAGCGGCGTGACCGGCGTAGTAGCCGGGGTGCGGCCCTGGAGCCCGGGCAGGGAGACGTTGGGGAGCCGGGGCAGCACGTATCTGGCAAACAGCTTGCACTCCTCGATCAGCGGGTAGCCCGACAGGATGAACGACCGGATGCCCATGTCCATGTAGCGGTTGAGTTGGGCCACAATCTGGTCGGGGTCGCCCACCAGCGCCGCGCCGCAGCCCGACCGGGCCCGGCCGATGCCCGTCCACAGCAGCGGCTCCACGAAGCCATCCGCATCCGACTGTTCGCGCAGCACGTCCTGGCGCACCACCCCGAGGGATTTGGCGTCCTGGGCGCGGTGCTTCAGCGTGAGCCCCTGCGCCGCGTCGAGCTTCGACATGATTTTTTTGGTGTACGCCCGGGCTTCCGCCTCCGTTTCCCGCACGATCACGTGGACGCGCAGGCCAAAGTCAA
>CADCTQ010000672.1 GCA_902805615.1 uncultured Cytophagales bacterium
AAAGGCACCACGCAGGGCACCATCACCGACTCCGAAGGCCGTTTCTCCCTTCGACCCTGCGCCGGCTGCACCACGCTGGTCTTTTCCTTCGTCGGCGTAATCACCCGGGAAGTAGCCGTTTCCCGGCAGCCCCGCCTGGACGTGCAGATGCAGCCCGACATCAAGGCCCTCCACGAAGTGGTGGTCACGGGCTACGGCACCACGGAAAGCATACCGGTCTCGCCGTCCGTCCGTGCGCCCAAGCTAAGAAAAGCACGCGCCCCCCAGTTTACCCAACCGGAAATAGTAGCTGATGAGGAGGTAGTCGAAGCCACCCCGCCCGCGCAGCAGGATCGGGAAACGGAGGTAGTTGTTGAAGAGCAACTCGCCGGCGACCCCAACGCCGACCTCAACATCATCGTCGAGGAGCCGGGGAACCTGTCGCTGGGAGATGAACCGGCAGCACAGGAGATTGCCCGGGCAGAACCGGAAAATGGTTGGGAAGGGAATGAAACCGTATTCCAGGTGGTGGAGCAGATGCCCGAATTTCCGGGCGGGATGCAAGCCCTGACCCGCTACCTCCGCGACAGCCTCTACTACTCCTCCCGGGCCCACCGGTCCCGCATCGAGGGCACGGTGTACGTGGGCTTCCTGGTGGAGGCCAACGGCCGGGTGAGCGACGTGCAGGTGCTCAAAGGGCTGGGCTACGGCCTGGACCAGCAGGCCGCGCGGGCGATCCGGGCCATGCCCCGGTGGACGCCCGGCCAACAGGATGGCCGCCCCGTGTCGGTCCGCTACAGCCTGCCCATCCGCTTTGCCCTCGACGGCGCCCGGGTCCGCCGCCACGGGCCATCCACGGCCGCCCCGGCCGACTACGGGGCCGCCGCGCCGCGGGCCACCCGCTACTACCGGGCCCGGACGTTTGCCGCCCCGGTGTACACGGGCAAAAAGGCGCCCCGGGAACGCGGCGATTTCCGCTCCACGATTTTCTGGCGGGGCAACCTCACCCTGGACGCCACCGGCACGGCGGAAATCGAGTTCTACAATTCCGACGAGATCACCGCCTTCCGGGCCACGGCCGAAGGCATCGGCGAAAACGGGCTGGTGGGCCGCGGGGAGCACACCTACTACACGCAACTGCCCTTCAGCCTGGCCGCCCGGCTGCCGGTGGCCCTGCTGGTGGGCGACACGCTGTCGCTGCCCCTCACCCTCAAAAACAACACCGCCGCGCCCCTGCCCGGCGCGCTGCACCTCTCGCTGCCCGGCGGCTGGAAGGCCCTCGCCCCGGCGCCGCGGGACGTGAAACTGGACGCCGGGGCGGCCAAAACGCTGCATTTGCAGTACGTGGTCACCAACCGCCCCGGCCGGGAAGTGCTGGGCGTCCGGTTCCGCAGCGGCGACCAGTCCGACGCCGTGCGCGAAGAAGTGGTCATCCTGCCCCGCGGGTTTCCCGCCCACCAGTCGTTCTCGGGCAACGCCCTGGCCGGCACCCACGCAGTGGACGTGAACAGCCCGCTGGCCGGAACGCTCAAGGCCACCCTGACGGCGTTTCCGGGTACGATCTCCGAACTGACGGCGGGCATCGCGTCCATGCTGCAGGAGCCGCACGGGTGTTTTGAACAAACCTCGTCGAGCACCTACCCCAACGTGCTCGTGCTGGGCCTGTTGCGGGAAACGGGGAGCGGGCAGGCAGCCGTGCGGGAGCGGGCCGCGCAGTACATCGAAAGCGGCTACAAGCGCCTCGTGTCGTTCGAGACGCCGGCCGGCGGGTTCGACTGGTTCGGCCACGCGCCGGGCAACGAAGCCCTCACGGCCTACGGGCTGCTCGAATTCACCGACATGCAAAAGGTGTACGGGGGCGTGGACCCGCAGTTGCTGGCGCGGACCAAGGCGTGGCTGCTTGCCAGGCGGGACGGCCGGGGCGGTTTCCGGCGCGAGGCGGAGGGGCACTACGGCTTCGGCCTCTGCAACCGCGACATTGCGGATGGCTACATCGTGTACGCCCTGGCGAAGGCCGGCGTGCGCGAACTCGCTCCCGAAGCCGCCGCCACCCACGCGCACGCCCTGCGCACCAGCGACCCGTACCTGCTGGCCCTCACCGCCCTGGCCCACCAAGCGTTGGACGACCGCCCGGAAGCCGGACAAGCCCTGGCCGCACTCCTAAGCCGGCAGGCCGCCGACGGCAGCTGGCGGGGCCTGACGCATTCCATCACCCAGTCGGGCGGCGACGCGCTGGCGCTCGAAACGACGGCCCTGGCCGTGCAGGCCCTGCTGGGGAGCGGGCAGCCCGACAACGCCGCCCTCCAACGGGGCATCCGCTTCCTGGGGGCGCACCGGGGCTACGGCGGCCGGTTCGGGTCCACGCAGAGCACGATCCTGACGCTCCAGGCGCTGGCGGCCTACGCCCGCTACCACCGGCAAACGGCCCGGGCCGGCACGCTGGCCTGCTACGTGAACGGCCGGCTGGTGGCGCAGCAACCCTACCCCGCCGACGCCCGGGAGGCGATCTGCCTGCCCGGCCTGGAAAAGCACCTGGCGGCCGGCGCGCAAAGCGTGGAGGTCCGCTACCTCGGCACGGAGTCGCCCCTGCCCTACGTGCTGGACCTGCACTGGACGACCACCCTTCCGCAGCCGGCCCCCGCCTGCGCCGTGCGGCTGACCACGCAACTGGGCAAGGCCCGCGCCAAAGTGGGCGAAACAGTGCGGCTCACGGCCCACGTTGCCAACGCCACGGACGGCGGGCTGCCCATGACGATGGCCGTGCTGGGCGTTCCCGGCGGGCTGGGCGCCCAACCCTGGCAACTCAAGGAACTGCGCGACAAGGGCGTGGTGGATTTCTACGAAACCCGCGACAACCTCGTGTACCTGTACTTCCGGCAGTTGCCGCCCGGCGCCCAAAAGACGATCCACCTGGACCTGAAGGCCGAACTGCCCGGCACGTTCGAGGCCGCCGCCTCCAGTGCGTACCTGTACTACACCGATGAAGTAAAAAGCTGGAGCAAGCCCGAACGCATCACCGTGCTGCCGTAGCCGTTGCGAAAATGGACCAGTCCGGGGGCCTGGCGCCCCCTTTTTTGTGTGTGAGCAGAACGGGCTGGCGCGAAGCTCGTATGTGATTAGCGTTCAACACCGGATGCAACTGGTTCAAAACACAACTGGTTCAAACGTCCGTATGTGCTTAGCGCCCTCCCTTGTGGATACGCAGTGTACATAAATACGCAGTAAGCGGGCCCCCTTCCTTACGCGCAGTATCGTTCTCGCGGCGTTGAGCTGGGCAGGCACGGTTCCTTACGCGCCCGTATCGTTACGCGCTGGTATCGTTGTTTCGGCACCGGTGGTATCGCGGCGCGTGGGCCCGGCCCAATGGCGAGGGGCGGGTTGACTGGCGGGGGGAAGCATCATTGGGCCTAGACTTTTTTGGTTCTTTTTGGGGCAATGCCAAAAAGAACAAACTCCACTTCCCGCAAAGATCAACCAATCACCAACCCATTACAAACCATCCTGTTATACGCATATCCGCTAATCACATTACCACCCATCACAACCCACCCCTCACCAACCCTAAGCCCCTCAAATACGCTCATCACATACAAGCGTCCACGCTTGAACCCCTCCAAACCAACTGAAGCAAGTGCAGCCGATGGGTACGGGAGCAAGCGGCCACGCTTGCCGATCGAAGATGTGAAAGATAAAAGACCAGGCGTGGACGCTTGGGGAAGGGGCTCATCGAATGCGGGGATGCGTAGAGGGGCAGGGGAAAGGTTCAAGCGTGGACGCTCCAACCAGTTGTGTTTTGAACCAGTCGCGTCCAGTGTTGAACGCTAATCACATACCTTTTTTTGCCGCGGCGGCCCCGTTCGGGCGGCGGACTTGCCGGAACTCGTAAAAAAAATATTATCTTTAACGAATGCCGGCCCGGCGGCCCTTTGCCCTGTACCCCTTACTCCCTAAAAAAACCGCTTTCTGCCTGATGCAAACCCTCGTCGCCCCGCCCCCCATCAGGAACACCGCCCGCGCCTTCATCTCCCTGTACGAACTCAATGCCCGCATCAAGACGACCCTCCAGCAGCCGGCCCTGACCCGGGTGTGGGTGGTGGCCGAGGTGAGCAAGCGCAGCGAAAGCAAAGGCCACACCTACCTCGAACTGATCCAGAAGGAGCCGGGCGAGGAACAGCCCCGGGCGCAGATCAAAGCCTGCATCTGGCACGAACAGTCGGCGGGCATCGTGCGGGCTTTCGAAACCGAAACGGGCATCGCGCTGGGGAGCGGCCACAAAATCCTGTTCTGCGCCTCGGTGCAGTTCAGCGAACGCCACGGCATCAGCCTGGTGATCCACGAAATTGACCCCACCTACACGCTGGGCGACCTGGCCCGGCAAAAGCAACTCAACCTCGAACGCCTGCGCCGGGAAGGGCTCCTGGACCGGCAGCCGGCCCTGACCCTGCCGATGGTGGCCCAGCGACTGGCCGTGATCACGTCGCGGCAGGCTTTCGGCGGCGGCGACTTTTTCACGACGCTCAAAAACCCGTCGCACCCGTACCACTTTTCGGGCCGCCACTTCCCGGCCGCCGTGCAGGGCGACGCCGCCGCGCCGGAGATGGTTGCCCAGCTCGAACGCATCGGCGCGCAGGCCGACCTCTTCGACGCGGTGGTGATCGTGCGGGGCGGCGGGCAGAAAAGTGATTTCCACGCGTTCGAAAACTACCACCTGGCCCGCGCCATTGCGCTGTGTCCCCTGCCGGTGCTCACGGGCATCGGGCACGCCTGGGACGAAAAAACGCTCTCGGAACTGGCCTCGCACCGGCACTTCATCACGCCGACGGCGGTGGCCGAACACCTGGTGGGCCTCAGCCGGCACCTCGACGGGCGGCTCGACAAGGCCCGGCTGGTGATTGCCCGCCTGGCCCGCGAGGTGCTCGGCGCCGGTACGGCCCGCCTCGAGGGGGCGCAGCACCAACTGGGCGGCGCGGCCCGGGCGCTGCTCGGGGACCGGCACGAAAAGCTGGCGGGCCTCGTGGACGCGACCCGCCGGGCGCCGCTGTTCTTCCTGGCCGGCAAGCGCGAACTCTTCGAGCGGCAGCGGTCGCACGCCACGTACCTGATCAAAAACAGCTTCGGGCGCCAGCACGAACAGTTGCAACGGGTGGGCGAAGCCCTGGCCAAAGCGTCGGAGGGCGGCACCGAGAAAAGCACGCACTACCTGGCGCACCTGCAAATGATGCTGGTGCAGGCGTCCCGGTTCCACGTGCGGTACGGCCACGAACAGCTCCGCCACCGGCAGCAGGAATTGCGCATGGAATCGCTCGAACTCACCAACACGGAACTGCTGCTGCTGGACAACATTGCGCAGATCGTGCACGACCACGGCCGGCGCCGCACGGAGGGCAACCGCCAACTGCTCGACTGGGTGGCCGGCAACCTGCAAGCGACGGTCTCGATGGTGCTTACCGGGCAGCAACAGGCGCTGGCCCTGCACGAGGCCCGCGTGGCGCAGTACGACCCGGTGCAAATGCTCAGGCGGGGCTATTCGCTTACCTACGCGAACGGGCAGCTCGTCCGCTCCCCCGAAGGGCTCCGGCCCGGCACCGAACTCACCACCCGCCTCGAAAACGCCATTGTCGTCAGCAAAGTGATCGCCGTTGAGAAACCTTAGTCATTGGTCATTTGTAATTCGTAATTTATTCAAGCATGAACCAAACGCAGCAGACTTACCGCCAGTCCATCAGCGAACTCGAAGAGATTGTAAAGGCCATCCAGAGCGGCAACATTGACGTGGACGAACTCACCAGCAAGGTGACCCGCGCCGCCGACCTCATCCGGATCTGCAAGGCCAAACTCACCAACGCCGAATCGGCCGTGGCCAAGGTGCTGGCCGAAATCGAGCCGGAATCGAAACGGGACAATGGTTGAGGGGGCGCAAACCGAACGGAAAAGCAACGGGACGCGTACCCACCCGGCTCTCATTGCCGTTGCGCAAGGAGAACCGTATTTCTTCCGCGACTGGCCCAACGCGGCAGTGCCCCGGGTGTGCGCCGGCATCTACACGATCTGGCAGGACGCGGTACTGCTGTACGCGGGGATGGCGGGCCGCGCCCTGAGCGAAGCACAAATCGTGGCGCACCGCCGGCCGGGGGCCAAAAGCAAAGGGTTGTTCTCGCGCCTCAACAGCCACGCCTCCGGCCGCCGGAGTGGCGACCAGTTCTGCCTGTACGTGTGCGACCGGCTGGTGCTGCCGGTGCTCGATCCGGCCCAGATCGAAACCATCGGCAAAGGCGCGTTAAGCCTGGACCGCCTGGTCCGGGCGTACGTGCACGAGCACTTGTCGTACCGGTTTGCCGAAACCAGGGACAGTACCACGGCCCTGCTGCTCGAAAGGGAAATCCGGCAAGGGTGCCTGGCTGCCGGCCAACCGCTGCTGAACCCGCTGACCGCCGGCGGCCGGTAGTTCCGGAGCGGGCGGAAATGGGTATCTTCGCCCTTTGCTTTAACCACGCATACCTCATTCCATGAAAAGATTCCGTTTGCTGCTGCCGCTGCTCCTGGCGGCAGCCTCGCTGGGCGGCTGCTCGTCGGGCACCCAAAAAGAAGATACCAGCACCACCGGCACTGCCGCCAACGCGCCGGCCTCTCCCCGGCAAAAAGAAGTGCAGGCGTACCTGGACGACTACAACAAAAGATACCAGGACCTCTACACGAAGGCGCAGGAGGCCGAATGGCGGTCCAACACGCGCATCGTGGCGGGCGACACGGCCACCCAGAACGCCACCACGCGGGCCAACGGCGCCCTGGCCGTATTCACCGGCAGCAGCGAAAACATCGAAAAGGTACGCACCTACCTGAAGGAGAAAGACGCCCTGACGCCCTTGCAGGTGCGCCAACTCGAATACATCCTCTACCTGGCCGGCAACAACCCGCAGACGATTGCCGACGTGGTGAAAAAGCGCATTGACGCCCAGGCCCGGCAGGTGGAGAAACTCTACGGCTATGCCTTTACGATGGACGGCAAGGAGGTGAGCACCAACGACATTGACCGCATCCTGCGCGAATCGGCCAGCCCCGCCGAACGCCGCAAGGCCTGGCTGGCGAGCAAAGAGGTAGGCAAGGAACTCAAGGACGGGCTGGCCCAGTTGCAGGGGCTGCGCAACCAGACGGTGAAGGGCCTGGGCTTCCCCGACTTTTTCTCGTACCAGGTGTCCGACTACCAGATGAACAGCGAGGAGTTGCTGCAAGTGACCCGCCGGATGGTGCGCGAGGTGTGGCCCCTCTACCGCGAACTGCACACCTACGCCCGCTACGAACTGGCTAAAAAATACCGCCAGCCCGTGCCCGAACTGCTGCCGGCCGACTGGCTGCCCAACCGCTGGGGCCAGGACTGGTCGGCGATGGTAGACGTGCAGGGCCTGAGCCTGGAAGACAGCCTGCGGAAGAAAACCCCCGAGTGGGTGGTGAAAAAAGGCGAGGAATTCTACCAGAGCCTCGGCTTTGAAGCCCTGCCGGCCTCTTTTTACCGGCAGTCGAGCCTGTACCCGCTGCCGCCCGATACCAGGTACAAGAAGAACACCCACGCTTCGGCCTGGCACATGGACCTGGTGGACGACGTTCGCTCCCTGATGAGCGTAGAACCCAACGGGGAATGGTGGGAAACCACCCTGCACGAACTGGGCCACGTGTACTACTACCGCACGTACTCGAATCCCGACGTGCCCCTGATCCTGCGCGGCGGGGCCAACCGGGCCTTCCACGAGGCCATCGGCAGCCAGATCGGGCTGGCGTCGCTGCAAAAGCCGTTCCTGCTGCAAATGAACCTGGTGGGCCAGGACGCCAAGACCGACTCCATGCAGGTGCTGCTCAAGGAAGCGTTGAACTACGTGGTGGCCATTCCGTGGTCGGCGGGCGTCATGACCGAGTTTGAGCACGAGCTGTACGCCGGCAACCTGCCCAAGGACCGCTACAACGGGCGGTGGTGGCAACTCGTCAAGCAGTACCAGGGCATTGTGCCGCCGGCGCCGCGGGGCGAACAGTACTGCGACGCGGCCACCAAAACCCACATCAACGACGACCCGGCGCAGTACTACGACTACTCCATGTCGTTCATCCTGCTCTTCCAGTTCCACGACCACGTGGCCCGCAACATCCTCAAGCAGGACCCGCACGCCACCAACTACTACGGCAGCAAGGAAACCGGCCAGTTCCTGCGCGAACTCATGCAGCCCGGCGCCACCCGCGACTGGCGGGAGTTGCTGAAAGAAAAACTGGGTTCGGACATGTCGGCCAAGCCAATGGTGGATTACTTCCAGCCCCTGATGGGCTACCTCAAGCGGGCCAACCAGGGCCGCAGTTACTCGCTGCCGGAAACGATTTAGGGGGACGGGCGGAGGGAAAGCGCCCGGCTTCCTTTCCGCCTGCCCTCTGCGGTTTCCCGCCGGCGCGGCGCCGGCGTCCTGCGCAAGCAGAAGCCTTTATGCCCGTCCCGGCAAGTAGCGGTACGGGCTTTTTTTCAGCAATCTCCCAAACCCGGTGAATGTACCTTCTGCGGCAAATCTTGTCTTACTCTGTTGCGGGAGCTTCTTATTTTGCGGATTACCCCCACTGTACCCTGATTTTTACAATACCCGACTTTCCCCGCTTACCGGCGCATCGCGTTCATCCGGATTTTTGGTGGCAAAGTGAACACTGACCCTATGCTGAAAACTTTACGCTTTCTTGTCCCGTTCCTGTTCATTGCCTTTCCTTCGCTCGGCCAGACGTTGAATCCCATCATGTGGACTACCGATGGGCAAGTTTACGCCACCGCCATTGATAAAAACACGATTTACCTGGGCGGTAATTTTAATTACATCGGCTATCACACGGGCAGCGGCTTACGGGTTACCGCCGGGGAGGGAGACTTCCTACCTGGTAAACTTCCCACCATGGATTCTAATGTCAGTGCTTCGCAACCCGATGGGGAGGGCGGGTTTTACCTGTCTGGAAATTTTAAAATCGGCGGGCAGGATTTTACATTTTTGCACGTTGCCGCGGATGGACAAGCAGACCTGAGCTGGAAGCCGGATTTTAGAGTGCTTTCCATAGCCGATTTCAGGCTGGAGGGCTCCACCTTATATGCTGCCGGACATCATGCGAACGAGCAGGGGGGCAACCATCCCTTCGTCGCCGCCCTTGATTTAATTACGGGTAAAACCCTTTGGCGGCACGTTATTCCCGGCGGCAATGGTCTGCAAACTTCCATAGCCGTTAACGGCGACCGGGTGTACGTGGGCGGCGGTTTTCAAGACGCGCAGGTAGACGGGCAAACCCGGAGTTACTTGTTCTCACTGGAGGCAGGTACGGGAAAGATTACCGCCTGGAATCCGGCCCCGGACGGCCCGGTCGTCACCATGGACGTCCTCAATAATACGCTATACATTGGTGGACAATTCCATTACATAGGCGGACAGGCTAGGCTTACCCTGGCCGCGCTGGACCCGCAGACAGGCATTGTCAACGACTGGAACCCGCGTCCCGGCTACCTGAACATAACGTCAAACTCCCAGTCTTTCTCAGCAGGCCAGATAAGCAAGCTGATTGCCACCCAAGGTGGAATCATCGTGTGCGGTGGATTCAACTTCATTGGCGGGGAGTACAGGAATAACCTGGCCTCCCTGGACCGGACTACCGGAAAAGCTTTGGCCTGGAATCCGAACGTGACCTTTGCCGCTGACAGCCAGATCCTGCGGTCCGCCTCAGTAAGCTTGATGTCGCTGGGGGAGAATCAACTCTATTTTTACGGCGATTTCAACAGCGTCAATGGGCAATCCCGCAACCGTTTTGCGGCTGTGGACATCAATACCGGGGCGGCTACGGCCTGGAACCCTAAAAAGGTGGATGACAGTGCGTATAACCAGTATGTGTACGCATACACTTTGTGCGCCTCCGGCAGTGAAGTACTCATCGGGGGGTCTTTCGATTGTTTCACGATGGTGCCCAGGAAAAACCTGGCGGCAATTGATATGTCTACGGACCAACTGACTGCGTGGAGCCCCACCCCTGACGGCTCCGTTCTCAGAATGGCCATTGCCAACAACACACTATTGGCACAAGGCTCTTTCCGGCAGGTAAACGGCCAGGCCAGAACGGGCTTCGCCGGCCTGGACCCGGTGACGGGTGCGGTGAACACCTGGAACATCAAGCTGACCACGGAATATGACGCCTCGCCCAAGGGGGCTCTCCTGGCTGCCTATGATAATAAATTCTACTTGGCCGGCGACTTTACGCAGGCCAACGGCGTGAACCGTAAATACATTTGCGCCATTGATGCCGGTAATGGGAGCATTACCCCGTGGAATCCTGTACTTGACGGAAATGTAACAGCCTTTAGTATTTCTGAAAACAAAGTTTACCTGCTGGGCAGCTTTACGAAGATAAACGGGCAAAGCAGACTTCGCCTGGGGTCGGTGGATGTGCAATCCGGTAGTGTGACCGCCTGGACCCCAACCCCGCCCAGCGGGCCGGTCTATGCCATGCTGGCTCATAAGAACATGGTTTACCTTGCCGGGGAATTTTCAAACTCCAGCAGTGCCGACAGAATGTTCCTCACTGCCATTTCAACCACTACCGCCCGGGTAACCCCTTGGAATCCAAGCCCGGACCATTACGTCTATTCGCTGGCAACGGGCGAAAACGCAATTGTTGCCACTGGCAAATTTACGTCCATCGGCGGTGCCACCCGGCACCGGTTAGCCAGCCTGGACCCACAGACCGGTTATGCAACGGATGCTATTCCCGGTACTCACCTGTATCCCAGTAAAGTACTGGTACGTAACGGCATTTTCTCCTTTACCGGCTTCCGCAGCGAATACAGCAGCACTGATGCGTTTGTTGCGTATGCTAAAGTTTTCCCCCCAACCCAGGCAAGAAATGTGAATTACATCCATGGGACTGTTTACCACGACAAGGCCGGTAATTGTACCCAACATCCGGATGCAATGCGCCTGCCTCACGTGGTCGTGAAAGCGGAGCCTGGTGACTACTACGCCATCACCGACAGCCTGGGCAATTATACCATTGCGGTGGACACGGGTACCTACGTCGTCCGGCAGGTGTTGACCGACGACCCCAGCCGGGTGATTACCCAGACCTGCCCCGCCTCCGAAGCCACCCACTTCGTCTCCTTCAAGGGCTACGGCAACACAGTTGCCGGCAAGGACTTTGGCAACCAGGTGACGCTGCGGCCCTACCTGACGGCCAGCGTGGCCTCCACCCGGCGCCGGAGGTGCTTCCCCGGCAACACCACCCTCTCCTACGGCAACAGCGGAAGCCTGCCGGTGGCCGATGCCAAAGTGCACCTGCAACTGCCCCCCCACGTAGTACTGGTGAAGGCCAATGCCGCCTACACAATCGCCCCGGATAAGCATTACGTATTCGACGTGGGTACACTGGCACCCAATCAGGGCAGCAGCATCCAGATTACCGATTCGGTCGTGTGCGACAACCCCGACATCCGCGGCCTTACCCAGTGCACCAAAGTGTGGATCACGCCGGCCAACAACACGACACCTTCCCGGGATTGGGACGGTTCCGACGTTACCCTGAAGGCAAAGTGCCTCCCCAACGGCCGGGTGCGCCTGGGCCTCTACAACACCGGTACGGGGGCCATGCGCGACAGCAGCGCCTACCGCATCTACCTGGACGCTGCACTGGCCCTGAGCCGTAACTTCAGGCTGGCCGCCGGCGACAGCCTGATGCTGCAAGTACCAGCCAACGGCCAAACCGTCCGCCTGGAAGCCGGCCAGCGGCCCGGCCACCCCGTCAAGCAGTCCACCAACATCACCATCGAAGCCTGCGGCACCAATGCCGGGGGCAAGGTGAGCCTTGGCTTCGTGGCCCAACTGCCCCAGGACGATGCCGAGCCGGAAGTAGACACCGAGTGCCTGCCCATCACCGACTCGTTTGACCCCAACGACAAACTCGTGCTGCCCGCCGGCGTGACCAGTGAACACTACACGGCCTTCGGCCAGGAACTCGAATACACGGTCCGCTTCCAGAACACGGGCAACGACTACGCCTACCGCGTGGTGCTGGTAGATACGCTCTCCGACAGACTCGACATCAGCACGCTGCGGATGAACGGGGCCTCGCATCCGCACCGGTTGGACGTGTCGGGCAAGGGCCGGCCGGTGCTCACCTGGACCTTCGACAATATCAATCTGCCCGACAGTACCCGCGACCAGGCTGGCAGCAACGGCCTGGTCAAGTTTACCATCAAACCACTGGCCGGTTTGCCCGACAAGACGCGCATCGAGAACTTTGCCGACATCTTCTTCGACTACAACCCGCCGGTACGCACCAACACCACCCTCAACACCCTCCACGACCTGCCGCGGGAAA
Organism: uncultured Cytophagales bacterium; assembly: GCA_902805615.1. Classification (GTDB taxonomy): domain Bacteria; phylum Bacteroidota; class Bacteroidia; order Cytophagales; family 172606-1; genus CADCTQ01. Next base: position 12,346 of record CADCTQ010000672.1, read on the forward strand.
CGACCGGCGGGGACGCCCTGCCCCTTACCGTCTGCACGCCCAACCCGCCCGTGACGGCCGGCCCCGACCAGGCCTTCTGCAATAGCCAGGCTACGACATTGCAGGCCCGCGAACCGGTGCATGGAAGGGGAAGGTGGAGGTTGGTGAACGGGGCGGGTCGCATTGCCCAACCCTACCAAGCCACCACTGCCGTTGAGGCGCTCGGCTATGGCCAGAACGTCTTTGAGTGGAGCATTCCAGACGGCACTTGCGCCGATGACTCGTTGCGCTACCGGGTCACCGTTACCCGATCCCGCAACCCCGAAAAGCCCTTGGTTGCCGCTGTTGGCGTGAACGGGCTGCAAAGCACCGTGGAAGGCGAGTCCTACCAGTGGTACTGCAACGGCCAGCTCCTGCCCGAGCACACGCGCAGCATCAAAGCCGGCCGCGGCGGGCTCTACACGGTCCGGGTGTCGGGCGGCGGCGGCTGCCCCGCGGCGTTCTCCGATCCGTTCGACTTCCGCCTGACGGGCCCGGTGCTGGAACAGCTCTCTTCCATTTACCCCAACCCGGCGGGCCGCGACTTCACGGTTTCCCTACCCGGCGGCCTCTCGCAGGTCACCATCACCCTCTTTGATGCCCAAGGCAAAAAAGTAGCTGAAAGCACGACCTACAACGCCTCTAAGGAACCCCTGCATCAAGGCTTCCAGCTGCCCGCCTGCCGGGCCGGGGTGTACCTGGTCAAGATTCAAACCCCCGATGCGCTGGTGGTCAAACGCCTGGTGCTCCGGTAAGGCTACAATTTGAGCTTCAACCCCATTTCCTTTTTCATGGTCAGCAGGGCCTCGGCGTTGCCTTTGGCGTCGTCTACGGGGTGGTGGGTGTGCGTGGTGCGGCGCAGGTGCTTGAAGTTCCGGAAGGTGTCTTTCACGAGTCCTTTGTAGAGGCTGCCCAGGTTCTGGGAACTGTGCCCGAAGGGGTTTTCGCCGAGGAAGTGGTGAAAATACCAGCAGACGAACATCCAGTCGAAGCCGTTGTTGTCGCTGATGAAGACCGGCCGGTCTTTGCAGGTCCGCGCCAGCCACTCCCTGAAGTCGTGCATCACCGTGGCGGGGTCTTCGAATTGCAGCGTTTCTTCCCGGGTGTGGCCCGAAACGGCCAGGGCCTCGGGAATGAACCGGTCGGAGATGGGCCGGAGCCGGCCGTAAAAGGTTTGGTCCAGCGCCTCGTCCACCCGCACGGCGCCCAGCGAGATCAGCGAGTAGTCGCCGGGAATCGGTCCGTCGGTCTCCACGTCTACCATGATGTAAGCCATAGGGATTTCTTATGGATAAAGTACAAAATGATGCCTTAATTTTTTTCAAACTTTTTTGCCCGTCCCCTTGACTCGTATGGGATCGGCTCCTTATCTTTGCCTCATGAATTACGCGTTTATCCACCGGCAACACCAACTCCGTCGTACCGCAAGGTAGGAGTGGTTTCGCTATGGTTAAACGATAAGGCATACCAATCAGGTATCTAACCCAGCAAAAAGCCCTCCTACGTGCGTGTAGAAGGGCTTTTTGCTGGGTTTTTGCGTTTGCCGGCCCGGGCACGCCCCGCATCCCGGCCAGGTTGCCTGGGCAGCCGCACGGGATGCCGGCGCTAAGGGTCTGATTTTCCGGACTGCCTGGCCCGGTTGCACGTCACGTTCACTTCGGTGTGGAAGCACGCCGGTACGGGCCCGGGGCCCGGCGGGGCTTGCCATGCTTGCTCATAAAAGTACAATTATCATTGCGGGTCGTCTAACGGCAGGACGGCAGGCTTTGGACCTGCAGATGGTGGTTCGAATCCACCCCCGCGAGCCACCACACGGTGCCGGTGGACCAACTGGTCAGGTCGCCTCTCTGTGAAAGAGGAATGTACGGGTTCGAGTCCCGTCCGGCACCCCCCATTTTCTTTTGGACGCGTAGCTTAACTGGAAGAGCATCACCCTGCGACGGTGAAGAGTGGCAGTTCGAATCTGCCCGTGTTCACAACTTTACTGCCCGGCTCCGTCGTCCAACGGAAGGACAACGGTCTTCGAAACCGTCAATGGAGGTTCGAATCCTCCCGGAGTCACTCATCCACCAGCCTGGTGTGCCTGCCCCCGGCCGCCATCCTCCCTTTGGTGGCAATTCAACAAGTACGTGGGTTGCCGGTGCAAACACCCGCGACGGCACTGCCGCCGTCGGTGTTTGCACCGGCGGCTTTTTGGGCCACCCATTAACAACCCCCGCTTTTAATGCTTTTTTTGTTTACGCTTAACAAGGTTTACAAAAAGAAAGGAGGTACACCCGCTACGCATTGTCAAAAGCCCGCTTTGCCCGGAGGCTCCTTTTTAAGGCATATTTTTTTTCAAACACCGGGGGCAACTTTGTTACGGATCAAAAAAAATAAATAAATAAAACTGCCCAGGGGTATTGACTTTAATGGGTACCACGGATATATTTGATGCAATAACGTTGCATTTGCCTCTTGCCAGAGGCAGCGTAAACTCTCCTGCACGAAGTTTCCGGGTCATTTACGCGATGCTTGTTACGCCTGCCTGCCCGCACAAACCAGGTTAAACCAGGTTCACCCTCCAAGGTTTGGGTACAGGAAAGTTCTGTCCAGAAGAGAAAATATCTTTATTTTATTCCGGCCCCTGCAACCGGAAGCGGAAAATCTTTTTTCTCGTTTTGGCCCATTGAAAAAATACCCGTTCAATATTCCGGGCAACCCAAGCAGCCATTCCGGTGAGTAGCCAGACGCCTGTCGGGCATCTCATTCCTTACAAGGACAAAATGCCGCGCCTGGTTTTGTCCGGCTGCCCGGCCTTTGTTGCCCATTCAAACGCCTGTCCAAGCTTGCCGCCCGTCCGTTACCCGGCCCGGTTGCCCGCATTCGTGCGGGTGCCCGCCGCCCGATGCTCCAGCCACTTAGTCCATTTATTTCCTTAACCCAACCCTTTTATGCAAAAAGCTTACTTTTCCCTGGCGGCCAGCCGACTGTGCAAAACCGCCCCGGCCCCGTTTCGTCTGCTGACCAGCCTGCTGGCCGCCCTTTGCCTGCTGGCTTCCCCGGGCTTTGCCCAGGAAGTGCTCTGGGGGCTGACCTTCGGCGCCGGTCCCGGTGGGGCCGGCACGGCCTTCTCCCTGCGGGCCGATGGTTCGGAGTTCACTGTCCGCAAAGCGTTCCAGCTGCCGCCTTCCGGCCCCGGGCGCAACCTGGTGCAGGGCCCCGACGGCAATTTCTACGGCACCACCGGCGGCGGCAGCTCCGGCCTCGGCACCCTTTTCCGGGTTGGCCCGGACGGTACCGGCTTTGCCGTGCTCAAAACCTTTACCGATGCCGAAGGCAGCGTGTCCCCCCGCGTTTTGGGTCCCGACGGCTATTTCTACGGGACCGGCGGAGGGCCCAACGGCACCGGCGCGTTCGTCAAAATCCGGCCCGACGGCACCGATTTTACCGTACTGCGGGAATTCAGCGGCGCCTTCACAACCGGCCTGATGCGGGGGTCCGACGGCGTTTTCTACGGCACCACGGGCGAAGGGAGCGACCCTTCCAACGCGATCTACCGAATCAACGCGGATGGTACCGGCTTTGCCGTGCTCAGGGCCCTTTCGTTCGCCGAGGGTTCTAACCTCTCGGGTGACCTGTTGGAGGGCACGGACGGGTTCCTCTACGGCACCGCGTCGATGGGCGGCGCGAACGGTGAATACGGCTCGATCTACAGAATCCGTCCCGACGGCAGCGACTTTGCCGTCATCAAAAGCTTTGCCGGGTCCTCTGCCGCTGACGGCGCCGGCCCCCGGAGCGGCGTCGTGCAGGGCGCCGACGGTAGTTTCTACGGCACCACTGCGGCCGGAGGCAGCGAAAGAGCCGGTACAGTCTTTAAAATCAACGGGGACGGTACCGGCTTTACCTTGCTGAAAAACCTTACCCAAGCCGAAGGTGCCGACGTATTCGTCGGCGGACTGCTGGTGGCCCCTGACGGCAACCTGTACGGTACGATCTACGCCGGCGGCACGGGCTACGGCAGCATCTACAAGATTGCCCCCGACGGCAGCAACTTCGCAGTGCTCAAAAACTTTACCGGTGCCGATGGCTGGGGTCCCCGGGGCAGCTTGTTGCAGGGCAGCGACGGCAGCCTGTACGGCACGACCGAAAGGGGCGGCACGGCCGACTACGGAACGGTTTTCAAACTGAGTCCCGACGGGAGCGGCTTCGCGCTGCTTACCAGCTTCCAACTGGCCGACGGCGCCACGGGCTACGCGCTTGGCACCCTGTTGCAGGCGAGTGACGGCAACTTCTACGGCACGACCGAGCAGAGCGCAGGCAACGCCGGCACGGTCTTCCGGCTGCGCCCCGACGGCACCTATACGACGCTCAAAGTTTTTGACGGTACGGATGGCTCCTACCCGCGCGGCACCTTGGTTCAGGGAAGTGACGGCATCCTGTACGGTACCACGCAGCTGGGCCCCGGCAAACTGGAGAACGGCACCATCTTCAAGATCAATCCCGACGGCAGCGGCTTTGCCGTGGTCAAGACCTTTTCGGCTGCGGAAGGAATCTTCCCCAACCAGTTGCTGGCGGCCCCCGACGGCTACTTCTACGGCACGACTGTGAACGGGGGCATCGCCGAGCAAGGCACCCTCTACCGGGTTCGGCCGGACGGTACGGACTTTGCCGTGCTTAAGTTCATGAGTTCCACCGAACGCGTGGGCAACCTGGTGGTGGGCCCCGGCGGCGCCGTGTACAGCAACCTGGTCAGCAACGGCTCCAACAACCTGATCAGGGTCGCCGCCAACGGCAGCCTTACGATCATCCGGCAATTTACCGCGGCCGATGATCCCGGCGGCCTGGCGGTGAGCAGCGGCAACGTGTTCTACTGCCTCAAGAACACCGACGACTTCAACGGCGCCATTTGCCGGATCAATGCCGACGGCAGCGGCTTTGCCCTGCTCAAAACCTTTACCGGCACCGACGGCAGCGGGCCCACCGGCCTGGTGCAGGGCAGCGACGGCACGCTGTACGGCATGACCTTCTACGACTTCAACGCCGGCTACGGCACCATCTTCCGGCTCAACCCCGACGGCAGCGGCTTTGCCGTGTTGCGCAACCTGTCCGTGGCCGACGGCGTTAACCCGTTCGGCAAGCTGACCATCCAGCGGGTGCTTTCGCTCAGTTCCTTTACGCCGGCCGCCGGCCCCATCGGCACGGCCATTTCCCTCTTCGGCCAGGAACTGGCCGGCGCCACGGCGGTCACCATCGGGGGCGTACCCGCCCCCTTCACGGTCGTCAGCAATACCCAACTGACCGTTACCGTTTCGCCGGGCACCACCGGCGGCACCATCGAAGTGACTACGCCGGCCGGCACGGTGACCAGCCAGGGCGTCTTCACGGTGACGCCTTCCCCGGCCCCGGTCATTGCCAACTTCACGCCCAAAGCGGGACCGGCCGGCACCCGGGTAACCATTACCGGTACCCACTTCAACTACGCCACCGCGGTGCACTTCAACAACGTGCCGGCGGCTTTCACGTACGTGAGTGCCACGGTCCTTACGGCAACGGTGCCCGCCGGCAATGCTTCCGGCTTCGTCACGGTAACCACGCCCGGGGGCAAGGCCACCAGCAAACATAAGTTTACGCTCACGCCGGCTGCCCGGCTGGCCGCCGATGCACAGCCCGGCGGGGCGCTGTCGGTAGTGTATTTCCCCAACCCTTTCCGCCAGTCGTTCACCCTGCGGGTGCAGGGCCGAGAAACGGCAAAAGTGCCCTTCCGCATCTACAACCCGGCCGGGCAGGTGGTTGTGCAGGGCGACGACCTGCCGGCCACCCAGCAGGTAACGCTGGGACATCAAATGGCGCGGGGCGTTTACTACCTGGAAGTGGGCAACGGGGCGGACGTAAAACGCTACAAACTGGTCAAGACCAACTAACCGGGCATAGGTCACTCCCAATCCCGCGGCTGAAACCGTAGGGTTGCCAGTTGCGGGGGCACGGATGAATATCACGCCAGGGGCGCGGGGGCAGCATCGGCCCTGCGCCCCTGGCGTTTTTCCCCGTTACGGGAACACCTGGGGATGGTGTATTTTCAGGTACTCGTGCTGGGCTTTGGTCAGAAACAGGAAATGCGGTCCGTAGCGCAAGGAATGGTAGCGTCCGTCGGTTCCCTGGTCGGCCAGGGCCTGGTTGATCGCCTCCACCACCCGGTTGCCGGATGGGCTGTAGCGGAGTTGCGAGGCTGCTTCCAGGATGCCCGAGTAGGATTTGTTGCGGCAGGAAAAGCCGAAGCGGAATTTGACCGGCTCTCCTTGGCGGCCCGGTATTTTCTCGAGAAAGGGCTTTTGCGGATCGAACGCACCGCGGGAGACCTTCCTTAGTTTCTCCAGGACCGTGCGGTACACCTGCCCGGGCGGGAGTTCCAGGGCTTCTTCCACGGGCAGGTGCACGTCCAGGTCGGCCACGACCCCGGGCAACTCGCCCAACACCCGGTCGTACGAGCAGTACCCGTCGCGGCGGGCCCTTACGATGATCCCGTTGATTTCCGCTTCCGGCAGGGCCGGCACCAACCCGATCCGCTGGCATTCCGTGACGACTTGCCGCACGCCCTGGCGGTTGAAGGCATTGCGCTGTTGGAGCGATCCCTCCGGCTGGGTGAGGGCATGGGGATCAAACCGTTTGAACGCCTCCGCCTGCGTGCTGTCGAGCAGGATCAGCCCCAGCCGGGAGCCGGTTGGCAACGCGTGCCCGTTCTTATCCTCCACCAGGTACAGCCGGCGGGCGTCTTCCCGGTCGGCCAGGAAATCCTCGACCAGTTGAAACTCCCGGCCGTGCAGCGACCCGAGGGTAAAGCGTTCGGCCGTGTGCATTTGCAGCGCGTACGGATCGAACCAGAAAGTTTGCTGGTAGTCGTACCCGTTCAGCCGGGCCGCCACCACCGTCTTGCTGTACGCACCGCCGTATTCCTCGTCCCGGAGGGTTTCTTCGAAAGTCGCCAGGTGGTCCAGCGTGAGTTCGGGTAACAGGTTTTCCGCGATGGCCCGCAGCACCGTGCGGAAGGCGTCCCAGGGGTCGTCGGGCAAGCCGGTGGTTTCGAGCACCAGCGCCTCGTTGCAGTGGGGCAGGATGTCCACGCCGGATTTCAGCTCGAAGGGCTGGTACGCGGCCACCAACCGCCGGAAGCTGGATTCGGGCAGCACGCCCGTCTGCCGGAGGGTGTCGAGGTACGCCAGTTGGGCTTGCCGGCGTACGGGGTACGCTTCGTAGTAGCCGGTGCGCAGGGCGGCGTATTGGAAAAAGCTGAACCGCCGTTCCCGGCTGAACTGCGCTTCCCGCACCCACCCTTGCACGTCGGCGTACGCGTTGCCCGTCAGCAGGTCAACCCGGTGCAGCACTTCGGCCAGCCGCGCGTAGTCCCGCTGGAGCGACCCGATCACTTCCGGGGAAAAGTCGGGAAAACGTTCGCCGGCCAGTTGCCGGGCTTCCAGCGTGTCCATGACCCCGAGGGTCCAGCCCGGTCCTTGCAGTTGCTTGCACCGGTTCACCAGGTCCCGCCTTTTGAGGGAATCGAACACCAGCGCGGGGGCCGATTGCCGCAGGTGCTCAATGTACGCGCAAAAACCGAGCAACGCTGACCGGTGCAGGGGCTGCGCACCGGCTTCCCCGGTGACGTGAAGGGTGAACCGGGATACTTCCTCATAATACGCCTGGATGGCGGGCTTCTCGTCGGCGATGGCCTTGTGCAGGTCCTGGTGCCCTTCGCGGCTCAGGATGCCGGCTTCCAGCAGGGCGTCGGCGTACTGCCGGGCCTGCCCCCGGGTCAGGGGCTGGGCCGGGGCCGACCCCAGCGACAGCACGAGGAGCGTAAGGGCTACAATCCATTTCATGGGAAAAGGGCCGGAACTAAGGTTGTTTATTGCCCGGGGCGCGTGGTAACCCCGCACCCCGGGCAATAAACAGCTCTTTCCTGGACGAGGTAAGGTTTATCCCTTAATTCAGGAAAACGGGCAAGGGTAACAAACCCCGGGAAAGAAAACCGGGCCGGCCGCCGGTCCCGCCTTAAAACACGCGAACCCCCGCACCGGGATGGGTACGGGGGTTCGCGTTTGGGGGCAGATGAGTCCTGCCGGAACGGCTGCGCGTTCCGGTTCCTCAGTCGTCCTCGTTTTCCGCGTCGTCGCTATCCGCGTCGTTGCTGTCGGAGCCGCCGCTGCGCAGGCCGCTGGTGGAGGCGCCGGGGCCGCCCATGCCGATGTCGTAAATGTTGGCGCCGATTTCCGAGTTGGCCGCCGGGTCCTCGACTTTTTCACCATCGAACATGTCGGGGCGGGCCTTGCCGCTTTCGGGTTGGTTATCGGGCTGGCTGCCGGCGCCGCGGGGCGCGTCCTGGTTCGGGTGCTGATTGGTTTCCATGCTTTCGGTACGTTTTGCGTTGCACATCTGGTTTCCCCGTTTCCTACGCAAAAACGGCCGGCGGGGCTGACCAAAGGGCAACTTTATCCGCCCAACCCGCATTTCCCTGCAAATAACTCTCTAATTACCAGCCGCGTACCCTCCAATCCAACCTCCTCATCCTCCCATCAACGCATCACAAGAATATCCTCCCATCCATCCTCCCCATCCTTCCATCGAGTCATCCTCTTCATCATGGGTGTGATTCAAAATTACGCACTTGAGGCGTTGGGCACTTAACGCAAGAGGAGGTGGATGAAAGCAAGCGGACGCTTGAAAGGGGAAGGCACAGGCGGACGCCTGCGCCAGCGTGCCGGGTTGCCCACAAGTGCCCTTCCAGGGTGAGCCGGGAACGCTATTGTCGAAAACAGCTATAGAATACACGCTTGGCGTCCCGTCCTCGCGTACGCTGGCGCAGGCGTCCGCCGGTGCCTTCCCCTTTCAAGCGTCCGCTTGCCCCTCGCCGGTTAATATCCCGGTCTGATGCCAAGTTTTGAAGCACACCCCTTCATCAATTTACATCAAGGTCAAGGTGGGTTAGCCGCCGCACCGCGCCACGGCCTCCCGCAGGCGTGCGAGGGCCTTGGTCAGGTGCTTTTCCACCGCCTTCACCGACACGCCCAGGCAGTCGGCAATTTCGGCGTTGCTCAGTTCGTCGTGGCGGCTGAGCATGAACACCGTGCGGCACACCGGCGGCAGGGCATCCACGGCCGCGGCCAGGGCGGCCTGCAAGTCGCCGGCTTCCAGCGCAGCCCCGCCCCCAGCGTCGCCGGCCAGTTCCTCGGCACTCTGGAGCGGCACCCGCTTGATGCGCTGCGTCCGTTCCAGGTGGTGCAGCGCCCCGTTCACCGCCGACCGGTGCAGGTACGCCTTCAGGCTGTGGGTGATCTGCAACGTAGCGCGGCCGTGCCAGAGCCGGATGAACACCTCCTGCACCACGTCCCGGGCCGCGTCCCGGTCCTGCACGATGCGGTACGCGGAGGCGCACAGCGACGGGTGGTACTGCTCGAAAATGAGCCCCATGCCCCGGCCGTCCCCCGTTTTGAGGAGATCCAGCAGGTCTTCGTCGGAATGAGAATGCTTCGAAAAAGTCATAGGAAGCGTACGCGCCTAAAATTCCAGGCGGCAGGCCAGCACCGGCAGCGTGCCGAGCTGGGCCAGTGCTGCCACGCGTTGGGTGTCGGGGTGATAGTAATACTTTACGGTACTGCGGTGATTGGTTGCGTTGAATACGTCCAGCCGCCACTCGCCGGTAAAGCGGGGCCGGTTGAACCGGTACGCCACCTGCACGTCGAGGCGGGCGTAGTTGTCGAGTTGGTGCCGGTAGGCTTCCGCTACGTCCAGCACCTCGCGGCCCTGCGCCACCGAGGCGGCCAGGTCCACGGGAATGTAGCGTTTGCCGCCGGCCCAGGTGGCCCGCAGGTTGACGTTCAGCGCGTGGCGGCCCGCCTGCCGGCCCAGCCGGAACTCCCGGCCCGCCAGCAGGTGCGTGTTGAAGGAACCGTTGTAGGGCGTATTGCGCCGCGGTCCCCCGTCCAGCGTCAGGTACGTGGCCCGGTACAGGGCGCCGTTCCACACCAGGTAGTAGTGGCGGGCAAATGACTTTTCGGCCGAAAGCTCCACGCCGTAGTTGTCGCCCGTGCCGCGGTTGGTGAGGGCGTACGTGGTGAACCCTTCGTACA
>CADCTQ010000673.1 GCA_902805615.1 uncultured Cytophagales bacterium
TGGGCTTCACCCCGCAAACCTGCCGCAGGTAATGCGCCAGCTGGTTTGCCTGCCGATTCAGGGCCTGGTACGTCTGCTGCGTTTCTCCGAATACCAGCGCCACCGCTTCCGGCGTCCGGGCGGCCTGCGCTTCAAAGAGATCGGCTACCTGCTTGCCGTCCGGAAAAGCAACTTCCGTCCGGTTGAAATCCATCAGTTGCCGGACTTCCGGGCCGGTGAGCAGGCCCGTGGCGGCCAAAGGCCGGTCGGGGTGTTCGAGCAACTGCCCGAGCAGGTGCACAAAGTGGCCGGCAATTCTTTCTACGGTGTCGCGGCTGTACTGCCGGGCGTTGTATTCGATTGCGCCCGCCAGGTTGTCATCCCGGCGCTCGAACAGGAACAAGACGCCCGGCCTGAGCGGTTGCACGTCCGTTTTGTCCTGGATGTTCTCCACGATCAGCGCCACGTCAAACAGCGCCGGCACCCCGTCGCCGGAGGCGTTGCGCAGTTTGTAGAGCAGCGTTTCGTAGGGGTAGTTCTGGTTTTGGGTCGCCTCGATGACCGTTTGCCGGACCTGGAACAACAACTCCTTAAAAGTCGTAGCCTGGGTCAGCTGGTTTCTCAGCACCAGCACCTTGTTGAGAAAGTTGCCCTCGACGGGCTGGCGGTAGATGGACGACCCGAGCAGCACGTCGGCCGCCCCCGTGTACTTGCTCAGCAGCGCCGTCAGCGCCGTCAGCATCACCATGTGGATCTTCTGGTTGGAGCCGTTGGTGATGCGCAGCAGGTTGCCCAGGGCGTCGGGGCCGAGGACAAACGGCACCAGGCCCGCCCCGAATTCGTTCTCCTCGCAGTCCTTCGGAAAACCAACTACTTCCAGTTCTCCGCCCAGCTTGCCCAGCCAGTAGTCCCGCTCGGTGGTAAACTGGCTCGCCCCCAGGGTCTTTTGCTTAGACAGATTTTCTCCCATTGTCAATAAAATTCACGTGTTGAGGGTATGGACCGGCCGGTCGGTTCAGAAGGCAAAAGCGTCGTCTTCGAAGGATGCCTGGGGCGCCGCCACCAGTCTCTTGACGTGCTTGCACTCATCAATGTAGGTGCTGGCGTTTTTGAATTCGATCAGGGCCGGCACGGCATTGCGCTGCAACCTTTTCCAGCGTTCATCCGCTTTGAAGATTTCGTGTTCGAAATACGGGTTGGGAATGCCCAGCCGTTCGCAGTGGGCCACGAAGCGGTTTACCCGTTCGTAGGTTTCTTCCCGGGACGGTTCGCAGTTCTTCATGATCCAGGTTTGGGTAATGAGCATCCCGGTCATTTCGTCCGGGTACAGCGTCACCCGTTGGTATTCCTTCATCCACTTGTCGGAGTCCACCTGGCCGGTCAGGTAATAACTGAAGGGATTGCATTCGGCCTCCCACAGGTCATCCTTCAGTTCTTCGATGAGGTCGAGGGTGGCCTGAAAATCTGCTTCCGTCTCGCCGGGGTGCCCGATCACCCAGTAGGTCGTCGTTTTGATCCCTGCCTCGGCCAGGCAGCGCACCGACTGCCGGATCTGGTCAACGGTAATTTTCTTGTGCATCAGGTCCAGGATTTTCTGGGAGCCGCTTTCAACGCCCAGCCGTGCGCGGTACATGCCGCCCTGCCGCCAGGCCATGGTGTTTTCGATCTTGCACACGGGGGGGTCGGTGCGCATGTAGCCATCCCAGTAGAGGGCAATGTCGTCCTTGAGAAACTCCTTTGCCAGGCCGTCGGCAATGATGTTGAGCAGGGAGTCTCCCATCATGAACACCTGCACGCCGTACGTCTGGTAGAGCCTTTTCATCTCGTCGAGGATCTGGCGGGAATCCTTTTTGCGGTACGTGCCCCAGGCAACCGTTTCGGAGCAGAAGCTGCACTGGTAGGGGCAACTGCGCGAACTCCAGGAGCCCAGCTGGGGGTAGCTGGCAATGTTGAAGTCCGAAAAATCGGGCACCATTACTTTCTTGATGTCCACGTTGTCGCCGGTAATGTCTTTGAGGGTGTACACCTGCTGACCGGCGGGCAACTTGCCCTGCATGTACCGGAGCAGGAGGTTTTCCCCCTCGCCGATGAAGATCTTGTCCACGTAGGTGGCCGTTTTCAGGAACAGTTCGAAATTGGGCGAGTCGGGTACCAGTTCCATGGAAAAGGTGCCGCCCCCCATTACGGTTTCTACTCCGGGGTACTTCTCTTTTACTTTTTTGAAGGCAAACATGGAGGCGGGCAGGGTGCCGCTGAATACCGACAAGCCGAGTACGTCGGGCCGGGTCTGCTCCACCAGCCCGAGAATGTATTTTTCCAGTCTTTCGTAGAACCGGACCAGTATCTCGTTGAGGACCAGCACCTGCGCGGTGCTCAGTTCGCAGTAGAAAGTCTGGAAGAAGACGATCTTCGTTAAGGCGATGTACTGCTCTTCGTCCACGTAGTGCATCTGGGCCATCATGTGGTTGCGCATTACGTCCATGCCGACGTTGAAGAAGTTGCCCTGCCTGAACTTGGGTACGTACTCCCGCACCTTCCCGAAGTACTGGTCGTAGATTTCCCGGAACTCGTCCAGCATGTTGGCATCGGCCGTAAACACTTTGTAGCCGCTGTCTTGCAGGTGGCTTTTCAGGCAGGAAATGCCCAGGGGAGGAATGGACGGGGTCCAGTAGGGCATTAGTGCGAGCAGAATGGAGCGTTTGACTGGTGACTGGTGGGGGGGCTTGTTCTCGGGTTCCATAATTTGAAAATTTCAGAGAGTGGTGTTTTTGTGAATGCGCGAAACGGGGTACCGGCAAAGGGGCAAGGGGATGGCGGCTCAGAAATTGAAATCTTCCTGGCTTTCCAGCATGGTCGGCCCGGCCGCCACAAAGTCGTGGGACAGGACAATCGCATCGAGGGAAAGGTGCGGATTGGTGATGACCTGGTTCAGCACTTCCACAAAATGCCTGGCCATGCCCTGCATGGTAGCCGTTTTGAAGAGCGCATCGGCGTAATTGATTTCCACGACCAGCACCGATTCTTTTTCCACCACCGAACACAACAGGTCAAAGTGGGCGGCGGTGGATTGAAAGGCGAACGGGGTAAACTGCAATTGCAAGTCGGCCAGCCGGCGGTTGCGTTCCGGGTTCAGGTTCTCCAGCATGAACACCACGTCGAACAAAGGATTTCTGCTGCCGTCGAATCGCAGGTGCAGCAACTGCACCAGTACTTCGAACTGGCATTCTTCGTTGGCCAGGGAGTCGAGCACGTTTTGCCGGGTTTCGTCCAGAAACGCTTTAAAGGTTTTCCCGCTGCCGGGGAAGCTCCTCAGCGGCAGCATGTTCACGAACGAGCCGATGATCCGTTGCAGGTCCGGGTTTTTCCGGCCGTACACCGGCGAACCGACCACCAGGTCTTCCTGGCCGGTGTATTTTTGCAGCAGCACGTTGAAAGCCGCAAAGAGGTACATGAACAGGGTGGTTTCCGACTGCTGCACGCTTTGCCGGAGGCGGCCGGTCAGGTCCGGGTCCAGTTCGCAGTGCACCGACGCGCCGCTCAGGCGCTGGAGGCCGGGCCGGGGAAAGTCGAGGGGCAGGTTCAGGGCCGGCACGTTGTCTTTGTATTTGTCAACCCAGAACTGCTGCTGTTTGTCGAACTTTCCGCGGAGCTGCTGCCCGTTCTGCCAGACGGCGTAGTCTTTGTATTGGATCTTCAGCGGTTGCAGGGAGGCCGCCGGCACCCGGCTTTCCCGGTACAGCGTCAGCACTTCGTCGGTGAGCACGCCCATGGACCAGCCGTCGGAGATGATGTGGTGCATGGTGAGCACGAGCATGTGCCGTTGCGGACCCAGGCGGATCAGCTGCACCCGGAACAGCGGTGCTTTTTCGAGTGCGAACACCGTACGGGCCGCTTTTTCCACCAGTTGCCGGGCTGTCCCTTCCGGGTCTTCCGCGTGGCTTGCATCGGCATACGCCAGCCTGAAGTCCAGCGCATCGGCCGGGAGGATGACCTGCCGGGCGACGCCCATCTCCTCGACGAAGGCCGTCCGCAGGCTTTCGTGCCGGTCCACCAGGGCCCGGAATGCGTGCTCCAGCGCGGTTACGTTCAGGTCCCCGGTAACCAGGTGGGCGCCGGCTATGTTGTAGGCGGCTTGCAGTTCGTCGAGCTGGTGCATCAGCCACAGGCGTTTTTGCGCGCTCGACAGCTCGTAGTCCGGCGCCGCTGCCACCGGCACGGGCGCCTCTTCGGGGGCAGCCTCGAGGGTCCCCACCAGCCCGGCCAGCAACCGGACGGTCGGGTGGCTGAACAGGTATTTTACCTCGGTTTTCACGCCCAGTTCCCGGCTCATCCGGGCGACGACCTGCACGGCCTGGAGGGAGTGCCCGCCCAGTTTGAAAAAGTCATCGTCAAGGCCCAGTCTTTCTTTGCCGAGCACTTTGGCCCAGATGTCGGCTATTTGCTTTTCCAGGTCCGTGGTGGGCGGCGTAAAGGCTTCATCAGGGGCGGGGCCGGCTTTGAGGACCGCTTCGAGCTTTTTGCGGTCGGCTTTCCCGGCCGCCGTCAGGGGAACGTCTTCGACCACCCGGAAACTGTCGGGCACCATGTACCCCGGCAGCTGCTGCCGGCACACGCCCCTGATCTCTTCGATCAGTTCTGCCCGGCGGGCGGGCCCGGGTCCGTTGCCCCCGTTTGCGCCCGGGTCACCCGTACTCCCGGCAAACGGCCCGGGACTTTCGGACCGGAGCGTAAACCCGGCGGCCAGGGTGTACGCGTCGTTACTGCCCGGGATGGCGTACACGTAAGCCTCCCCCACCGATGCGTGCCGGCGGATCACCGCTTCCACTTCGGGGAGTTCGATGCGGTAGCCGCGGATCTTGACCTGGTGGTCGCCGCGCCCCAAAAACGCCAACTCCCCCCCGGCAAGCCAGCGGCCCACGTCCCCGGTGCGGTACAGGCGCCCCTCCCCGAAAGGATTGTCCACGAACTTGTCGGCACTCAGCCCGGGCTGGTTGAGGTACTGGCGGGCCACCCCCGCCCCGGCCACGCAAATCTCGCCCTTCACCCCCAGCGGCTGCAGGTTGAGCCCCGCGTCGAGCACGTACAACTGCGTGTTGGCAATGGGCCGGCCAATGGTAAGGCCCCCCTCGGCCAGGGGCTTGACCGAGCAGCCCACCGTGGCTTCGGTGGGACCGTACTCGTTGTAGATGGCCATGGCCGGGTTGAGCCGCCGCAACAGGGCCGCCTGGGCGGGGGTGAAGACCTCTCCCCCCACGATCACTACCGATACGTTGGTGGTCTCCAGCGGCAGTTGGGCCAGCACGTTGAGGTGCGAGGGGGTGAGCTTGACCACGTCAATGGGCGTATGGGCGCCGAACACTTCCCCCAGCAGGGCGTCGGCGGGCAGTTCCTCGGGCAGCACCACCAGGGTGTCTCCCCGCAGCAGGGGCACAAACAGGCTGGTAACCGTCAGGTCGAAGCCCACGGAAGTAAACAAGGCGAAGCACCGCCTGCCGGGCTGGGGCAGGTAGTAGGCGGCGGCCCAGTGGAGGTAGTTGTTGAGGTTGTCGAGGCCCACGGCTACGCCTTTGGGTTTGCCCGTCGAGCCCGACGTGTAGAGCACGTAGGCCAGGTCCTGGCCCCCGCCCGTCCGCGCCGGATTCGATTCCTCTCCGCCCGACGGCGAATCCCACACGGTGCACACGTTTACGATCCGGGTGGTGGCGGAAGCATACGGGGCCCCGGTACTTTCTTCGTCGGTGAGCAGCACTTTCGCCCGGGCGTCTTCCACAACGTAGGCAATGCGTTCCCGGGGATAACCGGGTTCTACCGGTACGTAGGCCGCCCCGGCTTTGAGCACCGCCAGGATGGCCGTTACCATCTTGTCGGACCGTTTCAGCATGACCGTAACCAGGTCGTTGGGCTTCACCCCGCAAACCTGCCGCAGGTAATGCGCCAGCTGGTTTGCCTGCCGGTTCAGGGCCTGGTACGTCTGCTGCGTTTCTCCGAATACCAGCGCCACTTCTTCCGGCGTCCGGGCGGCCTGGTCTTCAAAAAGATCGGCTACCTGCTTGCCGCCCGGAAAAGCAACTTCCGTCCGGTTT
>CADCTQ010000674.1 GCA_902805615.1 uncultured Cytophagales bacterium
CTGGATCATTGACTCGGGCATTGACCTCCACCACCCCGACCTGCACGTGGACGGGGAGCGCAGCCTTTCTTTCCTGGAAGGCCAGTCGTCGGCAGCCGACCTCAACGGGCACGGCACGCACGTGGCCGGCATCATCGGGGCCAGAAACAACGCCATCGGCACGCTGGGCGTGGCTTCGGGGGCAACGCTGGTGGCCCTCAAAGTGCTCGACCAGCTCGGCGAAGGCAGCGTATCGGCGGTGGTCAAAGCCCTCAACTACGTGGCGGCCCACGCCCGGCGCGGCGACGTGGTCAACATCAGCCTGGTGGGTAATACGCTCTCGCAGGCGCTGGACCGGGAAATTGCCGGGCCAGGTTTGCATTGGCCGCCTGGTCGGCCGGGTCGGCGCTCTCGGGGCTCGGAAAATCCCTTTTGGCGGGCAGGCCGGCCGGCCCCGGGAGCCGTCGTCCAAGCCCAGTTTGTCGTACTTGCCGCCCCGGTACGTGTAGTGGTCGGCGAAGCCGGAGCCAGGACGGAACTGGCCGGAGAGTTGAATCTGCAACTGCCGCGCGTTGGCGAAGCTTTTGGTGTATACCTTCACCACCCCCCCGGCAAAGTCGCCGGGCAGTTCGGGGGCCGGCGATTTGGAAATGATGATCCGGTCAATGGTCGAACTGTTGATCATGTCGTAGGAAAACGACTTGCGGTCGCTTTCAGAACTGGGCGTGATCATGTCGTTGAGCAGCGCGAGCGTATAGCGCGGGTCCAGCCCCCGGATCATCGGCGGGGAGCAGGAGCCGGCCGGTTCCTCCTTCCGATGGCCGGGTCGGGGCCGGCTGCCGAAACCATCATCCAGGCCATATTTGAACGCGTGTGGAACAACGCCTCGTCCATCGCCCCACATCCCTCTTTTGAAGCGGTTCTTTTTGCCATTGCCCTCACGGAGCTACTCGCTCACGTACGACGGCAGTTCCCCGCCACGGCAACGCCCAAGCCGGGCGAACCGGCACCGGCGGACCCGTACGCACGCCTGGCGGGCTCTTTACGTCTCCATCCTTATTAAGCAGAATTGTAAGCAGAATTGCCGGCAGACCTTGCTGCCTGAACCGGCTTTGCCAACCGCGTGCAGGTTATGTTTTCGTGACCGGGCCCAGCCGAACGGCCCCCCGAAGCATCTGCCTGCGCCAAGAAAAGGCACTGGCGGACGGATGCTTCGGGAGGCCGTCAGATCATTGGCAGGGTGCAAGCCCAACCATCAGAAGGCGTAGCGCAGCCCCAGTTGCAGGCGCCACGGCGTACCCCCGATGGGGTCTACTGCCGTCCGGTTGTTGACCCGGTAGCGGTACTCCTGGCGGGCCGCGTCAAAGCCGCTGATGGCAAACAGCCGCTGCTCGGCGCCCAGGTTGCGGTTGCGGCCCCATTCCTTGTGCAACAGGTTGGCGGCGTTGAACAGGTCGGCCGAAAGCTCCAGGCTCTGGCTGCCAAAGGTTCGGAACCGTTTGATGAGCCGAACGTCCACGGTAGCGGCGAAGGGGTTTGCGCCGGCATTCCGGGGGGCTACCTGCCCCTTGTATTTCTGGTAGTATTCCCGGGCCTCTTTCGCCACCTGGCCGTTGTTGAGCCATTCCCCGATGGCCCCGGCGAAGTCGGGGTTCAGTTCGGCCGCCTCCGGATCGAAGAGGAAGGCCAGGTCGTTGCGGTCGTTGAAGTCGCCGTTCACGCCAAAGCCGGCGTTGTAGCTGTGAATGGAGAAGGGCGTGCCGCCCAGGCCGGTCACGGTCACGCCGGCCGTGAACCCCTTGAAGGCGGGGGTGGCCCCACTGATCACCATTTTGTGGCGGAAGCTGTTGTCGGAGTAGCCGAAGCTGAGCCGCCGCGGATCGTCTATCACCGGCAGGAAGGTAGACGTGTTGGCTACGCAGCAGTTGTAGGAGGAGTTGTCGCGGGAATCGTTACGGGTGTAGCTGGCGTTCACGTAGCCATCCCGGCCGATTTTGAGTTCGCCGTCCACCACCACGGCCCACTGCCGGGCGTAGCCCACCGAGTTGAGTTCCAGCACCCGGCCCAGCTGGTCCGTCGCCCGGGAATCGAGCCAGTTGCTGCGGCCGGTCCGGGGCTCAATTTGGGCCGCGGGCACGAACACCCCGCGGTTGCCTTCATTGGCGAGCCCGAAGGCCGGTTCCGGCCGCAGGTTCTTCTCCAGGTAGGCGTAGTTGTTGTGCGTGGCGCTCAGCAGCAGGTTGAGCCCCAGCCGGAGCCGGTCGTTCATCAGGATGCGGTTGTAGCTCAGGTTTGCCTTCCAGGTCATGGGCACCTGGAAGTTAGGCCCGGTGGCATTGATGGTGGAGACGTACGACTGGCCCGCCGGCACGCCCGGGGCCGTGGCCGGATCACGCCGGTAGGCAAGGAAGTCCGGTGCCGGCATGTCCGGGTTGGGATCATTGGGGTTGGAGGTAACGTCAATGGAGGCAATCTTTTGCCCGTCGAAGAGCATGTTGTTGGCCAGGTTATAGTACATGGCCTGGGCCGCAAACGCCCCGCCGCCGACTTTGATGATGTCGGTATTCCGGCCGCCGACGTTCCAGGTGAGTTGGGCCCGGGGCTGGAGGTTGTTCCAGTCGGTGGGCCGGCGGTCGGTTTTCACGCCCAGCAACTCCTCGGCCAGCGGGTTATGGGCCGGCGCGGTCAGGAAACTGGTGCCGTCCCAGCGCAGCCCCACCATCAGGTTGAGGTTGGGCCGGATGTCGCTTTGGGCCTGGGCAAAAAAGGCCCAGTCAATCACGTTGTAGCTCACGATGGGCTGGCCCTCCCCCAGGTACACTTCCCGCACAAACCGCGAAGGCCGCTGCCGCTCCAGGTCCGGGAGGGAATTGAAGATGAAGCGGCCGTTGAGTTCGCTGGTGAACAGGTCTTTGAGAAAAGTAACGTAGGTATCCGTGCCGAAGGTGAAGTCAATCTTACCCGCCGTCAGGTACGAGGTGTTGAGCAGGTGCGCCTGGTGGTAGCGGGTCCACTCGGGCGTAAAGCGTTGCCCCCCGAACTGGAAAGTACGGGCGGTGGTGGCATTGGGGTTGGCTTCGGTGGGAAACGGCGATACCAGCGTGACGATGGCCCGGGGAATGTTGGCCGACGGCAGCTCCGGACTGGTCTCCTGGGAGGTGTATTCGTACTGGTACTGGAGCTTGAGTTCGTTGGTGAAGCGAGGGGTGAATGCTGACCGCAAAGAGACCAGGCCGGTATAGGACCGGGCCTTCTGGCTGTTGAAGGTTTCGCGCAGCACAATGTCGTTGTTGTCACCCGAGTTGATGGGACTGTCCCAACTGGTGAAGTTGTTGCGGAAGGTGAGCCGGTGGCGTTCGTTGAGGGTCCAGTCAAAACGCAGGAACAACGTGTTGGCCGTGGTCTTGTTGGCGAACTGGCCTACCTGGGGCGTAGCGGCCACGCCGTACAACCGGCGGGCCACGTCAATGGCTTTTTCGAGCGTATCAAGCCGCACGCCCAACCGGGCTTCATCGCCTTCACCCTGGATGTCGGTCAGGTACGCCGGGCGGCTTTCGTCCTGGCGGTCAAAAGCGGTAAAAAAGTGCAGTTTGTCCTTGATGATCGGGCCGCCCAGGCTGAAGCCCCACTGGTAACGGCTGAAGTCGGCCGTGCGGCGGTTGGCCCGGATGTCGTACTGGCTCTGCAACCGGTCGTTGTAGTGGTACACGAACGCCGACCCGGAGAACTGGTTGGTGCCCGACTTGGTGACGGCGTTGACGGCGCCCCCGGCCTGGCGTCCCTGCGTAACGTCGTATTCGTTGGTACTTACTTCAAACTCCCGGATGGCTTCCTGCGACATGGCGTAGGGCATGCCGCCCGTCACGCCGGTCGCGCCGGCCCACAGCGGGCTGCGGGCGTTGCCCCCGTCAATGGTGATGTTGGTAGCCCCGCTGCGGGCCCCGCCCAGCGAACCATTCCCCTGCAGGGGCGAGAGGGCCACCAGGTTCTGGAAGTTGCGGTTTTCGAGCGGCAGGTTCCGGATCTGGCTGGCCGTTACGGAAGTAGCCGCCCCGAAGTTCTGCACCTGGTCAATGAGGCGGTCCGACTTCACTTCCACGGCGCTCAGTTCGGTGGTGGCTTCCGACAGCAAAAACTTAAGGCTGATCTGGTCGCCCTGGTTGAGGAACAAACCCGTCCGCTGCTGGGTAGCGTACCCGATCATTGAAACGGTAACCAGGTAGGGGCCGCCCAGGGGCAACTGGCGCAACTGGTACCGGCCGTCGGCCCCGGTGGCAGTTGCCGTCCGGAAGCCGGTGGCCTGGTTCTGCACCTGCACCGTAGCGCCGGGCATGGGCTCGCCTTTCGCATCAGTAGCTACGCCCAGGAAAGCGGCATTGGTGCTCTGGGCTTGCAGGGCCCGGCTGCCGGGTAGCCCGGTGCACAGGAAGAAAACGTGACAAAGGAAAAAGGTTGTCCGGGTAGACAGCGACATGGTGTAGGTGGGTTGGTACGGGACAAAGCTAGAGGCGGCCCGTTACGTCAATTTCAACCCAGCAACAAGAAATGGTTAAAGGAGGGCCCGTTTTGCGTGTTCCTTGTTAAGAAAGAAGCAAGCAGGGCCGTTGCCCCGCACGTGGGTTCCGGCGTAGTCAGCCCCGGTTGGTTGCCGCCTTTGATAAACACGGGTAAGCCTTTGGTAAAGGTTTACCCGTGGTAAACAAAGCGCCGGATTTTGGAGAAGCCCCCCTGCCACGGGTAGCTTTGCGCAATCAAATTCGAAAGCCCGGTCCGATGACGGGGCATCCTGGCTTTTCACTCCATGCATCTTCCTTTTACCGGTCGCCCGTTTGCTACCCCCACCATCCCTGCCGGGGTTCAGTCCGGTAAATCGGAAGATTTGAACCGGGACGAGTTCATCCCGGTAAGCAAACCCGCCTCTCTCTTCCAACAAGAAGCGAAGCAGAAAAAGCATAAGAGCCTGGCCAAAAGGTTGGGCATGAACTTGAGTTGATGCTTTTAGAAAAGGCACCTAGACTTGGGGCACTTTGTCAAGGGCCGCAATCAGCTTTTGCGTAAGCAGCGTATTCTTCCCCAGTGCCTCTATCACCGGCAGCAGGTGGTCTTGCCCCGTTGGCCTGCTGGCAGGAAGGTGAGCGGTTAATACGCCTTTCACTGTCCATACCTCTTTGATCTCTGCGGAGGGTTGCTCGTAGGAAGGGTAATAGGGGTTGTCCGCTGTCAGTTGCACGTTTTGTTCTTTCGCCCCACCAACTATCCTCCGCACCGCTATACCCTCCGCCGTAACAATTACGTAGGCATTGCCCGGCTTGAGGTGCCTGCGGTTGTAGAGATACGAGCCGATCACGTAATCCCCGTGCCGGATGGCAGGCTCCATGCTGTCGCCTTCCATCTCGAAGGCCCGGTAATTGCCCTCGGTGAAGTAGGGCAACACAAACGAGGAGAGCCCCTTCAAATAATGAGCATCCCCGTACTTATCCCGGTACCCCTCTTGCGCCAGCAGAGGTACGGCTAGTATGGTATCATTCCCCATGCGATCTACTGTCACAACGCCTCGCTGCTCCTCCTCCCCTGTCGGCTGCTTGCCGGCTTGCCCACCTGCCGTAGCTTCCCCGGCATTATTCTTATCCTCCCCCTCTGCATCAAGCTGTCGTTCCAGCATGGTTCCCGTTCCGCGGATGAGCCAGTTCATGTTCAAGTCCGTGAACCGAGTGGCAATTGCTTCCAGCATCTCCCAGGACGGCTTGGTGCGGCCGGTGTACACATTGTATATATTATCGGGCCGCTTGTAGCCTACCTCCTTGGCAAACCGGTTCGGGTTCATGTTCACCTCGTCGATGAAGAGGGCGATCCGCTGATTGATTGCATCCATATTTGTTAGTAAAATATATTCTAATATATTTGTGATTCTAGTAGCTTATAGCAATTGATGTACAAACGTAATCACAAATAATTACGAAAACAATGAAGATCGAAAGAGAATTACTCGAAAAGCTGAAGCCGTTTCTAAAAAAGAAGAAGGGTTATGCCCTAACAATCAAGAAGCGCCTCCAGGACAAGGGGCTCGACTACTCGCCTCAGT
>CADCTQ010000675.1 GCA_902805615.1 uncultured Cytophagales bacterium
CCGTGCTCCTGATGCTCTGTAGTGGAGCAAAGGCGCAGTACAACACGGCCAGCTTTGACCATTTGTCCGTGGAAGACGGGCTGTCGCAGAGTGAAGTCCGCAGCATTTACCAGGACCGCAAGGGCTTCCTCTGGTTCGGCACGGTGGACGGGCTCAACAAGTACGACGGCTACAGCTTCCAGCACTTCAAACACGACCCTTTCGATACCACGTCGCTCTCCAACAACGAGGTGGTTTCCCTCTGCGAAGACCGCAACGGCAACCTGTGGGTGGGCACCGTCAGTGGCCTGAGCCGCCTCGATGGGGCCACCGGCCGCTTTACCCGCTACAACCAACTGGTGCCGCGCGGCCTGAAGGGCACCGCCAAAGATGCCAATCACCGGATCGTCAACGACATTCTCGAAGACCACGCCGGCAGCCTGTGGGTAGCCACCTGGGGCGGACTCAAGCGGCTGATTCCCACCCGGAACGCCGGCGGACAAATGCACTTCGACGTCCGGTATTACCAGTACGACTCTACCGACGCCCGGAGCCTGACGCACAACGGCGTACTGTCGCTTCACCTGGACGCGGCCGGCACGGTGTGGGTAGGCACGCGCAACGGCCTCAACCGGGTGCACATTTCCAACCCCGGGGCGCCGCCGGGCGGGCAAAAGGTAAGCTTCGTGAATGCCCGCAACGACAAAAGCCCGATCTACCATTCAGCCCAGCCCATCATCCGGAAAATCGCCGGGGACCGCTTTGGCACCCTGTGGCTGGGCACCAACCGGGGCCTGACCCGCGTGGACCCGGCCCGGCAAACGGTGCAGGAAATCTCCTGCCAGCACTACAAACCCGATCCCGGCACCGACGACGTGACGATGGACCTGCTCATGGACAAGCAGGATGACCTCTGGATTGCCACCCAGACCAACGGGGTGTGCAAGTTTACCATTGAAGACGCAGCCTCGGTGGCCCGCATGGTGCATTACAAGGAAGAACCCTTTTCCGGGAAGGGACTCCGGAGCAACCTCATCTATTCCCTCTACGAAAGCAACGACCCCAATGAAGACATTGTGTGGGTCGGCACGCGGGGCGCGGGGGTGCACAAATACAGCCGCGCCAAAAACACCTTTACGCTCTGGAGCCGGCTCACCAACCTCGACAAGTCGTCGGCCCTGAACGCCACCTTTGCCATCAGCACCGACCGCTACGGCCTGCTGTGGATCGGTACGGTAAAAGGATTGGTGAGCATCAACCGCCGCGACCTCTCGGTAAAGCACTACCTGAACGACCCCAACGACCCCGGCAGCCTGAGCAACGACTTCATCTGCTCCATCTACGAAGACCGCAAGGGCAACCTTTGGGTAGGCACCATTGACGGGCTCAACCGGCTGGACCGGCAAACGGGCCGGTTCCGGCGGTACGATCTGGGGAGCGGCCAGCCCCCGAGCCGGGCCGGCGAGAACAACGTGAAGGCCATGTACGAAGACCGGCACGGGGCGTTCTGGGTGGGCACCATGTACGACCTCAAGCGGTTTGACCCGGCCACCGGCCGCACGGAGAGCTACCACTACGACCCGGCCGACCCGTACAGCCTGCACGAATACTACGTGACTTCCATTGCCGAAGATAAGGCCGGCGGCCTCTGGGTGGGTACCCGGTCCGGCCTCAACCGGCTGGACCGGAAAACGGGCCGCTTTACGCACTACCAGCACGAAAGCAACAACCCCAAAAGCCTCATCAGCTCCTCGGTGTGGGACCTGCTCATTGACCAGCAAGGCAACCTCTGGGTCTGCACCGACAAGGGCATGAACAAGATGGTGCTCAGGGACGGCGTGCCGCAGTTCGTGCACTTTACCGAAAAAACCGGGCTGTCCAACAATTTCATCTACGGCGCCGTGCAGGACGACCAGGGCTACCTCTGGATGAGCACCAACCTGGGCCTGGCCCGCCTCGACCCAACCACGGGCTTCGTCAAGAACTACGACGTGGGCGACGGCCTGCCCAACAATGAATTCAACGAAGGGGCTTTTCACTGCGGCGAGGACGGCGAAGTGTTTTTCGGGGGCAACAGCGGCGTGGTCAGTTTCCGGCCCGGCCAGATGCACCGCAACCAGCACGTGCCCAACGTGGCCCTCTCATCGTTCAAAGTGTCGGAGCGGCCCCTCAACATTGACAGCATCGTAGCCGCCAGCGGGCAGATTCACCTGCGGTACTGGGAGAATTTCTTCTCCTTCGAGTTCGTGGCCCTCGACTACACCAACCCGCGCAAAAACCAGTACGCCTACCAACTCGAAGGCATCAACGACGATTGGGTATTTTCGGGCAACCGCCACTACGCCAACTTCACCAACGTGCCGCCCGGCGCCTACGTGTTCCGCGTGAAGGGCTCGAACAGCGACGGGGTGTGGAACGAGGACCAGGCCGCGACCATTCGCCTCGTGATCGCCCCGCCGTTCTGGCGGACGTGGTGGTTCTACCTGGGCGTGGCGGCGCTGCTGGTGGGCGTGGCCTACCTGCTGCACGAATACCGCGTAAAGGCCAACGTAACCCGCCTGATGGAACTGGAACGGGTGAAACTGGCCGAGAACGAACGGGTGCGCAAGCTGGCCGCCGAGGACCTGCACGACGAGTTCGGCAACCGCCTTACCCGCATCTCGCTGCTCACCGACGTGATCAAGGCCCGCCTGAACGGCCACGGCGCGGAGGTGGAAGAACTGCTCACCAAGATCCGGGAGAACTCCAGCGAGTTGTACCAGGGCACCAAAGACTTCATCTGGTCCATCAACCCGCAGAATGACAGCGTGTTCGAAGCCGCCGTGCGCCTGAAAGACTTCGGCGACGACATTTTCGACAAAACCGCCATTGTGTTCCTCACCGATGGCGTGACTGACGAACTGCGGCACGCCATGCTGCCGATGGGGCAGAGCCGCCACCTGATCCTCCTGTTCAAGGAAGCCATGAGCAATGCACTCAAACACTCCGGGGCGAGCCACGTATCCATCCGCTACGAACTCTGGGACGGTCAGCTGAAAATCGAGTTGTCCGACGACGGCAAGGGCTTCGGACCGGATCGCGAAGGGGCCGGCAACGGCCTGCTCAACATGAAAAGCCGGGCCCGCAAACTCAACGGCACCCTGTACATCAACGCGGAGGTCGGCCGGGGCACCCTTATTTCGCTCACGCTGCCCGTCAAACACACCGAGCCTACTGCCCGCGGAGCGGCGGTGGCGCTGAGGGGAGTGGTGAGTGGAAAGTGAGTGTCTAGTGGTAAGTGATTAGTGGATTGGGAAGTGTTCGTATTCGCTTCGGACGGATGCCTCCTTTCTCACGCAACGTATGGCCAATCCCACCCGCAAACGCCTACTGCCCGATCCACTAACCACTTACTACTATTCACTAACCACTTTTAATACTGATCCGTTGCCAGCATGACCAGCGTGCAGCCGTACACCGTCTCGATGCCCTGGGCCTCGGCCCGCTGCTGGAGTTCGCTGTTTTCGGTGCCCGGGTTGAAAATGATCCGCTGCGGACGCAGGCTCAGGATGTAATCGTACAAAGGGGGCAGGTTGCGCGTGCCCACGTACAAGGTGACCGTGTGTACTTCGCTCAGCGCCGGCTGATCCGTGTGGATGGATGCCCCCGCCACTTTGCCCTGCCGCTGTCCAACCAATTCGATGGGGTGCCCGTGCCGTGCCAGGCTTTGGGCGGCCCGGTACGCGTACCGGTCCGGGTTTTCCGTTGCCCCTAGAACCACTGTTTTTTTCATGCCTGTTTGCATAGTAGGTATTGGGTATTATAAACTTGAACCCCAAAATCAGGCAGATGGTTGCAAAGGGCTACTTTGGGACCTTTCTTACGTATACCGGGCAAATTGGGTAAAAAAAGTCCATTTTTGCCACCTCAGCCGTACAACGTCCCGGCGACGAGGGCCGTGTTTCGGCGCAACCATTCGTCAAAAAGATTGCGTTGGCCGGAACCTGAGTCCGTATCTTAGGCAATACACCTTTTATCATTACCCGAATCTGTGAACGACTGCCTGGTTATTATCCCGACCTACAACGAGATCGAGAACGTAGAACTGGTGATCCGCAAGGTGTTTGCCTTGCCGCTGCCGTTTCACATTCTCATTGTGGACGATGGTTCGCCCGACGGCACGGCGGGCAAAGTGAAGGAGTTGCAGGAACGGTACCACCACCGGTTGCACCTCGTGGAGCGGCAGGGCAAGCTGGGCCTGGGAACGGCCTACATTTTCGGGTTCAAATACGCCATCCAGCGGGGTTACCATTACGTTTTCGAGATGGACGCCGACCTGTCGCACAACCCCCGCGACCTGCTCAAGCTGTACCACGCCTGCCACGACGAAGGGTACGACCTGGCCATTGGTTCGCGGTACATCAACGGCGTAAACGTGGTCAACTGGCCCATGAGCCGGGTGCTGATGTCGTACTTTGCCGGGCGGTACGTGCAGTTCGTGACCGGAATGCCCATCCGCGACGCCACGGCGGGCTTCAAGTGCTACCACCGCCGGGTGCTCGAAGCCATGGACCTCGACCGCATCAAGTTCGTGGGCTACGCGTTCCAGATCGAAATGAAGTTTTCCACCTGGAAGTTCGGCTTTCGCATCAAGGAAGTGCCCATCATCTTCACCGACCGGGCCCGGGGCCAGTCCAAGATGAGCGTCAACATCATCCGCGAAGCCGTGTTCGGCGTGATCTACATGAAGATCAGCAGCTTCTTCCGCCATTACATCCCCAAGGGGGTGAATGCGTAGGAAGGTTCGATGTTAAAAAGCGATGTTCGATGCCCGATGTCCGGCAGGGGAGGGGTGGTGACGGGTCAGGTCTGGCATATCCGTCCCGTTAGTTGAAGCGGAGGGCTTTGACGGGCAGGATGCGGGAGATGATGGCCGTTGGAATGAGCAGGATGAGGGTGACCAGCACGAACACCCCGACGTTGAGGAGCACGATCAGCGGGAAGTCCCAGTAGATGGGCACCGTGTTGATGTAGTACGCTTCGGGGTCCAGCGGAATGAGTTCGAAGTAGTACTGGAGGGCGCAGAACCCGAGCCCCACGGCGTTGCCCCACAGCATTCCTTCGCCCACCAGCCGCATGCCGCTGATCATGAAAATGCGGCGCACCTGCTGGTCGCGGCTGCCCAGGGCTTTGAGCAGGCCGATCATCTGCGTCCGCTCCATGATGAGGATGAGCAGGATGGCGACCATGTTGAAGCAGGCCACGAACAGAATGAGCGTCAGGAAGATGACCACGTTCTGGTTGATCAGGGAAAGCCAGTCGAAAATCTGGATGTACCGCTCCGTGACGGGCACGACTCCCATGTAAAAATCCATCAGGTTGAACACCTGTTCCCCGCCCGCCTCCAGTTGGTTGAAGTCTTTGAGCAGCACTTCGAAGCCGCCCACCTGGTGCGGTTCCCAGTTGTTGAGCCGTTGCAGCAGGGCAATGTCGCAGAGGGCAATGCTTTCGTCAAATTCCTCCATGCCCGTTTCGTAGATGCCCGAGATGGTGAGCTTGCGCACCCGGGGCGGCGTCTGCACGAAGTACAGGTACACGTCGTCGTTGAGTTTCAGGTCCAGCTGCCGGGCCAGCTTGCGGCTGATGACCAGGTTCCGGGAGTAGGAGGTATCGGCAAACGTCACCATTTTTCCTTCCACCATGTTCTCCCCAAAGGCTGCCCGGTCGAAGTCCCGGCCGATGCCCTTGAGCATGACGCCCTGCACCTCCGACGCCGTTTTGAGCAGGGCCGCCTTGTGGCTGAACACCTGGATGTGCGCAATGCCGGGAATCCGCTGCTTGTATTGCTGGTAGAGCTTGCTGTTGGTGGATATGGGGTTTTCCTGGAACGTGTCGTTGGCCTCGAAGTACGAAACCTGCAAGTGCCCCGCGAAGCTGAATATCTTCCCGTAGATCTTCTCCTTGTAGCCGCCCATGATGGCAAACGAGATGATCATTACGGCCAGGCCCAGCGCAATGCCGGCCACCCCGATGCGGGCGACAGTAGCCGAGAAGGACTGCCCCTGCTTCTGGCGGATGCGCGTGGCAATGAACGAGGA
>CADCTQ010000676.1 GCA_902805615.1 uncultured Cytophagales bacterium
TGCCTGGCGGCCGTCTTTTGCCACCTGGAGGTCATACAAAATCTTACCGCTCTTCAGCGCCTCCTGCGTCAGCCGGACGTCGCCGGGGTTGTCTTCCACTAAAAGGATGCGAATGGTTCTCATAAGTTGGTGCTACAGACGGGAAATAGGACAAATAGGCGTACCGGTATTACAAGCCATTTGTTGAAGCGATTGTTTGGAAATAGCCAAATAACGGCAAACGTAGCGTTTGGGAACGGATTATTTCGGGCATCCCTTCCGCAAAAATAGTACGAATCGGGTAATATTAAAAGAAAGGGCAAAAGGTACAAAAGGGAGTGCGCTTGCTAAAGTTATAAAAAATAATGAAATCGTTTTAGTGCCGTGCCGGTTCAGGTGTTGCTCAGTGAAAACTTTTCCTTCTGCGAATCCAGCAACTGGCCCTGGTAACACTTGAGGATGCGGGCCGGGAATTGGTGGAGGAAGGCGTGGTTGTGCGTTGCCATCAGGATGGCCGTGCCGCTGCGGTTGATGTCGAGAAAGAGTTGCAGGATGCCCTGGGCCACCTCGGGGTCCAGGTTCCCGGTGGGTTCGTCGGCCAGCAGCACCAGCGGTTCGTTGAGCAGGGCCCGGGCCACCACCACCCGCTGCTGTTCCCCGCCCGAGAGTTGCCAGGGCAGCTTGGAACCGGCCGTGCCCAGCCCTACCTTGAGCAGTACCTCGGCAATGCGCTTTTTCATGGCGGCCGAGTCTTTCCAGCCGGTGGCCTTGAGCACGAAGCGCAGGTTTTCGTCCACGCTCCGGTCGAAGAAGAGTTGGAAGTCCTGGAAGATGATGCCCAGTTTGCGGCGCAGGTAGGGAATCTCCTTGGAGCGGACCTGGTGCAGCGGGTAGCCCGCCACGGTGATTTCCCCGGAGCGCAGGGGCAGGTCGGCGTACAGGGTTTTGAGGAGCGAACTCTTGCCGCTGCCCGTCCGGCCGATCAGGTATACGAATTCGCCTTTCGTTACCGAAAAGTTGATTTTGCTCAGAACGATGTGTTGTTCTTGCAGGATGTACGCATCCTTCGTGCGGATCACCGGCTCCCCGGAAAAAGCATCCATACTCAAAGGGTCAATTCTTGTAGTTTTCCAAACGGCAATTCGCGGATCAGGCTTTCCAGGGCTTCCTCCTTGCCCGCCAGGCCGTATTTCTCCGGGTTCTTGAGCGGCCGGTCGGCGCGGAAGTAGGCAATGAGCACGAAGTTCTCGTCGCGCAACTGGATGTAGTCCGGTATTTTGGCTTTGCCTTTTACCTTGATGATGTACATGGGTGTTGGGGAATTAGAGAGTATGAGAATTAAAGAGTCAGGAGGGGAATCGTCGGTTGCGTTAACGCTCAGACTCCCCAACTCCCTGACTCCCTAACTCCTTGACTCCTTCGCTCCCTTCCGGTGGTCGGCCAGGAACTTTTCGAGGCCGAGGTCGGTAAGGGGGTGCTTGAGCAGGCCCGTGATGACGTTCAGGGGACAGGTGACCACGTCGGCGCCCAGTTCGGCGCACTGCACTACGTGCATCACGTGCCGCACCGAGGCCGCCAGGATTTCGGTTTCGAAGCCGTAGTTGTGGTAGATCGCCACCAGCTGTTCGATCAGGGCCAGGCCGTCGGTGGACACGTCGTCGAGGCGGCCGATGAACGGGGAAACGTACGTGGCCCCGGCCTTGGCCGCCAGCAGCGCCTGGCCCGCCGAAAACACCAGCGTGCAGTTGGTCCGGATGCCCCGGTCGGAAAAGTACTTGATGGCCTTTACGCCGTCGCGGATCATGGGCACCTTCACCACGATCTTCTCATCAATCTCGGACAGTTCTTCCCCTTCCCGCACGATCTCCTTGAACTCCGTGGCAATCACCTCCGCGCTTACGTTGCCGCCCACCACGTCGCAGATGGCCTTGTAGTGGGAGAAAATGCGGTTTTTGCCCGTAATGCCTTCCTTCGCCATCAGGGAAGGGTTGGTGGTAACGCCGTCGAGCACGCCCAGGTCGTGGGCCTCGCGGATTTCATCAAGATTGGCCGTATCAATGAAGAACTTCATGCGCTTGCGTAAATAGGGTAAGGGTGCAAATTGGGGATAAATCGGGAGAAAGCGAAAACCAGGCTGCCTCTAAGCAACGGGTAAGCAGCAGGAAAACGGGTAACGGGGAGGATGCCCGGGTGGGCTGGGGGGAAAATAAAAAAGGCAAACCGAATATCGCGCCGCTGCGACCATCTACCCTTGCTTGCTTCCGCACCTGGGGGGTTCGACAGGAGCTGGCCGTACCGATTTGCCGGGGCAAAGATATAACTTTCTGCGAGGCGTTCAAAAAAATCCGCAATAAAAAAGGCCGGGAAGTCGCAAAACTTCCCGGCCCTTCTTACGACGATTTGATACTCAAACAGATGTCCTCCGCTTCATCGGTTTGATCATGTTCATTTTGGTTTTACTTGATTTCGAAGAGGCTGTCTTCCAGGTTCTGGTTCACCTCAATGCCCGTCACCTGCATTTTGATCTGCTGGGGACCGATGGAAGTGGTCACCGTGTGCGGGTACTGCACGCCGTTCACCGCTTTGTAGTCGCCCAGGTCGGTGCTCTGGGGCACGGCGCCTTCGGGCGTGTTCTGGCTGCTCACGATCCGGATTTTGAGGCCCGTGGCGGCGTCGTAGTACTCGGTTACTTTGGCGCCGCCGGGCATTTCCAGCTCCACCTTGTAAGCTTCTTTGCCTTCCACGGTTTCGATGCCGGCCAGGCTCCGCTTGATGTTCATCTGGTCGTAGTACAACTCGGCAAACAAGGTGTTCTGGGCCTTGATGGCCTCCAGTTCGGGGCCGGTCACTTCCTGCTGGTTGCCCATCTGCGCCATCACTGCCCGCTTGCCGTCGGTGGTGATGTTCATGATTTCCATGCCCTGCGCCTGCATCACCGTTTTCGACTTGTTGGGCGCCTTGCGCTGCTGCACCACCGCAAGCTCCGTTCCCTGCACGGTGGCCGACAGCTTCATGGTCAGGTCTTTGATCTGCCCGAGCTTCTCGCGGCCGCCGATGGTTTGCAGGAATTTGTCAACCACCTGGTCGGCAGTGAGGCCGGCCGGCGCGGCTTTTTTGGTGCCCGGGGTTACTTTGTTGCCCTTCACGTCGTAGTATTCGATCTCGCCGAAGGGCTTGAGCTTGTCGGCCACTTCCGAAGCGTTGCCCACCACCACGATGTGCGCCTGCTCGGGGTGAATGTACTTCTTGGACATGTTCTGCACGTCTTCGGCGGTGACGGCGGCCACGTTCTTGAGGTAATTCTGGTAGTAGTCGGCGGGCAGCTTGTAGCGGGCCGTGTTGATGGCAAAGCTGGCAACCGTCTGCGGGCTTTCCAGGGACCGCACGAACGAACCCGTTACGCCGGCCTTCGACTGCTTGAGTTCTTCGGGAGTCACTTTGGCGTCGCGGATGCGCTTGAGTTCGTTCATAAATTCCACCAGGGCGCTGTCGGTCACGGCGTTGCGCACGCTGGCACCCGCCGAGAATTCACCGATCAGCTTGTCGGGCGATATCGAGGAGTAGGCGCCGTAGGTGAGGCCGCGTTTTTCGCGGAGGTTGTTGTAGAGCCGGCCCCCCGCGCCGCCGAGAATGTCGTTGGTGATGCGGGCCTTGATGACGTCGGGCGAGCCCGGCTTGAGCGGAACCGTGTGCGTGATGTTGAGCACCGACTGCACCGAGCTGGGCCGGTCCACCAGGGCAATCTTGGTTTTGGCCGGCGCCGGGTCGGCCGTGTGGGTATGCTTGGGCACGGTGCCCTTCTGCCACTTGCCGAAGTACTTTTCCACGGCGGTCCGGGCCTCGGCGGTGGTAATGTCGCCCACCACGGCCAGGTACGCCACGTTGGGCTTGTAATAGGTGCTGTAGAAGCTTTTCACCTTGTCCAGCGTGATCTTCTCCACCGTTTCCTCGGTGGTGGGTTCGCCGTACGGGTGGTTGCGGCCGTAGAGCACCACGTTGCCCACGATGCCGGCCACGGCGTTGGGGTCGTCCTTCTGCGAAGCGAGACCCGAGAGGGTTTCCCGCTTGATGCGGGTCAGCTCCGACTCGGGAAAGGAGGGGTTCAGCACCACGTCCGACATCAGTTCGAGCAGCTTGTCCTGGTGCTTTTTGAGCGAAGCGCCGTAAATGCCCGATTCGGAGGTGCTCAGCGACGCCCCGATGAAGTCAATGGCCTCGTCGAGTTGTTCCTTGGTGCGGGTTTTGGTGCCCGTGCGCAGCATTTGCCCGGCAATGTCCACGTACCCGGCAAACTCCTTTTCCTGCACGGGGTCATTGTCCAGCACCAGGTTAAAGGCCACGCGGGGCAGCTTGCGATTGGTCACCACGAACACTTTCAGTTCGTTGGGCAGCGTAAAGGTTTCGTACTTGCCGATCCGGATGGCCGGGGCCGGGCCGCCGGCGGGAATTTTGGAACGGTCGAGTTGGGCGAAGCTGCCCGTCGAAAGGGCAAGCAGGCCCGGCAGCAGCATATATAAAGTGGTTTTTTTCATTGGAAACGGATCAAAAGAGGTAGGAATGCCTAAATATCGTGGACGAAACAGTGGCGCGTCAGGCCGGGCCCGGTGAAGCATCTGGTGAAATGTGAACGGGACGTCTAAAAATCTCCGGGTGCTTCACTCTTTCAGCCTGACTGACGGCGGCTACTGTTTTTTCTTCTTTTTGCGGCCTTTTTCGGGCTGAGGCGCCGGGGCGGCTTCGGCCGGGGCCGCCGGCGTTTCGGGCTGGCCGGGCTGGGCCGCCTGCACGCCGGGTTCGGGCTGGGCTTGGCCGGCGGGCTGCGCCGATTTGGGCATGTAGTGCAGCACCACGCGGTTGCCTTTGGTGAGGTACTTCTGGGCCACCCGCTGGATGTCTTCGCGGGTCACTTTCATGTACCGCTCCAGTTCCGTGTTGATGAGATTGGCGTCGCTGAAGTACATTTCGTAGTTGGCCAGGTTTTCGGCGATGCCGGCCACGGTGGCGTTGCCGCTCACGAACTCGTTTTCGATCTGGTTGCGCAGCTTCTGGAATTCGGCTTCGCTGATGAGTTCCTTCTGCACCTTGCCTACCTCGTCATCCATCGCGTTTTCCACCTCTTCGGGTTTCACGCCCATGTTGGCAATGCCGAAGGTCAGGAACAGGCCCGGGTCTTCGAGGGCGAAGGGAAAAGCCCCCACGGCCACTACTTTCTGCTGCTTGTCCTTGATCTCGCGGCTGAACCGGGAGCTTTCACCGCCCGACAGCAGGGTGGTCAGCATCTGCAAGGGGTAGTAGTCTTCGGTGCCCTGCGCCGGAATGTGGTACGACTGGATGATGGCGGGCAGCGTCACGTTGTCGTACACCACGTCGCGGGTTTCGGCCGCCTGGGGCGGTTCGGTCACGTCCGGCCGGTAAATGGGTTTGGTGCCCTTGGGAATGTCGCCGAAGTATTTCGAGATCAGCCCTTTGGTTTTTTCCACGTCAATGTCGCCGGCAATGGACAGGATGGCGTTGTTGGGCACGTAGAACTCCTTGTAAAAGGCAACGAACTCTTCGAGCTTGGCCGCGTTGAGGTCTTCCATCGAGCCGATGGGCGCCCAGCGGTAAGGATGCACCTTGTAGGCGCGTTTGAGGGTTTCCTCCAGGATGGAACCGTAGGGCTGGTTGTCAATCCGCTGCCGCTTCTCTTCCTTCACCACTTCCCGCTGGGTATCCACGCCGGCCTGGTCAATCTTGGCGTGCAGCATCCGCTCCGATTCCATCCACAGGCCGAGTTCGAGCTGGTTGGAGGGGAAAATCTGGTAGTAGAACGTGCGGTCCTGCGAGGTGTTGGCGTTGTTGGTGCCGCCGGCATTCTTGTTGAGCTTGTCGAAGTCGCCCCGCTTCATGTGCTCGGAGCCTTCAAAGAGCAGGTGTTCGAAGAAGTGGGCGAAGCCGGTGCGGTTGGCCTGCTCATTCTTGCTGCCCACGTGGTACATCACCGTCACGGCCACAATGGGCGTGGAGTTGTCCTGGTGGAGCAGCACTTTCAAGCCGTTGGGCAGCTCGTATTCGGTAAACTTGATCCGCGGTTCCTGGGCGACCGCGGCCGTGCTCAGCAGCACGGCCAACAGCAAAAGGATGGGTATTGGCTTCATGTCAAACGATAGGAGGTTAAGGGTTACGGCAAATACCCGGCGCCGAAGAAGCCAACCGGGTATTCAATCTATCCAAAAATAGGTTTTTTTGTTAAAGCGCCTTTCCGCCTCCGCAATAATTACATCAGTGCCCTGCTGTAGGGCCAGAAGGACAGAGGGCCGGACAGGAGGCTGGGTGCTATGGGATTTGCCTGAAAACAGAAAGGGCGACCGTAAGTCGCCCTTCCTTGTGGGAGTAGATTATGAATTAGAAAGCAAAACCAATGGTGGTACCGAAACGCAGTCCGAAGTTACCGCTCAGGCGGTCGAGGTCCAGCGTGCCGGCGTCAGCAGCGTTTTTGTATTTTACGGAGTTCTTCAGGTACTGGGGACCGAGGAAGGTATCCCAGGTAACCGTTTTGCCGAACAGGAACTGGTAACCGAAGGCGGCACCACCACCAATGCGGGTCAAGGTAGCCGAGGCGTCGTCATCGAGTTTGGTGCTTGCCGTGATGCTCTGGTATCTGGCGAAAGGAGCCAGGTAGAAGCCCTTGGGCCGCTCGTTGTCGGTTACGTAATAACGGAATTCCGGGGTAAGGGACATGCCGCTGAATTTGGTTTCGCCAATCGAACCACCGAGCCAGTAGCCAGCCTGCAGCTGGAAAGAAGTTTTCTCGGACAGGATGCGCTCGTAGGAAAGAGAGATGTTGCCGATGGCAAGACTCAGCGGGTTGAATTTAATTACGTTCTGCTTTTGTGCGCTTACCGTGTTTACGCCGAACAGGCCCAGGCAAAGCATCAGTGAAAGGAGGATTGATGATTTTTTCATACTACTGTTTAACAAAAAGTTTGATTGATGCCGCAATACTATAATGACATTGAGGCGATTACAATCTATCTTCTGCTAAAACCGGCAGCATGCAATGTCCGGGCGGGATAAGTAATTTTTTTTACCGGTGCAACGGGCAAAGGGCCTGCAAAACCCATTTTTCTACCATGGAATGCGGAGGTCCTTTGCGCCGGCAAGGCCAAAAACAAAAGGAGAAATTTCTAAACGCATTCTCGTTTTTGATGATCCCGCCCGAAAAAGTACGGGTCAGCCCACCGGGATGTGCGTTTCATCAGAACAAAAATCCTATGGTAATGCCCGTGCGGAACCACACCGGGGAGAAAAAGTTAGGCACGTCGTAGTCCCTTTCGGTGGTTCCTTCGGTGAATTGGTAATTGCGGCCCGTCACGGTGGGGCCAATGAATCCCTCGAACGAAAACCGTTCGCCCAGCAGGAATTGTCCCCCGACCAGTACGCCCCCCCCGAAGTTGTCTATTTGCAGCGTACCGTCAAAAGTGCGGCCCTGCACGTTGACTTCCCCCGAGGTCAGCGAAGTGCGGCGGTAGCGCAGGAACGGCGCCACGAAAAAACCCTGGGGTGCCGTGCCGGTCAGGTAGTACCGGAACTCGGGCGTAACGGCAAAGCCCGACAGGGTACGGCCCCCGGTGATCCGGCCGGAATACCGCGTAAAGAGGAAGCCCAACTGGCCGCTCATCCGCTCATTGATGACCCGTTCGTAGGCGAAAGAGCCCGTAGCAGCCACCAGGCTCAGCGGGTTGATCTTGATCAGGTTGTTGTACCCGGAGGCTTCCGGGATGCGGGTCGGCCGGTCGTTGCGCCGGACCTGGGCATTGCCCTGGCTGCCGGCCAGGAGTAGAAGGGCAACCAGGAATAAAAGCGGAATGTTTTTCATAGACAATGGCGGCAAAAGGGTAGTGAGTGGTTGGTAGGACGCACGGAGGCAAAATTCCTGCCATCTTTCCGGCGGGCGGTTTTCGGGAGTATCGGGCGGATGGGGGCCGTACGGGAAACGCGCCGGGTGCTTAAAGTGCAAAATTCGTTTACCTTTGCACATGAACGAACAGATTCTCATCATAGACTTTGGTTCACAGTATACGCAGCTCATCGCCCGCCGGGTGCGCGAACTGAACGTGTACTGCGAAATTCATCCCTACAACCACCTTCCCCCGCTTACGCCCGCCGTCAAAGGCGTGATCCTCTCGGGCAGTCCGTGCTCGGTCCGCGACCATACCTCGCCCCATCCCGACCTTTCGCCCTTCCTGGCCCGGTTGCCCCTGCTGGGCATCTGTTACGGCGCCCAGTTGCTGGCCCACCAGCACGGCGGCGAGGTGCGGCCTTCGAGTTCCCGGGAATACGGCCGGGCCCGCCTCCACGAAATAAACGCCGGTGCGCCGCTGCTGCAAAGCCTGTCGGCCCACTCCCAGGTGTGGATGTCGCACGGCGATACCATTACCGAGCTGCCGCCCTCCTTCGAGATCATTGCCAGCACGGATACGGTGCGGGTGGCCGCGTTCCGGGTGGCCGGCCAGCAAACCTACGGCATCCAGTTCCACCCCGAAGTGACCCACTCGCTGGAAGGCAAGGCGGTGCTGAAGAACTTCGTGGTCAACATTTGCGGCTGCGCCCAGGACTGGACGCCCGAAGCCTTCGTGGAGAGCACCGTGACGGCCCTCAAAAAGAAGCTGGGCAACGACAAAGTGGTAATGGCCCTCTCGGGCGGCGTGGATTCCAGCGTGGCCGCCACGCTCATTCACGAAGCCATTGAAGACAACCTGTTCTGCATTTTCGTGGACAACGGCCTGCTGCGCAAGAGCGAGTACGAGGAAGTGCTCCATTCGTACGAAGAACTGGGCCTCAACGTGGTGGGCGTGGACGCCAAGAGCCGGTTCTACGGCGCCCTGGCGGGCCTCACCGACCCGGAAGCCAAGCGCAAGGCCATCGGCAAGACATTCATTGACGTGTTCGACGTGGAGGCGCACCGCATCCAGGACGTCCGGTGGCTCGGGCAGGGCACCATCTACCCCGACGTGATCGAGTCGGTCTCGGTCAAAGGGCCTTCGGCCACCATCAAGTCGCACCACAACGTGGGCGGGCTGCCGGCCCGGATGAACCTGAAAGTGGTGGAGCCGCTCAATACGTTGTTCAAGGACGAAGTGCGGGAAGTAGGACGCAAGCTGGGCCTGCCCGAGAACATCCTGGGGCGGCATCCCTTCCCGGGTCCGGGCCTGGGCATCCGCATCCTCGGCGACATTACGCCCGAAAAGGTGGCCGTGCTCCAGGAGGTGGACCGTATTTTCATTGATGGCCTCAAACGGCACAACCTGTACCGCCAGGTGTGGCAGGCGGGGGCAATCCTGCTGCCGGTGCAGTCGGTGGGCGTGATGGGCGACGAACGTACCTACGAAAACGCCGTGGCCCTGCGGGCCGTCACCTCCGTGGACGGCATGACCGCCGACTGGGCGCACCTGCCCTACGAGTTCCTGGCCGAAATCTCCAACGAGATCATCAACCGGGTAAAAGGCATCAACCGCGTGGTGTACGACATTTCCTCCAAGCCCCCGGCAACCATTGAGTGGGAGTAAGGTGGGGTAAGTGCATGGCATAGGCGACTTTTTCGACACTGATGACGCCAGTTCATGATGCATCTACGGCTTGTTTTACGTACAACCGCAGGCGCGTCATGAACTGGCGTCGTTGCAGATACTCGCTTCTCACTTCTCACTCCTGGCTCCTTGCTTCCTGGCGCAAGCCCCACGCCTGCTTTATGCTCCGTATGCTTACGTTCGGGAAAATAGTCCGCTTTTGATTTTGGAATTCTGGTGGACGCCCCTACCTTAGTGTAAATTTTACAATTACCTCCATGCCCTTCTCTCCCTCGTCCCTCGCCCTGCTCACCGACCTCTACCAGATTACCATGGCGTACGGCTACTGGAAATCCGGTACGGCCGAAAAAGAAGCCGTCTTTAACCTGTACTTCCGCAAGCACCCCTTCGAGGGCGGCTTTACCGTAGCGGCGGGCCTGGAACAGGCCGTGCAGTTCCTGGAAAACTTCAGCTTCTCGGAGGAAGACGTGGCCTACCTGGCCGACCTGAAGGGCTACGACGGCAAGCCGCTCTTCGAGCAAGGATTCCTGCACTACCTGCGCGGCCTCGATTTCACCTGCGACGTGGAAGCGGTACCCGAGGGCACGGTGGTATTTCCCCAGGAGCCGCTGGTGCGGGTGCGCGGCCCCATCCTGCAATGCCAGCTCATCGAAACGCCCCTGCTCAACATGATCAACTTCCAGTCGCTGATCGCCACCAAGGCGGCCCGGCTGAAGCTGGTGACCAAAGACGAACCGGTGCTGGAATTCGGCCTGCGCCGCGCCCAGGGCATTGACGGCGGCCTCACCGCCAGCCGGGCGGCCTACATCGGCGGCTGCGAAGCCACTTCCAACGTGCTGGCCGGCAAACTGTACGGCATTCCCGTGCGGGGCACGCACGCCCACAGCTGGGTGATGTCGTTCGACTCCGAAGAAGAAGCCTTCCAGACCTACGCCGAAGTGATGCCCAACAACAGCGTGTTCCTGGTGGATACGTTCAATACGCTCGAAGGGGTGAAAAAAGCCATTGCCGTCGGCCACCAATTGCGCGGGAAGGGCTACAAACTGGGCGGCATCCGCCTCGATTCGGGGGATTTGGCGTACTTCAGCATCGAAGCCCGCAAGCTGCTCGACGAAGCGGGTTTCCCCGAGGCCAGCATCCTGGCCAGCAACGACCTCGACGAACACATCATCGCCAGCCTCAAGGACCAGGGGGCCCGCGTAAACGTGTGGGGCGTGGGCACCAAGCTCGTGACGGCCTATGACCAGCCGGCCCTCGGCGGCGTGTACAAGCTGGCCGCCTTGCGGAACGAAACCGGCGGGTGGGACTACAAAATGAAGCTTTCCGAACAGACGATCAAGATTTCTACGCCGGGCATTCAGCAGGTGCGACGCTACGCGGATGCCAAAGGCTTCGTGGCCGACATGATTTTTGATACCGAAAACGGGGCCGACGGCGCCCACCCGGTAATCGTGGACCCGACCGACTACACCAAACGAAAAAAGCTGGGTGGCAGCCTGCGCTACGAAGACCTGCTGATGCCCGTGTTCCGGGAAGGACAACGGGTGTACCGCCTGCCGGCCATCGGCCAGATCCGCGAGCGGGTCAAAACGCAGCTTGGCGGCTTTCACGAAGGCATCAAACGCTTCGTCAACCCGCACACGTACCCCGTGGGCCTGGAAAAGGGCCTTTATGATTTCAAAACTGACCTGATCCTCAAACTGAGAAATCTGAAAAACGAAGAGCAGTTCAATTAAAAACGGAAATTTGGCAACGGAAAACGGAAAAAGGCGTGCAGTCCAGGAAAACGCGTCTCCTTTTCCGGGTCTTTTGTCAAACACCTCCCGTCTAATGTTTTACCCATGAAATACGGCAACAAAATAGTATTCAGCACTTTGTCTTACCAGTACATGCAGCGGGAACTCTGCCGGTCGGGGCATTTCGACTGCGGCGAGGTGGAAGTCAAGCAGTTTCCCGACGGGGAGCGGTACCAGCGGGTACTCA
Organism: uncultured Cytophagales bacterium; assembly: GCA_902805615.1. Taxonomy (GTDB): domain Bacteria; phylum Bacteroidota; class Bacteroidia; order Cytophagales; family 172606-1; genus CADCTQ01. The sequence goes on from CADCTQ010000676.1 coordinate 11,532, forward strand.
CCGACGTGGACGGCCGGGAAGTCGTGCTGGTGGGCGGCACCATTTCGGACGCGGATACGTTGGAATTGTACGACCTGGCCTGCACGCTGGTGCGGCTCGGCGCCTGTTCGCTGCTGCTGGTCATCCCGTACTTCGGCTACTCCACGATGGAACGGGCCGTGAAAACGGGTGAGGTGGTTACGGCCAAGACGCGGGCTTACCTGCTCTCCACCATTCCGGAGACGCCGATGGAAAACCGCGTGGTGCTGCTCGACCTGCACACGGAGGGCCTGCCGTACTACTTCGAGGGCAAAACCAAAGCCGTGCACCTGTACGCCAAGCCCGTCATCATGGAGGCGTGCCGCGAGATTGCCGGCAATGACTTCGTGCTCGCCTCCACGGATGCCGGCCGGGCCAAGTGGGTCGAGTCGCTGGCAAATGACATGCGGGTAAACGGGGCCTTTGTGTTCAAGCGGCGCACCAGCGGGGAAGAAACGCAGATCACCGCCATCAGCGCCGACGTGCGGGGCAAGTGCGTCATCATCTACGACGACATGATCCGGACGGGCGGCTCGCTGGTGAATGCAGCCGAGGCGTACCTGGAAGCCGGGGCGGCCCGCATTGCGGCGGTCACCACGCACGGGCTGTTCAGCAACGGGGGACTCGATAAAATCGAACGCAGCGGCCTGTTCAGTTGCGTGTACAGCACCGACAGCCACCCCAACGCCATCGGGCTGCAAAATCATTTCCTGAAAGTAAAAAGCATCGGCGATTTACTTGCCACCGAAATCCTAAGCCACTGATGAGCGAGACGGGAGGTACAAGGTATCAGGGTATCAGGTATTGAGTACTTTCCCGCATTCCCTACGTTACACGCTATACCTGGTACCCAATACCTAATACTTCAATCATGAAACTGCTCAGAGTTGCCGCCGGCGTACTGAACCAGACGCCCCTTGACTGGAACAACAACCTTTCCCATATCCTGGCCTGCATTGACGAGGCCCGCAAGTTGCAGGTGAGCCTGCTCTGCCTGCCCGAAATGTGCATTCCCGGCTACGGCTGCGAGGATGCCTTCTACTCCCACGGCACGTTCGCGCAGTCCAACCAGATGCTGGCCGAAATCCTGCCGCACACGAAGGGCATGGTCGTGTCGCTGGGCCTGCCCGTCAAGTACCTCAACCGAATTTACAACGCGGCCTGCCTGGTGGCCGACGGCAAAATCCTGGGCTTTACGGCCAAGAAGTACCTGGCCGGCGACGGCATCCACTACGAACCCCGCTGGTTTAACCCCTGGCCGCAGGGCGAAGTAGCCGAACTGCCCCTGGACGGCGAAACCTACCCCCTGGGCGACCTGTACTACGAAGTGGACGGCATCCGCATCGGCTTCGAGATCTGCGAAGACGCCTGGGTCGCCAACCGGCCCGGTTCCAGCCTGTTCCGGCGGGGCGTTGACATCATCCTCAACCCCAGCGCCAGCCATTTTGCCTTCCACAAGATGGAAATCCGCCAGCGGTTCGTGCTGGAAGGCTCCCGGGCCTACGGCGTGAGCTACATTTACGCCAACCTGCTGGGCAACGAGGCCGGCCGCGCCATTTACGACGGCAGCGCCCTGATCGCTTCGGCCGGGAAAATGCAGGCCATCGGGGCGCGGTTCTCCTACGCCGACCACCATTTGGTGACCGCCGTGGTTGACGTGGACGCCAACCGGCTGGCGCAGGCCCAGACCAAGATCGAGCAGATTCCCGCCTCCGGCAACGCCGGTCCCAAAGACTTCGGCCGCGTACAGGCGGAATTCGACTTTCCCGTCGTTCGTCCCGAACGGCCCACGCCCCGGGCCGCCGACTGGGAATCGAGTCCGTACCTGAAGGAAGAAGAGTTTGCCCGGGCCGTGTCCCTGGCGTTGTTCGACTACCTGCGCAAGAGCCGTTCCCGCGGGTTCGTCGTGTCGCTCAGCGGCGGCGCCGACTCCTCGGCCGTGTCGGCCCTGTGCCACCTGATGATCCACTTTGCCGTCGAAAGCATCGGCCTGGAGGGATTCAAGCGGAAGCTGAGTTACATTCCGGCGCTGTCGAGTTGCAACAGCGTGGCCGACCTCACCCGGCAACTGCTCTCCTGCGTGTACCAGGCCACCCGCAACAGTTCGAATGACACCCGCCAGTCGGCCGAAAGCCTGGCCGCAAGCCTTAACGCGGACTACTTCGAAATCACGATTGACGAACTGGTGCAGCAGTACACCCGGGCCGTGGAAGGCGGCATCGGCCGCAAGCTCTCCTGGCAGACCGACGACATTGCCCTCCAGAACATACAGGCCCGGGTCCGCGCCCCCAGCGTGTGGATGCTCGCCAACATCAAAGGGGCGTTGCTGCTCTCCACTTCGAACCGTTCCGAGGCGGCCGTGGGCTACGCCACGATGGACGGCGATACGGCGGGCAGCATATCGCCGATTGCCGGCATTGACAAGGCTTTTCTCCGCAAGTGGCTCGTGTGGCTCGAAACGCAGGGCGTGGACGGCACCCACAAGCTGGCCGGCCTGCACAAGGTCAATTCGCTGCAACCCAGCGCCGAACTGCGCCCCCTGGAAATGACCCAGACCGACGAGGCCGACCTGATGCCCTACGAAGTGCTCGACGCCATCGAAAAGTGCGCCATCCGCGACAAGCAGACGCCCCGGGAAGTGCTCGAAATCATGCACGTGCAGTTCGGCGAGGTGTATACCGGCGACCAACTGCTGCTCTACGTGGAACGCTTTTTCCGCCTCTGGAGCCGCAACCAGTGGAAACGGGAACGCTACGCCCCTTCCTTCCACGTGGACGACAAGAACCTGGACCCCAAAACCTGGTGCCGCTGGCCCATCCTTTCGGGCGGTTTTGAAAAGGAATTGGGTGAGATGAAGGATAGCCGATGAACAAGTAAACCTTTCGGGTTTTGGAAACCCGAAAGGTTTCAATGCAAAAGCCCACTTTTTGCCGTCCCTCGGGAACTTACCGGCAAAAAGTGGGCTTTTGTGTTGGTATCGGCAACGAAAATTTTTAATTTTAAAGCGAAAAAATGGCATTTTACCGCCACTGACAACCCGGTGCAGTTATAAGTGCAACTGCTGACCCGCACCGGGTAGCATACATCGTTTTCATTTCAATCCGTAGCGTTCCGGCCATTCAACAAACGCCCCGCCTGCCCATGATGCACCCTTCCCAAATGACGGACAAACAGCTCAAAAACCTGCGCGTGACCCTTGCCGTGATTATTGCCAAGTTAAAGCTCAATACGGCCCGCCCGGGGGAGGGCAAACCGTACTTTGTCAACCGCGAAGGATTGCTCCAGTACATCCAGACCCTCATCAGCCACGCCATGCTGGGCGCCGACCGGCTCGAAATCCCCGAGTTTTACTACGACCGCGACAAGCTCAACGACTACGACCGGCTCAAGCAACTGCTGGCCTCGGCGCTGACGGAACTGCAAAAGGGTTCGGGCACCGACGACCCCAACCTGGCCGGGGTGTACCAGGCCCTGCTCGGCGGCCTGCGGCACTTGTAGTGGGTTGCTGGTTTCCGGTTGATTCTTCAAGCCTCCTGAATGAAAAAGCCCCGGTGGGTGCCGGGGCTGAGAAGCGTGTGACGCTGAAGGTTCTGACGGTCAGGCAACGGACGGCCTAGTAGTCAACCACCACCACCAGGTACTTGGAAATGCTCCAGAACTTCTGGTAGTCCACGATTTTGAGGAAGGTGCGGCCGTCGGTCTTCACGAAGTAGTACGAATCCACCGGGTGCTGGGTAAGGGCCTTCTGCCGCTTGGTCACGCCCATGTCAATCTCGCCGATCTCCCGGATGTTGACGGCCTGGAAGTCGTTGTCCTCAAACTTGTTGGAAAGCACGATCTTGCCGAAGCCAATCGTCCCGTCCGACTGGATCACGCCCTTGTCGGAGAGGTCCTTTTTGTTGCCGTAGGTGACAAACCCCGTGTTGAGGGTGTTTTCCTTTTCTTCGATCACCTTCCGGGTGTCCTTGATTTCGAGTTCCTTGAGGGAAATCTCGGCTTCCTTGGTCTCGATTTCGGCGTCCTTGGCGCTGATCGTGGTGCGCAGCTCGTTTTTGAGGTCGTCCACCTGCTTCATCAGCGCCGCAATCTGGGTTTCTTTTTCGAACACTTCCCGCTTCTGCTGGTCAATGAGCCGCTTGAGGCCGGCGTTGAGGCTGGTAGACTCCTGCACCTTTTTTTCCAGGTCGGCCACCAACGCGTTGTTTTCCTTCACGAAGTCGCCGATCTCGGTGATCATCAGGTCAATCTCGCCGCGGTTCTTCACCAGTTCGCTGAGCTTGATGCCGTCCATCACCTCCACGTATTCGGAGATGGCGACCAGGTTGCTGTCCACCCGGTTCATGGAGGCGGTAATTTCGTCTATTTCCTCGTCGCGGGCCCGGATCTGCTCTTCGAGGGAAGCTTTTTCGGCGGCCAGTTTGCGGTAATCGTCCGAGTCTTTCACGGTAGTACAGGCTACCAAGGCGGTAAGGGTTGCTACTAGTAAAAAGGTCTTATTCATAGGTTTTCGCTGCTCGATCCCGTGAAAGGGCAGTTGGGTACATGCACGGGCAGGTGCCTGAGAAGTAACGCATGGCCCTCCGTTATCGTGTTTTTGTATTCGCAATTACTTCAAATTTACGAATTACCCGCTTGATACATAGGCGCGGCCGGCAACAAATTGTCAGAGCGGCCAGAAAACCGGCACCAGCAGCACGATGATCACCAGCAGGATCAGCGTGAGTACCGAGCCGGTCTTGAAGAAGTCGCTGAATTTGTAGCGCCCCGGCCCGTACACCAGGATGCAGGAGGGCTCGAACGGGGTGATGAGGGAGATGGAGGCGGCCAGCATGACGCCGATGGCAAACGAACGGGGGTTGGCGCCCAGGGCTTGGGCCGTTTCGAGGGCAATGGGCAGCACCACCAGCGCCGCCGCGGCGTTGGACATGGGCTGGGTGAGCAGGACCGTGAGCAGCACGAACCCGGTGAGGATGGCCGTCTTGCCGAACGGGCTCAGCCAGTCGGTAATGAGCCCGGCCAGGAACGTGGAAGCCCCCGTTTTTTCCATGGCCAGCCCGAAGGCACTCATGCCCCCGATCAGGATGAGCAGCCGCCAGTCAATCGAGCCGTACGCCTGTTCGACGGTCATGGCCTTGGTGAGCACCGTGAGCACGGCCGCCGTCAGGAAGCACACCGACAGCGGCGCCCATTCCAGCGATCCGGCCAGCACGGCCAGCATGAAGAACCCCACCGTGAGGATGCCCCGCTTGAAGCGGAACAGCACCGGCGTGAACTCGCCCAGGATGGCCAGGTCGTGTATCTGCCGGATGTAGCGGATGCGGTCGGGCGTGCCCTGCACGAGCAGCAGGTCGCCCAGGCGCAGTTCGATGTGGCTGATCTTGTCGCGCAGCGTCTGGCCGGCCCGGTTGACGGCCAGCACCACCAGTCCGTACCGCTTGCGGAAGTCGGAGCTTTTGATGGTCTTGCCGACCAGGTCCGACTCGCCGTTGGTGATGAGCGCCTCGGCCAGTTGCGAGTTGCGCGTGAGCAGGTCGGCGTCGTCGAGCATGTCGGCCCGGATCTGGATGCCGTTGGTTTCGCGGATTTTGAGCAGTTCGTCCACCTTGCCTTCCACCAGCAGCAGGTCGCCGGCCTGGATCACCAGGTACGGGTGCGGGAAAAACGACTGGTCGTCGCGGAGCACTTGCAGGATGCGGATGTCGAGCCGGCTCAGGTTGGTTTCGGAAATGTGCTGCCCGATGAGGGGCGAGTTGCTCACCACCACCACTTCGCTCAGGTATTCGCGGATGGCGTACCCTTCGGTGAGGCTGGCTTCGGGGTTGTCGGGCAGGAAGTGCCGCCCCACCAGGAACATGTAGAGGATGCCGGCCGCAAACAGCACCAGGCCCACCGGCGTGATTTCAAACATGCCCACCGGGACCATGTCCTGCGTGGTGATGAAGCCGCTGACGGCCACGTTGGTGGAGGTGCCGATGAGGGTGCAGGTGCCGCCCATGATAGAGGCAAAGGCCATCGGCATGAGCAGCTTGGAGGGGCTCACGTTCATCTTGCGGGCCATGCCGCTCACCGGTCCCACGAACAGCGCCGTGACGGTGGTGTTGTTCATGAACGCCGACACCGTGCCCACGATGATCATGATGAAGGCCATGAGGGCGCCGTGCTTGAGGCCCGCGGCCACCCGCACCAGCACCGCCCCGATGCGGTCGAGCACCCCGGTTTCCTGCATGGCGCCGCTCACCACGAAAATGGAAGCCAGGATGATGATGAAATCACTGCTGAACCCGGCAAATGCTTCCGAGGGCGTGAGGATGCCGCTGAGGATGAGAATGATGAGCAGCAGGAGTGTCACCACGTCCACCGAGATTTTCTCCCAGGTGAACAGGACGATGGCCACTACCAGTAACCCCAGTACCAGGGCAATTTCCATAGCGTATCAGGTTGGAAGGTTATACAGGCAAAAAGGTTAGAAGATTGACTGTCAAGCGAATGGTCTACTGCTGCGTACCAACTGCTGCCTACCGGTTGCAGATGCGTTTGTAGGCGCAGTACACGCACGATTCGAGGCGGTCGGTCGGGCCGAAAGGCTGGGCCGGGTCGAGCAGGTCGCCGAGGATCGTCTGGAGGTAGCTCTCCGTCTGCTGCACGTACGATTCCAGCGTGACCCCGTCGCCGACCGGCAAGGCGTCGTCGAGCAGGCCCGCTTCGATGTTGCGGAGCGAATAAAAGCCGGCCACCAGTTTGGCCCCGTCGGCCTTTACCAGCCGGTCGGGCAGTTGAATGCCCCCGTCCTGGACCAGCCGCTTGGCGAGGATGTACTTGTAGAGCCACAGCTGCCGCACCTTGTCGGCCTCGGGGTCGGTGAGCAGCATCTGCCGGGTATCCACGCCGCCGCGCAGGTGCTTGCGTTCGATCTTGCCCGTCTTGTAGTCCACCACCCGGATCGTGTCGCCCACCTTGTCAATGCGGTCAATGCGGCCGGAGACTTTGATGGGAATGGTTTGCCCGTGCACGGTCACGTTGAAGTCGGCGCTGAGGGTGCGTTCGAGGCCCAGGATTTCGAGCGGAAACACGTCGCTCTTGATGAGTTCTTCGAGGAAGTTGCGGATCACCCGCACGGCGATCTTGTACATGAGGTAGTTGAGGCCGCTTTCCAGGTCGTAGCCGGGGTAGAATTCGAGGAACTCCTTGCGGACCCGTTCGGGCAGCGAGGGCAGGATGGCTTCCAGGTCGGCGGCCAGCATGGGCCGGTCCTGCCCGGCCAGGTCCTTGTCGAGGTTTTCCAGCGTTTTGTGCACCAGGTTGCCGAAGGCGGCGGCGCCCATGTTTTCCTCCACCTCTTCTTCGCCCCGGATGCCGGCGATCACGCCCAGGTAGAATTGCAGGGAGCAGTTGACGTACATGTTGAGCTGCGAGGGGTAAATGCCTTTTTCGAAGGCCGCCCGCACGGCCGTCCGCACGGCTTCGGTTTTGTCCACCCGCGGGATGAAGGCCGCTTCGAGGGCCGCCCCTTCGCGGACCTGCGCCGTCTGGTGGTGGAGCCGGATGTTGGGGTTGTAGCGGGTCAGTTCGTGTTCGAGCTGGTAGATGAACCGGCTCTTCTCCCCCGCCCCGTAGGTATCGGCCGCCGACACGTAGAGCAGGTACACTTTTTTGGCCCGCTGCAACAGCCGGTAGAAGTGGTAGCTCATGGTGGCCTCCTGCGAACGGTACGTGGGCAGGTCAAACTCCCGGCAGGCGTCCAGCGGGATGAGCGAATTCTGCTTTTTGGGCTGGGGCAGCGTCTTCTCGTTGGCCGACAGGATGATCACCGTGTCGTAGTCCAGCGTCCGCGTTTCGAGCATTCCCATGATCTGCAGGGAACTCACCGGTTCGCCGCTGAAGGGAATGCGGGTCTGCTTGAAGAGTTCGTAGAGAAACAGCCGGAACGACCGCAGCGACAGTTTTTCGGCGCCGGGCTTGGCGTAACGCTCCTTGAGGATGGTGTCGAGCCGCCGCACGATGGTCGAAAACAGGTACAGGTACTCGATCTCGATGGCTTCGCGGCGGGCCTTGTACACCTCGCGGAGCTGTTCGATGAGGCCGCGGAAGCACCCCAGGGCCGCCGCCGGCTCGGCAAACCAGGGCGTAAAGAGCACCCGCAGCAGCCCGTCGTCCCCGCCGGTCTTGAGCAGGTCTTCGGGGGTAATGTAGATCACGTTGTGGTTGCCGATGTGGTACATCACGGCCCGCACCGGGGTGAGGATCGGTTCGGCCGTTTCGTCGGCGCCGGCCCCGTTAGCCTCGCGGGCGTCTTTGGCCTCCCGGTAGCGGAGCTGGTCGTACTGGCTCACGAAGGGATGCGTAAGCACTTTCATCAGGTGCCGGTGGTTGTACTTGACGGTTTTGCGGCCGGACCGGTACTCGTTGAGGGCCAGGTACTGGAGCGTAAACAGGGCGTCCACCAGCGTAAACAGGTTCGACTGCCGCAGCGAGAGGCCCATGGTGATGTTGAAATCCTTCACCGTCGCGTCGAGCGATTCGAGCACCGGCAGCAGCAGGTTTTCGTCGGGCAGCACGATGGCCGTGGTTTCTTCGGCGTCCCCGTCGCTTACGTCCCCGTCGCTTAACTGGAAGGCGAGGCGCTGCTGGTGGTAAAGCTGCACGGCTACCTTGCCCTGCATGGTGGCGTTGGGCACGCCGATCACGTGAATGTCCTTTTCGCCGGTGAGCAGGTCGTCGAACTGCCAGTTCCACACGCCGAAGGTGCGGTCCTTCTTGTACTTGCGCAGCACGTCGCCGGCCTTTACGCCCAGGTTGCGGTCCATGTAATAGGCATCCGTGTCCCAGAGCACTTCCGCCCGGTGCGCCTTCATAAGGGCCTTGAGAATCACTTCTTCGGAAGCACTCAGGGCGTTGAGCCCCACGAACACGTAGGCGTCCGTGTCGGGATCTGTGAGCAGCCCGGAAGGGTCTTCGGCCACCTGCCGGTACATCATGCCGCGGTAGGCTTGTCCCCCCTCGCGGAGCCGCTCCTTCAGGCGCCGGTACATGCGGTGCAGGTTCTGCCAAAGCAGGAAGTAGCCCTCCATCACCTTCGACTGCACCCGCAGGGGCCGGCCGGGCGTGTGGTCGGGCTCCCAGCGTTCGAGGGCTTTGGCCTCCGAGAGGTAATCGAACAGCCCGGCGGCGTCCACCAGGTACTGGTCGATCTTGTCGAAGTCGAGCAACAGCGTGTGGGCCCAGCCGGTGAACCGGTCAAACTGCACGTTGGGGTCAATCTCCTTGCACACGTCGTAGAGCAACCACACCAGCCCGATGGGGTCAACGGGCCGGGCGTCGGCCGCCTCGGTAATAAAATCGTCGATGGCCGCGATGCGTGGGGCCCATACCGGGTCTTCGGTTTGCGCGGCCAGTGTGCGGCGGAAAAAGTAGGCCGCCCGGTGGGTCGGCAGAATCACCGTAACCCGGTCCAGGTTGTGCCGGTACCGGGAAAAGACGTGCTGCGCGGCGCATTCTAAAAAAGTGGGCATGCAAAAGCGTGGGAGGTTGCTCCGTCAAAATTAGGGAAATGCGCCGGTTGTTGGGCCAACTTTTCGGGCGGCAGTGGCATTTTGCGTAACCGCGAGGGGAAGAATCTTCTGTTACAAAAGGCGCGACTTCCTCCGCCAGCAACCGGCGCAGCTTGTATCAGCACAATAGACTTGTTAGTCATTGAGAATGAGAGAAGAAGCCCGATTGGAAGTTCCAAAGGCCTGCACATACCCCTACAACCGTATCAAGCAGGGGTAGTTTTCTAATTCTAATCCTCTCCATAATCAAACGGTATCTTTTCATCCCGCCAATGGCATGTTCAATGCACACTCTGTTTTTGCCTTTTTCCTGATTAGCCTGTTTTTGCTCAAGGGTGAGTTCTTGCTTTTTCTTTTTTTTCTCAGGTATCTCCACCTGGCAATCCTTAAGCTGTTTGTCTATTCCTAAAAACCCTAAATCCACTCGTAATTCTTTTGCTTTAAACAAGGCTGCTTTATCCTTGAGCTGTTCATCGGCCATCTTCTTATCATGCACCGACCCGTTGTAGAGCTTACTTACAAACAAAATCCGCTTGGCAGGCGTGCTCATCAGGAGTACCTTTCGGGTGTGTCTTTTTTTTTGCCGCTGAAAGCCTGTTGCTGTTGCTGCTCATCCTGAGGCCGTTGTACCGATAACTCACTGCCGTCCATGAGCAGGACTAGCTGCTGGGAAAACGCCGAGCGAAGCTTCTGCCAGTCTTTCAAGTCCCGCATCGGCAAGCAACTTAAGCGTTCTAAAGCCGACTGCAGCAGCGGAAAAAACCGGGTAAAGTTTAAGTAGGCGTCTGGGCCACTGATGCCAAATACTAAGCCAGCATTATCCCAGGTAAGCGTGTTTTTCAAAATGAACAACACAAAAAACAGCATCTGTTCATAAGTAGTAAAAATGAACTGCTGCTTTAGGTTTTTCATCTTTTCTTCCACACTTACTCCATAATACTGCTGGTATGCTTTGCCAAACTCAGCAGCTAACAAGTTGAATCGCTCTTGACTCAGCCCAGTGGCTGACCGCCACTGCCTCTCGGTACGAATAGCCGTATAGGACAAGCCTATCTGATCCATCTGATTACTTTTTACGCAAATTTGATAACTTGTCCTTGAAAATCAAACACTAACAACTCTAATGAAATCCCATTCTCTATATACAAAGGGAGTAAAGTATTATCATCTTTTCCCATAGCGAAAAACAAAAAAGGTCCACCCGATTGCTCGGGGGACCTTTGTTTTGTGTGTTGTCTGAAATGGGGTTGGCGGGGACCTACTCTTCCACCGGTGAAGGCAGTACCATTGGCGCAGGGCGGCTTAACTTCTCTGTTCGGAATGGGAAGAGGTGATCACGCCCGCAATACCCGCCA
>CADCTQ010000677.1 GCA_902805615.1 uncultured Cytophagales bacterium
ACCAATCAGTGTACTATTCATAATCATCATAATAAATCAGTGTACCATTACCCCGGCAGCCGCACGGTAAACGTAGTGCCTTCGCCTTCCCGGCTTTGTACCTGGATGGTGCCGCCCAGGGCTTCCACCTGCGTCTTGACCAGGTGCAGGCCCAGGCCCTTGCCTTCCACCTGCCCGTGGAAGCGTTTGTAGAGGCCAAACAAGTAATGCCCGTGCCGTTCCAGGTCCATGCCCAGGCCGTTGTCGGCAAAGCTGATGCAGGCGTAGCCGTCTTCGGGCCACGCGCGGATGCGGATCACCGGGGGGCGGGCCGGGTCGCGGAACTTGATGGCGTTGGACAAGAGGTTGTAGCAGATGCTGTGCAGGTAGCTGCGCACCGAAAACACCCGCGGCACTTGCGCAAAGTCGAGGTGCAGCGTCGCGCCGGCGCCTTCCAGGAAGTGGGCCAGCAACTGGCGCACCTCCCCGGCCAACTGGGTCAAGTCCACTACTTCTTTGATGGCATTGATCGTCTTTTTGTACTCCAGGATCGTGTTCAGGTCGTGGATCACCGTATCGAGCTTGCGGACCGTTTGCGCCATGCCTTCGATCAGCACGGCGTCTTCCTCGCTCAGCGTGGCGGCCCCGTCAAACAGGTTGAGCAGCCCGAGCAGCGTAGCCACCGGCCCCCGGATGTTGTGCGAAGTAATGTAGCCGAACTGCTGCAACTGCTCATTCTGCTGGACCAGCTCCCGGTTGAGTTCCCGTTCCCGTTCCTGCGCCCGCACCGCTTCGGTCACGTCGCGGCTGATCATCAGCACGTTGCCGGCTTTGGTCGGGTAGAGCGTGATTTCCAGGATGCGGGGCACGTTGCCGCGGAGCACCTCGTCGGTAAACACTTCCTTGCGGCCGCTTTCGAGCACCCGCCCGACGGCCGCCTGCAATTTGCCGTCCGGCGCCAGCGCCGCTTCACCCACCGCCTTGCCCGGCGTGCGGCCCGCCAGTTCGGCGGCCGTGTTCATGTACAGGTAGCGCAGTTCCCGGTCGAGCAGCACCACCGGGTCGGCGATGCTTTCGGCCAGTTCGCGGTACTGCTGTTCGGCCTGCACGCGGGCCGACACGTCGCGGGCAATGCCGAAGTTGCCGCCGGCGGCCGTCGGGTACGCCGTCAGTTCCAGGTACCGGGTCTGGTTGCCCAGGTGGAACTCTTCGGTGATTGTCGCGGCCCGGCCGGTCTGGGCCACCCGCCGGTACAGGTTCTCCAAGCGCCGGCCGCGCGGCTCGCCGAAGAGTTCAAGCGGCGTCTTGCCATAGACGCTTTCCCGGGGCCGGTTTGCCATCCGTTCAGCGGCTTTGTTGAGGTAGGTGTACCGTTGTTCGGCGTCCAGCACCACGAACACCTCCTGCATGCTTTCGGTGAGTTCGGCGTACTTCTGTTCGCTGGCGCGCAGTGCCTCGGCCGAAAGCCGTTCGACTTCTCCCTTCGCCTCGGCCAGTTGTTCGTTGGAAGCCCGCAGTTCTTCGTTGAGGGTGGTGAGTTCTTCAATGGCCGCCGCCAGTTCCTGGTGTTTCATTTCCAGTTCGCTGGTCCGCCGAAAGACGGTTTCCTCCAGCCGCTGGTTGTAGCCGGTGATCTGCGTGGCCTGGGCTTGCAGCAGTTCCTGGCTGGCCCCCAGTTCGCGGTTGAGGGCCAGGAGGGCTTCCTGTTCCTTTTTGCGGCCCGTCACGTCGTTGAAAAAGATCGCCAGCCCGTCGGCCAGCGGGTAAATGCGGTTTTCGAACCACCGGTCGTAGGGCGCGTAATACTCCTCCAGCGTAATGTCAACCCGCTGGGCCACGGCCCGGTAGTACGCGTGGTAGAACGGCTGGCCGACGCCCTCGGGAAATTCCGTCCAGATGTGCTTGCCGATCAGGTATTCCTGGGTGCGGTTGAAGATGGCGGCGGCTTTTTTGTTGACGTACGTGTAGCACCAGTTGCCGTCGAGGGCCACGAAGGCGTCGGCCATGCTTTCGAGCACGTCCTGGAACTGGATGTAGGTCCGGCTGGAGAGCTTGCTGAGTTGGGGCTGCAAGCCGATCCTTTTGAAACTGGCGGCCCCGCCCGCCACGCCGCCGTTGCCGTCGAGCAGCGGAAAACAGGTGATCTCGAAGAAGTCGTAGGCGGCGTCCCCGCCCAGGTGAATGGTGCTGGTGGTGGCCGTATTGCCCCGCAGGGCTTCCCGGAAGATCCCCTCGGCCTCCCCTGAGAGCAACCCGGGCAGGGGCGCCTCGTTCAGTTTCCGGCCCACCGCCGCCGGGGCGGCAATGCCCAGCAGCTTCTCCATCGCCGGGTTCCAGGCGGTCACCGTCAGGCCGGTATCGAAGGTGACGATGCCTTCCGGGCTGCTGCGGATGAGTAGGTCGTGGAGGGGCGAGGACATACGGCAGGCAGGGGAAACAGAGTTACCGGGAAGGACAAGTCAGGCGGGATCATCAACCGGCTCGCCGGGTGTGGGTCCGGTGCGCGATGCACGCAACCGGACGCTCTAAACCATAGTCACCGTAAAATATCCACTATCCGGCTAAACAGCAACACGCTTGCGGCGAAAACCCGTTAAATAATTCTTACTGCCCCAATGGCAGTCCCTACACGATGGTTTTGACCACGCCGCCGTCCACGCGTACGGAGGCGCCGTTGGTAGCCGAAGCCAGCGGCGAAGCCAGGAAGGCCACCAGGTCCGCCACTTCGTCGGGACTGGCAAACCGCTGGATGAGCGAAGTGGGCCGGGCCGTCTGGAAGAACTCCTTTTCCACCTGCTCGCGGGATTTGTGCTGGTGCCGCGCCATGCTCTCCACGAACCCTTCCACGCCCTCCGACGCCGTGGGGCCGGGCAGCACCGAGTTCACGGTCACGGCGGTGCCGCGGGTAAGTTCGGCCAGGCCGCGGGCCACGGCCAGCTGGGCCGTCTTGGTGGTGCCGTAGTGGATCATCTCCTCCGGAATCTGCACGCCCGACTCGCTGGAAATGAACAGGATGCGTCCCCAGTTCTTTTGCAGCATGGCCGGGAAGTAGTGGCGCGAAAGCCGCACGCCGCTCATCACGTTCACCTCGAAGAACCGGAACCAGTCCTCGTCGGGGATGTCGGTAAATGCCTTGGGTTCGAAAATGCCCACGTTGTTGACCAGGATGTCCACGGCCGGCACCTGGCGCAGGAGGTTTTCGACGGAGTCGCGCCGGGCAAAGTCGGCGGCCACGCCGCGCAGCCGGGCCCCGGGCACTTCGGCCGCCAGGGCTTTGAGGGCCGCCCCGATGCGTTCTTCCGTCCGGCCGTTGATGATGACTTCGGCGCCTTCCGCGGCCAGCCGCCGGGCAATGGCAAAGCCGATGCCGGCCGTAGAGCCCGTGACCAGGGCCGTTTTTTGGGTGAGTTGTAAGTCCATGGGTTGGGGGTTGGGGGTAAGGTATTAGGGTATTGGAAAATTGGGGTATTGGAAGATTGGGGTATTGGGGAGCAACCACCCCCGGCCCCTCCTTGCAAAAAGGAGGGGAGCCGTGCCCATCGGCCCCACTAACACCGAAAGAAGGCCATGACATGCATTTCTCCTTGCCGTGCAGCCGTACCCGCCGAGTTCCCCTCCTTCCTTCAAGGAGGGGACAGGGGTGGTTTCTTCCCAATACCTTAATCTTTCAATACCCCAATACCCTTATTTCAACGGCTGGCCCATCTGGTAGGTGAGTTGCTTTTGCAGCTTGCCGTCGGGGCGGTAGATGGCGTACGGGCCGTGCAGCCGCCCGGCGTAGTACGTGCTCTGGATGTTGAGCTGGCCGCTGGGGTAATAGCTCCGGAAGAGGCTGTCCTGCCGGTCCGCTTTGTAAAAGGACAGGGACCGGACTTTGCCGTCCTCGTAATACTGCTTCGACGGGCCCTGGCGGAAACCTTCCTCGTACATGGTTTCGGATTTGAGTTTGCCGTTCGGGTAATACAGCTGCGTCAGTCCGTGGGCGACCCCGTTGTGGAGGTGCACGCGTACTTTTACCACCTTCGAACTGTCGAAAAACGTGGTGCGTACGCTGCGGCCGCCGCCCAGGTCTTCGTAGTGGTCAATGCCCTGCACCCGGCCGTCCTCGTGAAAGTGCGTCACCTGCCCCACCCGGACGCCGTTCTGGTAGAAGGCCTTCGACTTGACCCGGCCGCTGGGGTAATAAGAGTGAAACAAGCCGTGCCGCACCCCGTCTTTCGTCTCGAAGCGCGACTGCACGGTGGTGGAGTTGCTGTAGTATACGACTTTCACGTTCTCTTTCCCGTCGAAGGCCCGTTCTTTATTATCCTGCTGGCAAGCCCCCAGCCCGAGCAGCAGGGCCAGGCAAATGGCCTTGAGGGTGGATGACCCGGTTCGTTGAGGTGCGGTGCCCAGGGCCCGGGGTTGGCAGGCCGAAGCCGGGTGCTGCCGAGTAAAATGCGTCATTGGCGTACAGTATTGAAGTTCGAGGTCCCAATTTAACCGGTTTACGCAAATCCGTAGAGACGCGATTCATCACGTCTTCGCGTGAAATGCACCGAGGAGAAAAAGGGTTTCTCGCAAAGCAGGAGCACAAAGGGCGCAAAAAAAAGAAGGATGGCAGGAAGGCGACGCATACCCGCGATGCGACGCCTTCCCGCCATCCTTCTTTTTTTTGCGCCCTTTGTGCTCCTGCTTTGCGAGAAACCCTTTTTCTCCTTGGTGCATTCAGTCATCAAAATACCAGCGTAAAACTACTCCCCTGCCCCGGCACGGATTGCACGCGGATTTTGCCACCGTGCAGGAGCATGATCTGTTTGGAGAGGCTCAAGCCGATGCCCGACCCGCTGGCCTTGGTGGTGTAGAACGGGATGAAAATCTGTTCCTGCACCTCCGGGCTCATGCCCGCGCCGTTGTCGGTGACCTGCACCCAGGTGAGTTGTTCTTCCCGGCCCGCCGCGAGGATAATGTGCGGGTCGGGGCGGCCCGCCACGGCGTCGGCGGCGTTGCCCACCAGGTTGATGAGCACCTGTTCGAGCAGCGCCCGGTCGGCCGCCAGGACCAGTTCCTCCTCCGGCAGCCGGATGCGCAGGGCAATGCCCCGGGCCAGCAGCGGGCCTTTGCAGAGAATGTTTACCTGCGTGAACAGGTCGGGCACGGCCACCGATTCGATGCGCAGCTTGGGCGTCTGGGTGAGGCTCTTGTAGGCTTGCACGAAGTCCACCAGCCCCTTGCTCCGGCTCTGGATCGTTTTGAGGCTCCCTTGCAGGTCGGCCAGGTTCTCCTCGTCGAGGGCCGCCAGGTTCACCAGTTGCCCCTTTTCGTCCACCAGCATGTCGCTCACCACCGACGAGAGTGTAGAGATGGGAATGGCCGAGTTCATGATCTCGTGCGTGAGCACCCGGATGAGCTTCTGCCACGATTCCACCTCCTGCGCCTCCAGTTCGTAGCGGATGTCGTGGAAGGAGAGCAGCACGTAGCCCCGCTGGTGCAGTTTGAAGCGGGTGGCCTGGATGGACAGTTGCACCGGCGAGCCGTCCACGACCAGCTTGCGCAGCCGACGGCCGCCCGGGGGCATATTGAGCAGCGTGGCCGGCAGGTCAGGGTCGAGGGAGGCCAGGTGGTGCACGTGGTGCAGGAACGGCTTGCGGAACAGGTTTTTGGCCGCCTGGTTCATCAGCCGCACTTCGCCCGTTTCTTCGATGGCCAGCAGGCCCATGCTCACGTGTTCCACCACCGTTTGCAGGTACCGGTGGTGCGACTCCCGTTCCTCGCGCAGCTTGCCGAACACGAGCAGCAGTTGCCGGAACGCTTCGTGCAGGCGGTTTTCGCGGCCGGGCTTGCCGGGCGGGTAGCGGGCCGAAAAGTCACTCTGGCTGATGGAGAGCAGGAAGTTGGCCAGTTCGCGGTCCGACCGTTCCACCTGCCGGATCAGGCCGGCCACCAGCCCCACGAACAGCAGCCCCAGCCAGAACGACACCAGCCAGAAGTGCGTTTGCGTGGCGACGTACCCGGTTGCGTAGCCCGACGCCAGGAT
>CADCTQ010000678.1 GCA_902805615.1 uncultured Cytophagales bacterium
TTTCCCGTCAACCAGAAGGGCTGGAACATCGAACTCAAAGCCGCCGCCGAATACTACCTCGACGAGTGGTTCATGGAAAAACTGCGCCGCGAAGAGCCCCTGCTTACCTTCGGCAACGGCTACGTGCTGTTTGAAACCTCCTACATCAACCCGCCCGTGCAACTCCAGGAAGCCATCTTCCTGATGAAGTCGCAGAACTACAAGCCCGTGCTGGCCCACCCCGAACGCTACATCTACTTCCACGAGAACTTCAACAAGATCAAGGAGCTCTACGAGATGGGCGTGCTCCTGCAAATCAACATCAACTCCCTGGCGGGCTACTACTCGGTGCCCGCCCAGGGCATTGCCGAAAAGCTGGTAGACAACCGCATGGTGCACTTTGCCGGCACCGACTGCCACTCCCTCAAGCACATTCAGTCGCTGCAAAAGACGCAGAGCATGAAGTACTACGCCCGGCTCCTGACCCTCGATCTGCTCAACCACATCATCTGATAGTGCCACAACCGGAGATTACGCATCTGGTGGGATACAACCATCCCACCATCAAATAACTATCCTCCTACTCATCCGTTTCATCAGGTGAATCCTGGTGCAAGCTTCCCCCGCCCCGCCCGTTAGGGTATTTTTGGTTAATTTTCGCCCATGGTTTTCATCACCGGGGGCAACGGCCTGATCGGCAGCTATACCACCAGACTGCTCCTTGAGCGGGGCTACCCCGTGCGGCTGCTGCGCCGCGCCGGGAGCCGCCTCGACTGGCTCGCCGACGTGGCTGACCGCATCGAGTGGTTGGAGGGCGACGTGCTCGACCCGACCCTGCTCCTGGACGCCATCCAGCCCGGCGACTGGGTAATCCACGCGGCGGCCCTCGTTTCCTTCCAGCCCTCCCAGCGCGAAAAGATGTTTAAAGTGAACGTAGAGGGAACGGCCAACGTTGTCAATGCGTGTCTGCAAAAGAACGCGGGCAAGCTATGCTTCGTGAGTTCGGTGGCGGCATTGGGAAGAAGTAAAAAGAATCCTTTGATAGACGAAACCACGCCCTGGGAGGCATCCGAGTTCAATACGGCGTACGCGCACTCCAAATACCTGGCCGAACTGGAAGTGTGGCGGGGCGTGGCCGAAGGGCTGCCCGCCGTGGTGGTGAACCCTTCGGTAGTGCTCGGACCGGCCGACTGGGAACGCAGCAGCACCCAACTTTTCAAGTACGCCTGGGACGAACACCGCTTTTACCCGGCCGGCACGGTCAACTACGTGGACGTGCGCGACGTGGCCGAAGCAATTTATCTGCTGCTGCGTTCCAATATTATTTCAGAAAAGTTTATATTAAACGCTGGAAACATTACTCACCGGGAACTGCTCTCGGGCATGGCGGTCTGCTTCGGCAAAAATCCCCCTACCTTTGAGGCTAAACCCTGGATGGCAGCCCTGGGATGGCGCCTGGAATGGCTCCGCAGCGCCATTACCGGCAAGTCGCCGCTGCTGACGAGGGAAACGGCCCGGAGTACTTACTTTAATTACCACTACCGCAACGACAAGGTGAAGAATGCGCTCCATTTTTCGTTCAGAAGCTTACAGGATACCCTTGGGTGGGCCTGCGGGGTGCTTGCCGGTAAATACGGCGGCCAGTCCCCCTCCGGCCAGGCTTCGGTCACTTATATGACACCTAAATAAAAGAACCATGGCACAAGACTTTAATTTTAAGGATCGGGAAGAAGGCAGCAACTCTGTGCAACGTTTTGAGGAAATGCTAAAAAACCAGGAACTGGTTTTTTTCGATCTGGAAACATACGAATCAATCATAGATGAATACGTGGACGAGGGGAATTACCAGAAAGCCCTGAAAGCCTGCGAACTGGCCCTGGAACAGTACCCCTACTCCACCGAACTGATGCTCGACAAGGCCCACCTGCTGGCCAACACCCAGCAGTACAACGAAGCCCTCGAACTGCTCGACAAGGCGTCGCTTTTTTACCCCAACGACGTGGACATCATGCTGCTGAAGGGCTCGGTGAACTCGCTCAACGGCAACTACGAGCAGGCCATCGGGATTTTTGAGCACCTGCTGCCCTGGGCCGAAGACAAGGACGAAATTCACTTCAACATCGGGCTGGCTTACCAGCACTGGGGCAAATACAACGAAGCCATTGCCAGCTACAAGGACGCCATTGCGCGCAACAATACGCACGAAAACGCCCTCTACGAACTGGCCTACTGCCTCGACATCACCAACCAACTGGAGGAAAGCCTTTCGTACTACCAGCAGTTCATTGACAACGACCCGTATTCGCACAATGCCTGGTACAACATCGGCATTGCCTACAGTAAGCTCGAACGGTTCGAAGACGCCATTGCCGCCTACGAATACGCCACGCTGATCAAGGACGACTTTGCGTCGGCCTACTTCAACATGGGCAACGCGTACATGAACCTCAACGACTTCGTGAACGCCCGGGAAAGCTACCTCAAAACGCTCGACCACGAGGATCCGACGCCCGATACGTACTGCTGCCTGGGGGCTACCTACGAGCGGACGGGCCAGTTTGACATGGCCATTTCCTATTACCAGAAGTCCATCAAGCTCGACCAGTTGTGGGATGAAGGCTGGTACGGCGTGGGCATCTGCCTCGACGCGCAGGAAAAGTGGTTCGAAGCCATCCATTTCCTGCGGAAGGCAATTCAACTGAACCCCGAGAACTACGAGTACTGGCTGGCCGTGGCCCAGGCCGAAGCCCAGATCGGCAATGTGGTGTCGAGCCTGGAAGCCTACGAAAAGGCCAGCGAACTCGAACCCAACTGCCCGGACGTGTGGATGAACTGGTCGCTGCTGCTTTACGACCAGGGCGACTACCTCAAAGCCGCCGACCTGGCTTCCGAAGGCATCGAAGAAACGCCCGAAAACGCCGACCTGCACTACTACGCGGCGGCCTACCTCATCAACGCGGGGCGTTACAAGGAGGCCTTTCAATATCTGGAAAATGCGCTAATTTTGGACTTCGAAAAACATACGATGCTTTTTGAGTTTTTCCCGCAACTGGAAACGCAGAAAGCCTTGTACAAAATTATCGATCAGTACCGCAAAAAGTAATAATGAACAAACGAGGTTATTGTGTTAGTCCGGCGCCGTTTCCGCGGCCCCATAACGCAATAACCTTTTTTCTTATCCTAAGCCCTAATCTAAACCAGGAATGAATTACGAACTCCACCACCTCCCTGAGCGTACGCACAAACCCCGCGATTACGGTTTTACAATGGTCATGGACAAAGGGCTCAGCGTTCGGGAAGTAGAGGATTTTCTGGAAGTTGCCCACGAATACGTTGACATTGTGAAGCTGGGCTGGGCCACCTCGTTTGTTACCCCCAATCTCAAGAAAAAGCTCCAAGTGTACCAGGACGCCGGCATTCCCACGTATTTCGGCGGTACGCTGTTCGAAGCCTTCGTGGTGCGCAACCAGTTCGACGACTACCGCCGGGTGCTCGACACGTTCAACATGACGTTCGCGGAAGTATCCGACGGGTCGCTCGACATGGACCACGACCAGAAGTGCGAGTACATCCATACCTTGGCCAGCCAGGTGACGGTGCTCTCGGAAGTAGGTTCGAAGGACGACCAGAAGATCATTCCGCCCTACAAGTGGATTGCTCTCATGCAGAAAGAGCTGGACGCCGGCGCCTGGAAGGTGATCGGTGAAGCCCGGGAAGGCGGCAACGTCGGCCTCTTCCGCTCCACCGGCGAAGTCCGCTCGGGCCTCGTGGAAGAAATCCTCACCAAGATTCCGTTCGAAAAGATCATCTGGGAAGCCCCGCAGAAGGCCCAGCAGGTGTGGTTCATCAAGCTGCTCGGCGCCAACGTGAACGTGGGCAACATCGCCCCCAACGAAGTCATTCCCCTCGAAACCATCCGCCTGGGCCTGCGCGGCGATACATTCGACTACTTCCTCAAAAACAGCCTCAACGGCGCCAAGTGAGTTTTAGAATTCAGGAGTTTGAGAGTTTGGGAATTAAGGAGTTAAAGCACGTTTGATTCTCGCAGCGGGACAAAGACTCGTTCATTTTTTCCGGCAGCCTCCTTCTCCACTTTCCGTTCTTCCGCCGCTCAAACTCCCTAATTCTCTAACTCCCCAACTCTCTAACTCCCTTAACTCTTCCTTATGGAATTTTTGCAGCAGATCGTTGATGTTTTTCTGCACCTCGATAAGCACCTTACCGCCATTACCTCCAACTACGGCACCTGGACGTACCTGATCCTGTTCCTGGTCATTTTCGTGGAAACCGGCGTGGTGGTGATGCCCTTCCTGCCCGGCGACTCCCTGCTGTTTGCGGCCGGCGCCCTGGCGGCCAACCCGGCCAGCGGACTCAACGTGGTGCTGATGATGGTGCTGCTGTTCATTGCCGCCTTCCTGGGCGATACGCTCAACTACACCATCGGCGATTACCTCGGCCCCCGCGTGTTCCGGCGCGACTACCGGTTCATCAAAAGGGCCCACCTGCTGCGCACGCAGGAGTTCTACGACCGGCACGGCGGCAAAACGATCATCATTGCCCGGTTCATCCCCATCATCCGCACCTTTGCCCCCTTCGTGGCCGGCGTGGGCACCATGAAGTACAGCCGGTTCATCTCCTACAACGTGATCGGCGGCTTCCTGTGGGTGGTGGCCTTTACGCTGCTGGGCTATTTCTTCGGCAACCTGCCGGTGGTCAAGAAAAACTTTACGCTGGTCATCTTCGCCATCATCTTCCTGTCCATCCTGCCGCCGGTCTTCGAATACTTCAAGCACAAAGCTTCCCGGCGGGCCGCGTAGGGTATGCTAAACCTTTCGGGTTTTCGAAACCCGAAAGGTTTTCCCGCCTTCTTCACCACCCAACGTCTCTCTTCAATGCGTTTGTTCGGACTGATCGGTTACCCGCTTTCCCATTCGTTCTCTAAAAGGTATTTCACCGAGAAGTTTGCCCGGGAAGGCATCGCCGACGCGTCGTACGAACTGTTTGAACTGCCCGACATCGGGGGCTTTCCCGCCCTTTTAAAAGCGCAGCCGCAACTGCGGGGCATCAACGTCACCATTCCCCACAAGCTCAACGTCATTCCGTTCCTGGACGCCCTCGACGATGCCGCCGCCCGCATCGGCGCCGTGAACGTGATCAAGGTGGGGGCGGATGGACGCACCACCGGCTACAACTCCGACTATTACGGCTTCGGAAGTTCGCTGGCGGACTGGTTCCGGCAACTGCACGGCGAAGGCGGCGGGTCCCGACTGCGCTCCCTCAAAGCGTTGATCCTCGGTTCGGGCGGGGCCAGCAAGGCGGTTCAGACGGCCCTGCACGACATGGGCATTCCGGGCCGGATCGTTTCGCGCCAGGCAGTCAATGGCCTGGGCTACGATGACCTGACGCCGGCCCTGGTGGCGGAGCACCGGTTGCTGGTCAACGCCACGCCGCTGGGCACTGCGCCCAATACCGCGGCCTTTCCGCCCTTCCCCTACGACCTGCTCGGTGCCGGCCACTACCTCTACGACCTCGTGTACAATCCGCCCGTCACCGCCTTCATGCAGCAGGGACAGGCGCGGGGAACCCACGTACTCAACGGCTTGCCCATGCTCCACGCGCAGGCCGAGAAGTCGTGGGAAATCTGGAATGGGTAACCTGTTTCCCTGCTGGGATCAGTCTTTTCTTAAATAAAGCTGGAATTCATTTGTAGGCCAAAGCCGCCGTGGGTTCTCATTGCGTACCGTGGGCATAGCACAGTCCCGTAGGGACGACATATTGGTAGAACCCGCCTCGCATGATATGTGCAACAGTCCCGTAGGGACGACATATTGGTAGAATCCGCACCATTCTCTTGACGGTCAGTCCCGTAGGAACGAAAGATGGGTGAGGCCAGCAATTGCCGGTTTGGCATTTGGACGTGTGAAGAAGGGGTACGTTTTGAGAAAAGAGAAATGCCATGGGTGGAAGCGTTGTCGAAAGCCCCGGAGGGGCGTGCTGTTGCTGGAAAGGC
>CADCTQ010000679.1 GCA_902805615.1 uncultured Cytophagales bacterium
GGAAGCCATCAGGTCGCCCACGTTCACGTTGCAGCCATTGACCGTGTGGTGCGCCAGTTGCTGGCAGACGTTCCAGTACAGGTGCTTGAAGTTGGAACGGCAAATGGTCGTTTCTTCCCCGTTTTCGGGCTGCAAAGCCACTTCCAGGGCGATGTCGAAGCTGTGGTGGCCCTTGTACTTGAGGTACGACAACACCTCGGGGTACTGGGCGCGGCCCGGCACCCGGAACGGCTCCAGCGCCGCCAGCGGCACCACCCAGGGCGAGATGGACGAGGCGAAATTCTTGCCCAGGAACGGTCCCAGCGGCTGGTACTCCCACTGCTGAATGTCGCGGGCCGACCAGTCGTTGAACAGCACGAAGCCGAAAATGTGGTCTTCGGCCGCCGCCGTCGGGATGGTTTGCCCCATCTCGGTGGGCTTGCCGATCACGAAGGCCACTTCCAGTTCAAAATCCATCCGCTTCGAAGGACCGAAGGAGGGCGCCGGGGCGTCGGGGGCCTTCATTTGTCCCTTGGGCCGCACGATGTCGGTGCCCGACACCACGATGGACGACGCCCGGCCGTGGTAGGCCACCGGCAGGCTTTTCCAGTTGGGCAGCAGGGCATTGTCGGCGCCGCGGAACATCTTGCCCACGTTGGTCGCGTGTTCTTCGCTGGAATAGAAATCAGTGTAGTCGCCCACCTGCACGGGCAGCAGCAGTTCCACGGAGGCGCGGGGCAGGAGCAGGGCGTCGGCGTGGGCGGAAAGTTCGGTGTTGCCTTGGGTGAGCAACCCGGTGAGGCGGTTCCGTACGGCGGTCCAGGCGGGTTTGCCCAGGGCCATGAAATCGTTGAGGTAGCGGCGCGAAAACACGGACGGGTCCGGGACGGCGCCGTTCAGCAAGCCTTTTTCGGCCACGCCCGCCAGGTCGAGCACCGAGTCGCCGATGGCTACGCCGGCCCGCGGGGGGCGGCCGGAGGTGCGAAAAATGCCGTAGGGGAGGTTGTGAATGGTAAAATCACTGCGATCCGGTACCCGGACCCAGCTTTTCAAAGGGTTGCCTTCCATAAAAAAATCGTAAGCGGTTAGGACGGCAAAGTAAGAAAAGAAAGTCGTAAGTCCAGAGTCGCCAGTCGTAAGTGGATCGGGAAGTAAACTTTTCCGCTTACCACTGACTATCCCGTTGGAAATGGACTTATCAGTCGTACCCGCAAACGATTCCTTCCCGATCCCCTTACGACTTACGACGCTGGACTTGCGACTTCTATAACGTCCCCCGCAGCTCCTGTTCGCGTTCAATGGCTTCGAAGAGGGCTTTGAAGTTGCCCTTGCCGAAGGACTTGGCGCCCTTGCGCTGGATGATCTCGAAAAACACCGTCGGGCGGGGCTCAACGGGCTTGGTGAAAATCTGGAGCAGGTAGCCTTCCTCGTCGCGGTCCACCAGGATGCCCAGTTCACGCAGCGGCTGGAGGTCCTCGTCAATCTGGCCGACGCGGTCGAGCAGGTCGTCGTAGTACGTGGTGGGCACGGTCAGGAACTCCACGCCGCGGCTCTTGAGGGCCGATACCGTTTCCACGATGTTGTCGGTCGCCACGGCAATGTGCTGGATGCCCGGCCCGCCGTAGAAGTCGAGGTACTCCTCGATCTGCGACTTCTTTTTGCCCTCGGCCGGTTCGTTGATGGGGAACTTGATGCGGCCGTTGCCGTTGCTCATCACCTTGCTCATCAGGGCGGTGTAGTCGGTGGAAATGTCCTTGTCGTCGAAGGAGATGAGTTGGGCAAAGCCCAGGATGCGGGCGTAGAAGTTGACCCACTGGTTCATTTCGCCCCAGCCCACGTTGGCCACCATGTGGTCCACGTACTTGAGGCCGGCCGGCGCGGGGTTGTAGTCGGTTTTCCATTCCACGAAGCCGGGCAGGAACACGCCGTTGTACTGGCTGCGCTCCACGAACAGGTGCACCGTGTCGCCGTAGGCCCGGATGCCTGACCGCTTCACTTCGCCGTGGGCGTCACTTTCGGTCTTGGGTTCCAGGTACGGCTGGGCGCCGCGCTTCACGGTTTCGTGGAACGACTTCTCGGCGTCGTCCACCCAGAGGGCCACGGCCTTTACGCCGTCGCCGTGCTGGTCCACGTGGCGGCCGATCTCGGTGCCGCCGTGCAGGGGGGAAGTGAGCACCAGGCGGATCTTGCCCTGCTGCACCACGTACGATTCGCGGTCTTTGAGGCCGGTGGCAAGGCCCGCGTAGGCCAGCGACTGGAAGCCGAAGGCAGTTTTGTAAAAGTGGGCAGCCTGCTTGGCGTTGCCTACGTAAAATTCAACGTAATCCGTGCCGTTCAGCGGCAGGAAGTCTTCGGCCTCGGGGATGATTTTTTCTAAGATTGGGGCGGTTTGTGGATTCATTGTGTATTTAGGTTAAGTATTTAGGTTAAGATTGGTTTGGCAACAGCCATGAATGGGGTGGGGTTTGGGGAGGATTGGATTTGAAGGATAGGGTTTTTAGGATAGGGTTTAAACCCTATCCTACGGAGACTGCTCCGCTGATTCCTGGGTTGAACCGGGCACGTTGACCGCCAATATCCATAGGATAGGGTTTAAACCCTATCCTAAAAAACTGATCCTGTTCATACAAATTCCCATTGGGCTTGACGCAAAAGCACCGGTCAATGGTTCAAGTTTACGGCAAAAATGTTTGGTAGGCCCTGGTCTAACGTCTCCGGTCTGCCCTCTAATTGATCCGCTCATCATTGCTCAGCCACGACTGGTAATACTTGCCGTCGTCGAGCTTCATGGCTTCTTCCGTGAGCATCAGCGGCTTGAAGGTATCCACCATCACGGCGTACTCCTCGGTTTTGGTTTTGCCCAGGCTGCGCTCCATGGCGCCGGGGTGCGGGCCGTGCGGAATGCCGCCCGGGTGCAGCGTGATGTGTCCCTGCGCAATGTCGTTGCGGCTCATGAAGTCGCCGTCCACGTAGTAGAGCACCTCGTCGGAATCAATGTTGCTGTGGTTGTAGGGCGCCGGCACGGCCTGCGGGTGGTAGTCATAGAGGCGGGGGCAGAACGAACAGACCACGAACGACTCCGTGCCGAAGGTCTGGTGCACGGGCGGCGGCTGGTGCACGCGGCCGGTAATGGGTTCGAAGTCCTTGATGTTGAGGCCCCAGGCGTAGTTGTAGCCGTCCCAGCCCACCACGTCGAACGGGTGGTAGGCGTACACGAGTTGGTGCAGCACGCCGCCCTTGCGGACCTTGATGAGGAATTCGCCCTTCTCGTCGTGCGTTTCCAGGTCCTGCGGCAGCTTGTAATCGCGTTCGCAGTAGGGTGAGCTTTCGAGCATTTGCCCGAACCAGTTGCGGTACCGCTTGGGCGTGTAGATGGCCTGCCGCGACTCCAGGTACAGCAACCGGTTGTCTTCCCCGTCGAACTCGATTTGGTAGATCATTCCGCGCGGGACCACCAGGTAATCGCCGTATTCGAAGGGAATGGCGCCCAGCATGGTTTTGAGCCGCCCGGTGCCCCGGTGCACGAAGAGCAGTTCGTCGGCGTCGGCATTCTTGTAAAAGTAGCTTTCGGAGGATTTACGCGGCGCGGCCAGGCCCAGCACCAGGTCGTTGTTGACCAGCAGCGGCGTGCGGCTTTCGAGGAAGTCGTTTTTGGGCGCCACGTTGAAGCCCACCAACTTGCGGGAATGGATGTTCTTGGCCACGGCGATTTTGGGGGCCACGTCCACCGTTTCCAGGATCTGCTTTACCTGCGTGGGCCGGTGCACGTGGTACATCAGCGACGACATGCCATCGAAGCCGACCGTGCCGAAGAGCTGTTCGTAGTAATACCCGCCGCCCGGCTTTTCGAAAACCGTGTGCCGCTTGTGGGGCATCGTTCCTAATTTATGGTATACAGGCATGGCGATTGGGATTGGTTTAGTGCAGTTTTGTGTTGACTGAAATTAATGTTTGTGAATCGAATTTTATGGGTAGAGAGCCTTCATGTTCCTTACCTCATTCCGTATACGGTTCAACTTGTGCAATTAATACACCGAATCTTAATATTTCCGCAAATTACTGCCTGTAGCACACAAAGCAAAAGGCCCGCAGCAATGCGAGCCTTTGTGTTCTTTCAAATGAATGTACTTCTCTTGGTTGCCTAATTGCCAACGTTGGTACCACCTCTCCACGCATCGCCAATATTGATTCTGCCCCTTATACCATTGCCAACGTCATTGCCGCCCGAACGAAGGGTTTCATTCCATGAACACCCTTCATAAAAGTAAAAGCCCCCTCTTACACCGACTCCTTCTCCCGAACGTCCGTGTCCTTCCCTGCCTCCCGTTCTACCGCCTCCGGATTTATCTCCCTGACCAAATGCCGAAGCGCTTGTCAGGACAAATAAGCAAGCAAATATTTTGACCATGTTTCTTAATCCTCCCCATTGGTTTTAAGAATTCTTGCCAACTAAGAATTACCACAATAACGCGAAAATGCCTTACGGGTTGCATGCAGTGATTTTTTGCAGGACGAAACCGGGGAAGATTGCAGCAAACCAGTAATTCACGTGGTGACTGACATTTGCCTGGATTCTAACATAAAACAGGTGGCTGAGCCCCTTTTTTAATAATCGATTCCTAACTTAGCGACCGGCGAACCGTAACATACTAAGCGCCCGGACTTTCCGTTAATCAATCGTTGGCAAGCCGGTTCACGCCACGCCTACTCCGCAAACCACCTAATCCAACCATGATCGCCTTTCAGTTTAACTTCAATGGGCAAACGTACGAAGCCGAATTCGTGCGGGGACAAATTGAGTACGACCGCCGCACCGTAGCCGCCTGCCTCGACATTGATCCCCGGCAGCTCCCCGAACGGGTGTCGGCAGTCCAGGCACCCGTGGTCATTCCGCCCGAAAAGCTCAGCCAGTTCCGGCAGTGGCACGCCGCCGCCCAGGAAACCGTGTTTACCCTCATCAAGGCCGACAACGAATACGATTAAACGGGGCCGCGACGAACGCCTCCCCTTCCTTTTACCATTTTCCCGCATGGCGCACCCCGACGACCTGAGCGCGCAGCTCCACCAGTGGAAAGCCGGCGGCGCCGCCGACCTGGCCGAAGGGATGCGGCTGGTAGCCACCTGCGAATACCCGGACCTGACGCCCCAAAAACTGGGCGCCAAACTCAAATTGCTCTACGCGGACGTTGCCGCCGGCTACGCCCCGGTGGATGATGCGGAAGGGAGGGTAAAGAACCTGAATGAGGTATTTTTCGGGCAACTGAAGTTCCGGGCCAACACCCGGGCTTTTCATGACCCGCGGAACAGCTTCCTCAACGTGGTACTGGATACCCGGCAGGGAATGCCCATTACGCTGTGCGTGCTCTACCTGCTGGCGGGCAACCACCTGGGCCTGCCGCTGTACGGCGTAAACCTGCCCAACCTGTTCATCCTCACCTACAAAACGCCCGAAACGCAGTTCTACGTCAACGTATTCGACCAGGGCATCGTCTTCTCCCGGGCGGACATTGACAACTACATCGGACAGTTGAACCTGCCGCCCTCGGACGTGTTCTACCAGCCCTGCACCCCCCTCGACATCGTGGCCCGGGTGCTGCGCAACCTCGTCCTCGCCTACGACCGCCTCGGCGAAGCCCGGAAAAGAGACGATACGGAAGCCCTCCTTGCCGCACTGGAAGCGTAGGGCAACCGGGCATGCTGCACGTGGCCCCAGGCCCTAATGGGTTTTACAAAAGAGGTTGTGGAACCCGCATCCCTGCGGTTTTATTCCTAGCCCACGGTTTTAACCGTGTATGTGCTGAGCGGGTTATATGAGCTGCGTCATTGCGAGGATCAGGGCTGGCTTTTTAGGGTTGGCATGACGAAGCAATCTCACCCGTATCCCGGCCAAAGCCCGGCAACGACTCGGCCCCGGAAGTGTCACGGGTAAGAACTGCTCACCAGCGGTAACGGCGTGTGGCGGGGATACGTGGGAGACTGCTTCGTCGCCCGGCCCGCTTGGCAATCTCCCTCCTCGCAATGACGCTGCTCATACAACCCCCTAAGCGGGCTGGCGCGAAGCTCTGCTTCGTGCCGACTATTCTTCCGCCTCTGGCGGAACGAGGGTTGGTTCATTGCGGCATTCGTATGGCGATTGTGAATCTTGTGGTTTTCGATCTGTTGCCGCTTTCATCTGCCAGTGAGATAAGTTTGAGCGCAATATCCTTTGACCTCCGTTCCGCCAGAGGCGGAAGAATAGTCGGCACGAAGCAGAGCTTCGCGCCAGCCCGCTATACCGCGCCAGCCCGTTCCCCGTCGCCTCTGCTACGCTAATCATTCGCCTCACCAACGCTAAGCACATACAAAACCGTGGGCTGGCACAATCATGATTGTGAATTCACTTGCGCCCTTCGTGGTTATTTCGCCAGCAGGTTGGCAAACAGCCGGTACGCCCCCGGGACGCCGGCGGGCAGCTGGCGGAAAAAGGCGTAGCCCGTGTACACGAATTTGCCCTGGCCGTGCGGGGCCACCAGCAGGCCGCCGTCCTGGGGTTTTTCGCCCGGGTCGGTGCTCGACAGCAGGGCCAGGTACTTGGCGTCCCATTTCTGGGCAAAGTACAAGCCCCGTTCCTGCACCCAGCCCTCAAAGTCCTTCGGCGTGATCTGGTTGGGACGGTTGAACACCTGGTGCCCCGGCTCCCGGAAGGTGACCGGCGCTTCTTCCACCGTCACCCGGTCGCGGGAAAGCTCGAACGGGTAAGGACCGAGCTGTTCGGTCACCAGGGGACGGCTCACGGTGTACTGCACCACCACCACGCCGCCGTTTTCGGCGTACTTGAACAACGTCTGGTTGTAAAACCGCAGGGAATTGCGGGTGTTGAAGGCCCGAACCCCCAGCACAATGGCGTCGAACTTGTCCAGCAGCACCGGTTCGCCCTTCAGGTCTTCCTCTTCGAGCATGGTCACCGAGTAGCCGATCTGGCGCAGGGCGGCGGGTACCTCGTCGCCGGCCCCCATCAGGTAGGCAATGTTCTTGCCGCCCGTCTTCACGTCCAGCCGCACGGCCCGCACCTCGGCGGCCGGGAAGAGCGTCTGGCGGGGAATGTGGGCGTGGTCAATGGTGAGGATGCCCCGCGTCAGGGCGTTGCCGTCGGTGGTCTTCACCACGGCCTTGATCACCGCTTCGGAGGCGTTGTTGGGGGGCGTTACTTTGAACAGGACGCGTTTTTCTTCTTCGGCCTTCGCCAGGGTGAACGGCACCGAAGCCGGCTCGGCCTTCCAGCCCTTGGGCAGTTGCAGCGATACTTCGCCCCGGGCGTCGTCTTTGCCGGCCTTCAGCAGCACGGGCACGTCTTTGCCTTCGTTGGTGGGGAACATATACACCTTTTCGGTCATGTTCACCATTACGGCGGGGCGCACTTCGAAGGGGCGGTAGAGTTCGCCGGCCACCTGGTCTACCCACTTGTACTGCACGGGGCTCCGCAGGGTGAACGGTACCCCGCCGATGCGGAAGCGGAACTCGGCCGTGAGCTGCGGCTCCTTTTCGGGCTTGCCGATCAGCCCGAGGTCGTCCACCCGGTACATGCCTTTGCTGGGCGGGTTCACCAGCCAGTAGGGTTGCGTCACTTCCAGCGCGGCCGGCAGGGCCACCGTCACGGGCAGGTTGAGCAGGTCGTTGTTCTTGAGTTCGAGCCGGATGGTGGTATCCTTGGCCGTGTTGAGCACCTTGATGTCGTCGAGTTGCACCGGGAAGTCCGACCGCTTCACCACGTTGGCGAAGGTCTTGACGGTGCTGCCCGGCGTGGCGGCGTACCCCGCGGCGTTGATCTCGTACCACAGGCCCGCGCAGGCCACGATCAGGTCGGTGAGTTCCCCTTTTTTCACCTGCACGTACGGGTCGCCGCCGAGCTTTTCCATCTGCGCGTACGCCTGGAGCAGCAGCGGCAGGCTGGCCGCCGGGTTTTCCGCATTGAATTGACTATACGCCTCTTGCAGCGTCATGGACAAGGCTTCGGCCCCCTTCACGCGTTTCCAGGTGAGGTCCACGTCGTCGAACAGGTCGTTGCGGGCCGGTTCGCCCACCGTGTGCTTGAGGTAGTCGGTGCGCAGGCCGCGGGCCCGGCCCGAGCCGAAGCCCTGGCTTTTGTGCATGCTGCGGCTTTCGCCGGCAATCTCGGTGTACGACTTGCCCAGCAGCGGGCTGTAGCCGCCGATCTGGACGGGCAACACGTTGGGGCCTTCGGGCGGGGTGTTGGTGAAGCCCGGGTTGTAAGCATTCCACACCACGCGTTTTACCTGCCAGGGCTGCACGAATTTGAGTTGTTCGGGAAAACGCCTGGGGTCGGCGGCGGCGGCGTAGGCTTCTTCGGCCAGCACGGCCGAGGCGCTGTGGTGGCCGTGGCCGGCCCGGGAATCGGGGGGAAAGCGGGTGATGATCACGTCGGGCCGCAGGTTGCGGATGGTCCACACGGCGTCGCCCAGCACCTTTTCGTGTTCCCACACCTTGAGGGCTTCTTCGGTGGTTTTGGAAAAGCCAAAGTCGTTGGCCCGCGTGAAGAACTGTTCGGCGCCGTCGTGGCGGCGGGCCTGCAAGAGTTCGTGCGTGCGGATGAGGCCCAGCAGTTCGGCCTGCTCCGGGCCGATCAGGTTCTGGCCGCCGTCGCCGCGCGTCACCGACAGGTACGCCGCCCGCACGAGCCGGTCCTTGGCCAGGTAGGCCAGCATGGCGGTGTTTTCGTCGTCGGGGTGGGCGGCCATGTAGAGGGCGGTGCCCACCACGTTGAGCTTTTTGAGGGCCAGCTTGAGGTCACCCGCGGGGTAGGTGCGGAGCGGCTGGGCGGGGAGGGACAGGCGGGACAGGACGCAGAACAGCAGCACCAGCAGGCGGCAATCCAATTGCTTCATAGGGTTGTACGGGCGGAATGGAAGCTCGCAAGGTAATCAATCTGCGGGGAAAGTTCGATGTTCGATGCTTGATGTTCGGGGCATGAAGGTATTGGGGTATTGAGGGAGTAGGGTATTGGGAAGAAACCACCCCTGTCCCCTCCTTGAAGGAAGGCTACGATTAGGACACATTTTGGGAATGGGCTAAAAGTGGTCAGTGAAGACACTGACCACGGCGGCAGCGACACGGACTACGGCAGCAGCGACACTGACCACGGCCCGCAATGATCTGAGTAAGGGCTTCGCAAACTGCTTTCAATCGCTCCGCCTGCCGCCGTCAGTGTCCCACTGACGGCTCGGATATTCTTTTATGACTCTTCTGCAAAAGTGTCCTAATCGTAGCCTTCCTTCAAGGAGGGGAACCGTAACCACCGGCTGCGCAACAAGGGGCAATGCAGCAAGGGGAAATGTAGTTACTGAAGCCTTTCCCGATCAGCGAGGCGCATGGACACGGCTCCCCTCCTTTTTGCAAGGAGGGGCTGGGGGTGGTTCCTCCCAATACCCTGATCCCTCAATACCCCAATACCTTCATCCCCCGAACATCGAGCATCGAATCCGCGCAACAAAACGCCGCCATTCGAGTATAGGGTTCTACCTAAAGACCGAAAAAACAGAAAGCGAGGCATATATGCAGGAAGCTACAGATAAAACGGCGGTCGCGGAAGCTTTTTACCGCGAAGTGCTGCAACTACTCAACGAAAGCAAAATTCCTTTCATGCTCGGGGGCGGCTTCGCCCTGCGGCACTATACGGGCATTTACCGCGACATCAAGGACCTGGATTTGTTCTGCAAGGGCGGCGACTACACCCGCATCCTGATGTTCTTTGCCGAACACGGCTTCCAGACCGAACTCACCGACGTGCGGTGGCTGGCCAAGATCGTGAAGGGCGACCACTTCGTGGACCTGATCTTCAACACGGTAAACAACATCTGCACGGTGGACGACGTGTGGTTCGAACACTCGGTGGAAAGCGAACTCTTCGGGATGCCCGTCCGGCTCATTCCCGTGGAAGAGATGATATGGTGCAAGATCTACGTGCAGAACCGGGAACGCTACGACGGCTCGGACGTGAACCACGCCATTCTCAAGCAGGGCCGCACGCTCGACTGGAAACGCCTCTGGGGCCGCATCGAACAGCACTGGCACCTGCTCTTCGCGCAAATCCTGAGCTTCCAGTTCGTGTACCCCACCGAACGCGACATCATTCCCATGTGGCTCTACGACCAAC
Source organism: uncultured Cytophagales bacterium (assembly GCA_902805615.1). GTDB lineage: Bacteria > Bacteroidota > Bacteroidia > Cytophagales > 172606-1 > CADCTQ01. The sequence goes on from CADCTQ010000679.1 coordinate 10,130, forward strand.
TGCTCGAACTGGCCCGCGGCCAGTACAACCTGCCCACGCCGGTGGAAAAAGTGTGCCTCGGCCCCATCATTGACCAGACGCAGTACGGCGTGGACGTGAAGGAGTGGGGGTACAAAGTGACTACCATGCGAACGGTGTAGATCCGAAAACTTTAATTCCCTTCCTCATGGGCGAGAAAAGCGAAAAGGAAAAAGGCGACAAAAAGCGCAAAAAGACCCGCATTGCGGCCGTGGGCGACATTCACGTGCGCGAGTCGGACCGCGGCAAGTGGAAGGACTACTTCCGCACGGTGTCCGAAAAGGCCGACGTGCTGCTGCTCTGCGGCGACCTCACCGACACGGGGCACGCCCGGGAAGCGGTGGTGCTGGCCGAAGAACTCACCGCCTGCACCATCCCGGTGATCGGCGTGCTGGGCAACCACGACTACGAGGCCGACGAACACGTGGCCATCCGCGAGGCGCTGGTGGGCGAAAACGTCCACATCCTCGACGGCGAATCGGTGGTGGTCAAGGACGTGGGCTTTGCCGGCGTGAAGGGCTTCGGCGGGGGCTTCGACCGCTACATGATGCCGATGTTCGGCGAACCGATGTTCAAGCAGTTCGTGCAGGAATGCGTGGACGAAGCCCTGCGCCTCGACCGGGCCCTGGCGCGGCTCGACAACGAGAACGCGGAAATGAAAAAGATCGTGGTGCTGCACTACTCGCCCATCAAGGCCACCGTGGAGGGCGAACCGGAAGCCATCATGCCGTTCCTGGGCTCCTCGCGGCTCGTGGAACCCATCAACCGCCGGCAGGTGGTGGCGGCCTTCCACGGCCACGCCCACTACGGCACGCTGGAAGGCGAAACCTCGGCCGGCGTCAAAATCTTCAACGTCTCCAAACCCATCCTCCAACGCGCCGGCTACGAAACGCCGTTCTACCTGCTGGAAGTGTGATCAGGATTTGCAGGATTAAAGGATCAACAGGATTCCGGCGGGGATGCGGGGCGGACTGGGAGAAAGAGAGGATAGGGTTTAAACCCTATCCCCGTCAGCATTCATCACAAAAAACAAAAGCCCGTACTTGGGAACAAGTACGGGCTTTGTTATTGTATAGCGCCTGATTCCGGTTTTTCCTTTCCTCCCGTTCCGTCACCAGCCCGCACCGGAGCCGTGCAAGTGTTCCCGATCCTCCTCCCGTCTCCTTTTAATAAAGCATGCGGAACTTGATCGTGTGCTCGATGTTTTTGAGGTCTTTGATTACGTCGCGGTTGTATTCCTTTTCCACGTCGGTGATCACGTAACCCAGCCGGTTGTTGGTGTTGAGGTACTGGCCCAGGATGTTGATGTCGTGGCGGGCCAGGATGCTGTTGATCTGGGCCAGCACGCCGGGCACGTTGCGGTGGATGTGAATGAAGCGGTGCGCCTCGGTGAGTTCGGGCAACTGGAGGTTGGGGAAGTTGACGCTGCCGAACGTGTTGCCCTTGTTGATGAATTCGTTGAGCTTGTCGGGCACGTACTGGGCAATGTTCTTCTGGGCCTCCTCGGTGCTGCCGCCGATGTGCGGCGTCAGGATCACGTTGGGCAGGTTGCGCAGCTCGTTCACGAACTCCTCCTGGTTGGTTTTGGGCTCGTAGGGGAACACGTCAATGCCCGCACCCACCACCTTTTTGCTCTTGATGGCCCCCACCAATGCGGCAATGTCCACCACGTGGCCGCGGCTCAGGTTGAGGAAGATGACGCCCTTTTTCATCTGCGCAAACTCGTTGGCCCCGATCAGGTTCTTGTTTTCGGGGCGGCCGTCCACGTGCAGCGTCACGATGTCGGCCAATCCCAGCAGTTCGGCCAGCGTGCGGCAGCGTTTGGCGTTGCCCAGGGCCAGCTTTTCCACCCGGTCGTAGTAGTACACTTCCATGCCCAGCGCCTCGGCCAGCACCGAGAGTTGCGTGCCGATGTTGCCGTAGCCCACGATGCCCAGCTTTTTGCCCCGGATTTCGAAGCTGTTCTTGGCCGACTTGTCCCACGTGCCGCCGTGCATTCCGTAGCTCTTGTCGGGAATGTTGCGGATGAGCATGATGATCTCGCCGATGGCCAGTTCCACCACCGAACGGGTGTTGCTGTAGGGGGCGTTGAATACGGCAATGCCCCGTTCCTGGCAGGCCGTCAGGTCAATCTGGTTGGTGCCGATGCAGAAGGCCCCGATGCACATGAGTTTGTTGGCGCTTTCGAGCACCCGGCGCGTGACCTGCGTTTTGGAGCGGATGCCCAGCACGCTTACGTCGCGGATGCGTTCGGCCAGTTCGTCTTCGTCGAGGCCGCCGGCCACCACGTCTACCTTAAAGCCTTCCTCCCGGAACAACTCCACGGCCCGCGGGTGGATGTTTTCGAGCAGCAGCACGCTGATGCGGTTTTTGGGGTAGGAGAGGGAGGCGGGCAGCTTGTTGATGAACAGGAATTCGTCGAGGCTCGGGGTCACGTGGTCGGCCTTGTCCACCACGCGTTCCCGCTCCACGTTTTCGGTAAAGGCGTAAAACTTGTTGGCGTAGCCGGCCTCCTTGATCTCGTAGTCGGTGTAGCCGTCGCCGATCACGTACACGTCGCCGTGCAGGTTGAGGCTTTTGATGCAGATGGGCTTGCCCTTGTTGGCCGACAGCGGGTTGCTGCGGTCGAAGCCGGTGATGTTGCCCGCGGCGTCGAACTCGAAGGTGTTGGCAATCACGTTTTCCTCCTTCACGCCGAAGGCCGTCACGATGGGCACGATGAACTCGCGGAAGCCGTTGGAGATGATGTACACCTGGTCGGCGTACTCGCGGAAAAAGGCCCGGTTGCGTTCGATGGACGCCGACACCCTGGTGCGCAGGTGCTCCACCAGCGGCGCCAGGTGGCTCCGGTTGGCGTGCAGCAGGGCGATGCGGCGTTCCAGCGACTCGGTGAAGGAGATGTCGCCGTTCATGCCCAGGTCGGTGATGCGCTTGATCTCGGCCACGATCTCCTCGCGGCGCGGGTTGCCCTGCAGGGCAATGTCGGCCAGCTCTTCCATCGCCTCTACCTTGGTGAAAGTACTGTCGAAGTCAATGATGAAGTAACGGGCTTCTTTGGTTTGGGTCAACATAAAGTTTCCTTTAATAGGCTATAATGGTATTCGTTTGAACAACGACCAGTTCGGCATCAGCACCGAACAAATGAACAATTTCGCTAAGGTTTCTGGCAACAATAGCCAGTAATTGGCGATTGCTGCAATTGCCAACTTTTAAAAGTAATATGCTGGGAGGTGCACCTTTGACGAAGAAATAGTCGAAAAAGTCGCTATCCTTGGTAATGATAATCCTGTTTTCGGCAACCGCCTTTTCCCTGATCTCCCGGTCCTTCAGCAGATGACCTTCCGGGTAGAACGTGGTGTGAATAGCGTCAAAACCTTGGCTGGAAAGATACGTTGCCAGGGCCCCGGGTAATTGTGTGTCTACAATGAATCTCAGCATAGGTTTGTTCGTCAGAATTTACTGATGCCTAATACCGGAAACATGATCGAATGCGTAAACCACAATAAAATTATTTACAAATTAAGCCTACAACGCCTTTACGGAGCGGGCATCCGCGATGCGGGACGCATACCACAGACAAGCTTGAATGTCGCTTTCCTCCAAAAAAGGGTAATCATCCAGGATTTCCTGGTAGCTCATGCCGGAGGCCAGCAACTGGAGCATCTGCGCCACCGTGAAGCGCATGTTCCGGATGGTTGGTTTTCCCTGACACACTTCCGGGTTCAGGGTAATGCGTTGGGTTAGTTCGTTCATGCTGCAAAGGTAATCTTTTCGCGGTACCGCTTATGCGCTTCGTCCGGTTAAAAACGCCAACGCCCTTTGTTCCGACCACGCCGGGCCATTTAAATCCGGGCCGGCAAAGCCGCAGTGGCCGCCCTCGGCCGGCACTTCCAGGTACACGTTTTCCAGTCCTTCCACCAGTTTGGGGTCGTAGCACTCCGGCGAGAGGAACGGGTCGTTTTGCGCGTTGACGATCAGCGTCGGGATGGAGATGTCCTTGAGAAACGACTTGGCGCTGCACGCGGCGTAGTAGGCGTCCGCATTTTCGAAGCCGTGCAGGGGGGCCGTGTACAGGTCGTCGAAAGCCTTGATGGAGCGGACCGTCCGCGGGGCGCCCAGCACCGTGTGGCCGGGCATGAGGGCCGATTTGGAGTGCACCTTGCGGTGCAGGCTGTCGAGGAACCGCTTGCTGTAGAGGTAGTTGCCCGGCCGGGCAATGGTCTCGCAACTGCCGGCCAAGCACAGGGGCACCGAAAAGACCACCGACTTTTTAACGGCCGGCGCCAGGTTGCGGCCCTTTTCGCCCAGGTACTTGAGCGTGAGGTTGCCGCCCAGGCTGAAGCCGATCAGGGCCACCGACTCGTAGCAGTCGCAGTGGAGGGCGTACTGCACCACCGTGTCCAGGTCGTCGGTGGCGCCCGAGTGGTAGAAGCGGGCCTGCCGGTTCATTTCGCCGCTGCACCCCCGGAAGTTCCAGGCCAGCGCATCCCACTTGTGGGCGTTGAGCATCCGCACCATGCCTTTGATGTAGGGCCGCCCCGAGTCGCCTTCCAGCCCGTGCGAGAGGATGGCCAGGTTGGCAAACCCCTGCCGCGACCAGTCCAGGTCCAGGAAATCGTCGTCGGGCGTGGTGATGCGTTCGCGCCGGAACTTGACGCCGCTTACCTTCCGGAACAGGCTCGGCACGATGGTTTGCAGGTGCCGGTTGAACAGGTACGGCGGCGAACTGTAATCGGAATGGGCAATCAGGGGCATGGGCAAAATTAATGACAAAAGGTTTACCACGAAGACCCGGATGGCCTGGCGTAGAGACGCGATTTATCGCGTCTCTACGCCAGGCCATCCGGGTCTTCGTGGTAAATTTATTTCCCGATGCAGCCTTCCTCGTCAATTCAGGTAACCGCCCGCACCTCCGTTTATTCCTGCAAAAAATACCATTTGTACAACTTTTCGACGAAATAATTGCGATTCCGGGAGGGGTTCCTTAAATTAACCCTAAAATCTATCCTTAACGCGTATGGTCCCGAATGAAGCTCCCTTTCTGGTCGCGAAAAAAGCCGTCGTAAACCTGGTTTTACTGGTGGCCATTTCCGCTTTTTTTGTATTTCTTACCACGATGATGAGCGGAACGGACGTGGGTTCCTCCTCCGTGGTCGTGGGCGTGGTGTTGCTGGCAGCCCTGGCGTTTGACGTCTACATCTTCGCCGCCAAAAACCCGACCCGGCAGGTCACCGTGCGGTTCAACGACCCGCGCACCGAAGAACGCCTCCACGCCATCCTCGACGTGATCGGCTACCGCCTCAAGGAGAGCCAGGGCAATACGCGCCTCTACAAGCCTTCCTTCTGGATCGGGGGCCTCAACGGCAAAGTGACCATGCAATACGCCAAGAACCAGGTGGTCATCACCGGCCCCCTGTTCGTCATCGGCCGCATCGAAGAACGGCTGTGGCTGTTCTCCTACCCCGGCATCCTGAGCTGGGGCCAGAGCGACGGCCGTACGCAACCCCACTTCGCCGAGGCCGGCTTCGACTACACCCACACCGAACCGGTGGCTCCCTACGGCGCCAACACCGGCTACGAACCCGGCGTGGGCACCGTGGCCAGCGGGCGGTAAGCCCCGGACAAACCGTTACTGGACAAAAACACAAAACCCGGAAGGATGCATCCTTCCGGGTTTTCTCGTTTAAGGGGCCGCCGCTTTTTACCGGACCACCGCATACTGCGTCCGGCTGATGAGCCGCCCGTTGGAAACCCGCTGCCGGTTCCCGTCCCGGTCCAGGTAAGAGGCGTACACGACGTGGTTGTTGAGGGTCCATACCTCCAGCAGGGGCGCGCGGGTGCCGCTGGTGTAATACCTGGCCTGGCGGTACACGGAGCCGCTTCGGTAGTACCGGGTCCGCTCCCGGAAGAGGATGGATTTCCGGAAGTCCGGGTGGGTGATCCGGCCGGTCACGGTTACTTTGAACCGCGAGCCGCGCAGCACCCGATCAGTCACGAAGTGGCCCGCAGGGCCGAACATCGTTTGTTCTTTCACCCGGAGGGACTGCAACATGGCCGCACCGGAAGGAATTGAATCAAGGGCCGCCGTTTGGGCCGCCGCCGGGGAGGCGCCCACCAGCGAAAACAGGAGCAAAGCAAGGGAAGAGAAGACCAATCGGGAAAAATGCCTGGACATACAATGGGGAAGTGATCAATGAAAAAACCGCATTAACGGTGTTAATGCGGTTCGGGCAAAGATGGTAAATCCGGGTGTCGGCGTCAGGCCGGTACGTTGCGGCCCAGGGCCTTGAGCATCGTTTCGCCGATGAGGGCGGGGGAATCCACCACGTGGATGCCGCACTCCCGCATGATGCGCATTTTGGCCGCGGCCGTGTCGTCGGCCCCGCCGATGATGGCGCCGGCGTGGCCCATGCGGCGGCCTTTGGGGGCCGTCTGGCCGGCAATGAAGCCCACCACGGGTTTGTTGCCGTTGGCTTTGATCCAGTGGGCTGCTTCGGCTTCCATGCCGCCGCCGATCTCGCCGATCATCACGATGCCTTCGGTTTCGGGGTCGTTCATGAGCAGTTCAACGGCTTCCTTGGTGGTGGTGCCGATGATGGGGTCGCCGCCGATGCCGATGGCCGTGGTCTGGCCCAGGCCGGCCTTGGTAAGCTGGTCCACGGCTTCGTAGGTAAGCGTACCCGACTTGGAGACCAGGCCGATGGTGCCTTTGCGGAAGATGAAGCCGGGCATGATGCCCACCTTGCATTCTTCGGCGGTGATGACGCCGGGGCAGTTGGGGCCGATGAGCCGCACCCCCTGGCTTTTGATGAATTCCTTGGCGTAGATCATGTCCCGCGTGGGGATGCCCTCGGTAATGGCAATCACCACTTTGATGCCGGCGCTGGCGGCTTCCATGATGGCGTCGGCGGCGAAGGCCGGGGGCACGAAGATGATGGAAACGTCGGCGCCGGTTTCCCGGACGGCCGCTTCCACCGTGTTGAACACCGGCCGGTCGAGGTGCTTGGAGCCGCCCTTGCCCGGGGTCACCCCGCCCACTACGTTGGTGCCGTATTCAATCATCTGGCCGGCGTGGAAGGAACCTTCGGAGCCGGTGAAGCCCTGCACAATCACGCGGGAGTTTTTATTGACTAATACGCTCATTAGGATTCGGTTAAAGTTTCGGCAAAAATAGGGTTTAAATGCGGAACGCAAAACGAAAAAGCGGCCCTTGCGGAGGGCCGGTTGCCGCCGCAAGGGCTAAATTGGTATATTGCCCGGCCGCCTTCTCCGGCGGGCCGCCCGTAATTTTCGATCCCTATGGTGATTTACAACAACAAAGAGTGGTTCAAAGCCCTTACCAATTTTTACCGGAGCTACGTGATGCAGCGGCTCGTGCGGTTCACCGGGTGGGCCGGGGTGCTCACGGCCGGGCTGTGCGTACTCATCCTGGAAGTGTTGCGCGTGGAGATCCGGTTCCACTCGGGCACGTTTTCGCTGCTGGGCATCGTGCTCAGCATTCTGCTCGTGTTCCGCACCAACACGGCCTATGACCGCTGGTGGGAAGGCCGCCGGCAGTGGGGCAGCCTCGTGAACACCAGCCGCAACATCGCCCTGTCGGTGCACGGCCTGCTGCCCCGCACCGACCTGGTCAACCGGGGTTTCTACGCCAAGCACGTCGCCAATTTTGCCATCTGCCTCAAGGAACACCTGCGGGCCGGCGTAAAACTCGACGAACTCGTGGACCTGACCGAGACCGAACGGGGCATGTACGCCGAGCGGCAGCACCTGCCCAACTTCCTCATCGGCCAGCTCTACGAACGCACCCAGGAACTGTACCGCGCCGAGGCCATGAGCGGCTACGACCTGACGGTCCTCAAAACGCACATCGGCGCCCTGGCCGACATCCTGGGGGCCTGCGAACGGATCAAAAAGACGCCCATCCCGTTTTCCTACAGCATCTACATCAAGACGCTCATCCTCGCGTACGCCCTGCTGCTGCCCTTCGGCCTCATCCAGGAGTTCGGCTACTTCACCATTCCGGTGGTCATGCTCCTGTTCTTCGCCTTCCTGGGGATCGAAATGCTGGCCCAGGAGATCGAAGACCCCTTCGGCCTCGATTGCAACGACCTGCCCACCGGCAACATCGCCCAGACCATCAAAAACAACGTCTACGAAGTGGTGTGCCTCTTTGCCAAGGTGCAGGAGGAGCCGCAGCCGCAGGAATTCCAGAAGGTGTTCTGACCGCCGTTCTCCCGCCGCCCGCCGCAATTCCCGAACGTTTCGTAGGTTTGGGGTTTTTCGAAGCAAAATAATTGTAAACAAAAGGCCGGAGTGTTTGTTAACAAACACGGTGGCGACCGGTTTCCGCGGCGGTATTCCCGGCGGGCAACGGTGCGCCGCCCGCCTATCGCCGTCCGGAGAAGTGGCCCGCCCGAAAGCCGGCCGCAGCATGTTTTTGAATTTTGGGTTTTGGGATTGTGGGCAGTTTGCCCGGTACTTGTTGCAGAACCAGCTTTATATGAAAGACGGCTCTTTTGACGATCAGTTGTTGCACTTTCTGATTGATTCTTCCACCTATTACGTGGTCCGCACGAACTTGCAGGGTTTGTACACGTACGTGAACCCGCACTTCCAGCGGAAGTTTTCCTACATGACCGACAATTTTGCCGGCCTGCCCTTCCAGGAAACCATCCACCCGGGCGACGTGGAAACCTGCAACCAGGCCGCCATTCACTGCATTACCCAGCCGGGAAAGCCCGTCAAACTCGCCATCCGCAAGAGCAGCCCCACGGGCGACTTCTACTGGACGTCCTGGGAATTCATCGGGGTGACCGACGCGGCGGGGGCCACCAGCGAAATCCTGTGCATCGGCCACGACATTACCGAAGGGGTAACGGCCGAGATCAAGTACACCAAAACGTCGCACAAAATGGACGCCATCCTGGATACGATCACGGATGGCTTTTTTGTGGTGGACCGCAACTGGCGCATCATCCAGGCCAACCGGGCCTTCGAGAACCTGCTCCACGCCCGGCGCGAAGAACAGGTGGGGCAGTTCCTGTGGGATTTGTACCCCGACGCGGCCAGCCTGCGGTTCTACGCGGAGGCGCACCGGGCCGTGCGGGAGCAGCAGGTGGTGCACCTCGAAGAGTTTTACCCTTCCTTCAACACCTGGTTTGCGGTAGCCGCCTACCCCTCCGAAGAAGGGCTCACGGTGTACTTCCGCGACGTGACCGAACGCAAGCAGCAGGAAAATGAACTGCGCGACTCCCTCTACAAGCTGCGGGCCATCCTCAACAGCACCACCGACGTCAACTTCTTCATTGACGCCGGCCGTACCATCCTTTCTTTCAACCGCCGGGCCGGCGACGACGCCCGGATGCGGTTCGGACGCGAACTGAAGGCCGGCCAGCGCATTTACGAGTACATTCCCGACGAAGACCGGACCCGGTTCGACATTCTCTTCAAGCGGGCCCTGGGCGGCGACCGCCTGGAAATCGAGTACCTGATGCAGTACCCCCGGGGCGCGGCCCACTGGGTGCGGGTTGACTTCCACCCGGTGCGCGACGACGAGGACAATACCATCGGCGTGGCCCTCAACGTGGTGGATATCAACGACCGCAAGCAGGCCGAAATCCAGATCCGCAACCAGAACGAACGGCTGCTCGAAATCACCCGGGTGCAGTCGCACGAACTGCGGCGCCCGGTCGCCAACATGCTCGGGCTGGTCTACCTGTTCAACTACGAAAACCCGTCCGACGAATTCAACCAGACGCTGCTGCGGAGCATGAAACTCACCGCCAGCGAACTCGATACCATCATCCACCGGATCGTCGCCATGACGCAGGAGCTTTAAGGAGTGAGAAGCGAGGAGCGAGGAGTGAGAAGGGCAGCCTGGTGGTGCAATAATCACTGACCGGAACGAAAAAGCATTCTGTTTTTCATTCTTTTGCGTATGTACCTGAAAAGGCCAACCCGAAACCGCCGGAAGATGCCCCACTTCTCACTCCTCGCTTCTTACTTCTCACTCCTTTCTTCTCGCTCCTCGCTTCTCGCTTCTCACTCCTGAACTCCCCATGATCTGGTCCCTCGCCGTTTTCCTGCTGATCGTTGCCGGCGTGGTTGCCACGGGTTACGTGCTTTCGGCACCCCGGTACCGGGGGGGCCGCAGCGACCACTTCGACGGCCGCCGGTTCCGCAACGCGGGCGGCGCCCGGGCCCGGGGCTTGGGCGGGGTGTTCCGCTGGATGCTCGGGCGGCGCCGGGGGGCGTGGCCGGCCGGGGAGGCGCCGTCACCCGGCCCGCCGCCGCCCGAACGCGTGATGGGCGGCGACCTGCGGATCACGTTCATCAACCACACCACGTTTCTCATCCAGACCGAGGGCCTCAACATCCTCACCGACCCGGTGTGGAGCGGGCGGGTGAGTCCCTTCTCGTTTGCGGGCCCCAAACGCCGGCGTCCGCCCGGCCTCCGCTTCCGCGACCTGCCGCCCATTGACATGGTGCTGCTCAGCCACAACCACTACGACCACCTCGACCTGTCTACGCTCCGGCGGCTGGCCTACGCGCACCGGCCGCGCATTGCCACGCCGCTCGGCGTCCGGCAGTTCCTGGAAGAAAAAGGGATTTCGGGGGCGACTGAGATGGACTGGGGCAAGGTGCTGCCCGTGCACGAACGGCTCAGGATCGCCTGCGTGCCGGCCCAGCACTTTTCGGGCCGCGGCCTGTTTGACCGCGACGCCACGCTGTGGTGCGGCTACGTGCTGGTGCTGCCCGGGGGCAACGTGTACTTTGCCGGCGACACCGGGTACGGCCCCATCTTTGCGTCCATCGGCGGGCAGTACGGCCCCATGCGGCTCGCCATCCTGCCCATCGGGGCCTACAAGCCCGAGTGGTTCATGGCGCCCATCCACGTCTCGCCGGCCCAGGCCGTGCAAATCCACCTCGACGTACGGGCTGCCCAAAGCATTGCGGGTCATTTCGGCACGTTCCAGCTGGCCGACGACGGCAAAACTGCCCCCCCCGACGACCTCCACCGGGCCCTCCGCGAAAAGAACCTGCCCGAATCGGCCTTCATCGTGCCGGAAGAGGGGAAGGGAATAGACATATAAACTGTCTGAACCTTGATCTACTTGATGGAATGATGTACTTGATGGTCGGAACCCTGATTCACCAAAGTGGAGAATGGGCAGGATGTGCGTAGCCAGATTTGCAGGATTAGCCGTTTAACGAGCGTACGGCACCGCAAATCATGGTCATCCTTGCATCGGGTAGATCACGGTTCAGACTACCGAAGTGCTACGTACACGAGCCAGGCCGACACGTAGGCCAGGCCGGTCATGTAGAGGAACTGGATGGCGGGCCACTTCCAGCCCTTGGTTTCGCGGTGCACCACGGCCAGGGTGCTCATGCACATCATGGCAAAGGCGTAGAAGATGAGCAGCGAAAAGGCCGTGGCCGGGGTGTACATCGGGCCGCCGGTGCGCGGGTTGATCTCCCCTTGCAAGCGTTCCCGGATGGTGTCGGTGTCTTCGTCGCTGCTGCCGATGCTGTAAATGGTGGACAGCGTGCCCACGAACACTTCCCGCGCCGCAAACGAACTGAGCAGCGCAATGCCGATCTTCCAGTCGTAGCCCAGCGGGCGGATGGCCGGCTCGATGAACTTGCCGAAGTGGCCCGCGTACGAAGCCTCCAGGCGGGCCGAGGCCACGCGGTTTTCCCGGGTGCTTTCGTCGGCCGCGGCGTAGGTGCGGGCGGCCTTTGCGGCGGCCTCGTCCATCTGGTTGCCCGGGCCGTACGTGGAGAGCACCCACAGCACGATGGAAATGGCAATGATCACCTTGCCCGCTTCGAGCACGAAAGCCTTTACTTTTTCCAGGATGGTAATGCCCACGTTGCCCCAGCGCGGCATCCGGTAGTCGGGCAGTTCCATGATGAGGAAGCTCCGGTCTTTGGTCTTGAGCACCCACTTCATCACCGCCGCCGAGAGGAGGGCGGCCACGAAGCCCAGCAGGTACAGCGCCATCAGGGCCACCCCTTGCAGGTTGAGTACGCCGAGCAACATCACCTTGGGCACCACCAGGCCGATCAGGATGGTGTAGATGGGAATGCGGGCCGAACAGCTCATCAGCGGCGTCACCAGGATGGTGATGAGGCGTTCCTTGCGGTTGTCGATGGTGCGCGTAGCCATGATGGCCGGCACGGCGCAGGCCGCGCCCGAAATGAGCGGCACCACGCTGCGGCCGTTGAGGCCGAACGTGCGCATGAGGCGGTCCATCAGAAACACC
>CADCTQ010000680.1 GCA_902805615.1 uncultured Cytophagales bacterium
CAGTCCCGCCCCCAGCAGCAACGCCAGGCAGGCGGCAGCGGTAGTACAATGGATTTTCATAGGGAAGATTAGAACGTTAAAAATAAGACTTTCCCGAAAGGAGTCTCCGGCGTCAGTGCCTCAGGAACGGCTTCGAAAAGCGCATTGGGAGCGTGCCGAAATCAGAACGTTCCGTAAATGCGCAAACGCCCCGATTCCTCAACTCCCACTTTTCTCTGCGCCCGCTGCGGTTTAAACTCTCCAACTCCCTACCTCACTTCAAACGCCAGGAACTGCGTGACCTGGAGGGGGACGAAGTTGTCGTCGGAGACCAGGACCAGGCTGCGGTTGCCGTTGGGGAGGGCCGGGCCGAAAGTCATCCCTTCCAGGTTGTCCACGCGGCTGATGCCCGTACTGCCCACGTCCAGCACCAGTTTCTTGGTGGCCGGCGCGTACGTGGCTCCCGCCAGGGCCGGCAGGGCGGATACGTCGGTGGCCGCACCCAGGTCGGCTTCGTAGAGCTTCACCGCAAAATCGGGGGTGACGCCGATCGCGAAGGACCGTTCCATCACCAGCAGTTTGTCACCGGCCAGGGGCAGGATTTCCACCACGCCGTTGAGCGAAAACTGGTCGGCCGGCTGGGGGGCCGCGTGCACCTTGTCGAGGGGATAGGCGTACTGCGCCACGAGGCTGCGGCTCGCCAGGTCGAACTTGAGGATGCGGACCACGCCGCCCGCGTTGGCATCGGCCCGGGGACCGTCTTCGTACAGGGGTTCTTCCAGGGCGGCGAACAAGTGTTTGCCGTCGGCCGAAAGGGTCAGCGACTCAAATACGCCGTTGCGCCGGGGGCCGTTGTTGGTGGCCTGCATCCGGAAGGGTTCCGGCAGCGCAAACTCGGCCACGTAGTCGCCGTTGGGCGTCATCTCGCGGATGAACGGCTGCACCAGCACGGGCGGGTTGTCAGTCGGCAGCCTTTCCCCTTCGCTCGACCAGTAGAGGGTGCCCGTGGCGGGGTTGTAAGCGAGTCCTTCCGGGTCAATGGTGCCGCCACGGCTGGGAAAAGGCGTCCCGTCGGGCTGTTTCAGGGGCACCGTCCGCGTGAAGGAGACGGTATCGAACGCTTCGGCGTCAAAATCGAGGTTTGCCTCGTAGAACCGCGGCGCCTGGCTGGTACCGCGGTCGTCGCACATGATGAAGTACGTTTGGGTGTCGGGACGGTACGCCAGGCTGGAGAGGCCGCCCACGGGCGTACCCGCGTAATCAAAGCGGTAGCGCACGTTCTGCTGCCCGATCAGGCGCAACGCACCCACCGGGCCGCCCCCGGCCGGCGGCTGGGGATCTTTCCGGCAGCTTGCACCAATCGTCAACAGGCCAATCAACAGAGCATTCAGGGGGTTTCGGAACATGGGAGAGGGGGTAAAAGTCGTAAGTCGCCAGTCGTAAGTGGATCGGGAAGGAATCGCATGCGGGTACGACTCACAACTCCATTACGTAAGCGCGTTGTCTTGCGAAAGTGAGAACGATTCCTTCCCGATCCACTTACGACTGGCGACTGGCGACTTACGACTGTTCTCATTCGTACATCGCTTTCGGGTCGGCGGCGGCCAGCTCGGTGAGGAAGCGGCCGAGGTTGGCGGTGACGGCCCCGAAAAAGGCTTTTCCCTTTTCGGGCGTTGCTTCCGACGGGTCGCCGGTGCCGGTGTCGGCCGTGACCTGGCTCCATTCGCGCTGCGCCCAGGCCCAGCCCTCCCGGAAGGCTTTGATCTTGAATTGCTTGGTCTTGCCGTCACCGGCTTCGGCGAGGGGCCGCACCAGGCCCGGCTCGATGTGCATCATCACGCTGGTTTCCATCGCATCGGCGTGGTCGCCGGGGGCCGTGAAGAACTTGCCCCGGTCGGCGGCCTTGTACCAGTTGACCGCGCACAGGAACACCGACGGGAACTGCGCCTGCAACTCGCGGAGCATCTGCCGGAAATCGTTGCCGCCGTGCCCGTTGAGCACCACCAGCTTGGGAATGCCCTGCCGGGCCAGCACTTCGGTAACGTCGCGCAGGATGGCCAGTTGCGTGCTCGGGTTCAGGTTCATGTCCAGCGTAATGTCGAGCTGGCCGGTGTTGACGCCGAACGGGATCGTGGGCAGCACCACCACCCGGGCTCCCGCTTCCCAGGCGAGGCGGGCGGCCTCGGCGGCAATGTGGTCGCACTGGTAGTTGTCGGTGCCGTAGGGAAGGTGGTAATTGTGCGCTTCGGTGGCGCCCCAGGGCAGCACCACCACCTGGTAACCGGTTTCCTTCACGGTTTTCCAGGTGGTTTCGGCGAGAATGTACGGACGGGCGGTCATAAGAATGTTGCGTAAGGAAGAAGTAGGGTTTGGACCCGTAAGTTAGGCAAGCGCACCGGATCGGAAAAGTGCGGGACGGCCACGCGTTGCTAAGGGCGGGTCGAAAAAATTTACCGAAAGCTAATCCCGTTTTAACATCTTTTTAGGACGGCGTACGTATATTTGGATAGCATTTAAAGAGTAAAAAGTTGCCTAAAACCAAGGAGGCAGCTCCGCTAAATCGCCTATGAAAACATCCCTGCTAGAGTACAGCAAATTGATTTTGACTAAAGTGAGCTTTTGCGAAGCTCTGTTTGAAAAAGAGTTGCGAAAAAACGTGTACCAGCTATCCGACGAGGAGAAGCTGGATTTGCAGGCGTGGTGCAACCACCACTTCGGCACCAAGTACGGTCCCATCATTGACCGCTGCTTCTACGCCCGCCCGAGCCTGCACAAAATGGCGTGTTGAGGGAAGATAGAATCACCCGATCCTGGAATCACTGAATCCCCGCCCGGCTGCGTTGGGCGTCCATCCGGTAATTCCAGGATTCGATCATTCCCTGTTGCTACAGCTCCTGCACGTACAGCTTGCGCCAGCGGACCTTGATGCCGCCGCCGTCGTGGATTTGCAGGGCAATGGAACCGTTGGCGGCGCCGATTTTTTCGTCGCGCAGGTCTACCATCTCTTTGCCGTTCAGCCAGGTGGTCACGTGGTCACCCTCCACCCGTATTTTCATTTTGTTCCAGGCTTCCGGCTTGAGAATTTTTTCTTTTTCGTCGGGAATCTTCACCAGCCAGCCCCGGCCGTACGACTCGTAGATGCCGCCCGTGTCGTGGTTGGGCGGCGCCACCTCCACCTGCCAGCCGGTCACCTTGGTGCCCTCCACCGAGGAGCGGAAAAAGACGCCGCTGTTGCCGTTGGCCTCCTGCCTGAATTCGAGGGTCAGTTCGAAGTTTTTGTAGGGCTTTTCGGTCGCCAGGTAGCCGTAACCCTTGTCGGGACCGCTTTCGCAAATCAGCTCGCCATTTTGCACGTACCACTTTTCGGTGCCGTACACCTGCCAGCCGGCAAGGTCTTTGCCGTTGAACAGGGGCGTGCGCCGCGGGCCGGCAAAAGAAAGCAGCAACAGGGAAACCAGGAAGAGGGAAAAGAATCGCATAGGAGTACTTGCTTAGGTCATTGGTTGATTGGTCATTAGGCATTGGTCAATGGGCATTGGTCATTGGTTACGGGGTACGTGGGTCAACCAGGTGCGGCAACTTACGCACACCCAATGACCAATGTACCAATGACCAATGACTACCGGTATCCTTCCGCTTTGCCCACCGACCGCGGCGAGGCCGGGTCGTCGTACCAGTATCCTTCGTCGAAGGTGCGGCCGCTGGGTTCGCCCTTGATGAGCACGCTGAGCACCATCCAGAGCACCATCCAGGGGGCCAGCACGTAAGCCATTGCAATGAGGGGGGCCGGTACGCCCACGTGCGGGCTTATCGTGTAGACCAGCAGGAACAGCGACGTAACCAAAACGGCAATGCGGCAGCCTTTCATAGAACGGAGAAGTTAGATATGAGAAGTGAGAAATGAGACGGAATTGGGAAGAATCGGTTGTGCAGTCTAATGCCGCACGTCTAATGGCTCCCGCCTCAGCAGGCCGCGCAGGTCGGCCAGGGTGCTGGCTTCTGCCACCGGCTTGTCGCGGCGCCACCGCACCAGTTGCGGAAAACGCACCGACAGCCCGGCCTTGTGCCGCGACGACGTTTCCACGCCCTGGAAGGCGATTTCGAACACGAGTTCCGGCTTTACCGTCCGCACCGGCCCGAACTTTTCGAGGGTGTTGTCGCGCACGAAAAGGCTGATCGCCTCCAGTTCCTCGGCCGGCAGCATCCCGGGAATGCGGGCGAACGGCACGAGCTGGCCGTTGTCCCACAGGCCGAAGGTCAGGTCGGGAAACGTTTCCTGCCCGGTGGGCGCGGGCTTCTGGGCGTACATGAGCACCCCGTCGAGGGCAAAGGGCTGGGCCCGCCACTTCCACCAGTCGCCGCGGCGGCGTCCCATCTGGTAGGGCGATTCTATCCGCTTGAGCATGATGCCTTCCGCGAAGTGTTCCCGCGCCTGGCCGTGCAGGGCTTGCAGGTCGGTCCAGGCGTCGAAGGGCAGCGCGTCGGAAAAAAGCAGCACGTCCGAGCGGAGGCTTTCGACGAGGCTTTCCAGCTTTTCGCGCCGGCTCCCGCAGGTTTCGCGGCGAATGTCGGCGCCGGCCCATTCGAGCAGGTCGTAAGCGATGAGCGCCACGGGTGATTCTTTGAGGGCCTTGGCGGGCAACGTCTTGCGCGAAAGCCGGCCTTGCAGCGAACCGTAGGGGAGGGGATGCCCGTCGGCAAAGGGCACCAGTTCGCCGTCGAGCACCGTGCCGTCGGGCAACTGCTGCCGGAGGGGGGCCAGTTCGGGAAACTTGTCGGTCACCAGTTCCTCGCCCCGCGACCACACGAAGAGTTCGCCGTTGCGCTTGACCACCTGCGCCCGGATGCCGTCCCACTTCCATTCGGCCAGCCACCCGCCTACGTCGCCCAACGTGCCCACCGGTTCCTCCAGTTGGTGCGCCAGGAAAAAGGGGTAGGGCTGCGAGACGGCCGTGGGGCAACTGGTGGCTGAGAGCAGTTCTTCGAGCGAACACCCGTGCGGGTGCCAGTCGCCGGCGAGTTGGTGGGCCACCCAGGTTTTTTCGGCGTTGCACAGTTCGGCCAGGGCTTCGATCAGCAGCGGCTCGGGCAGGGGCGACCGGAAGCTGCCCGCCAGGAGTTTGATGAACAGCAGGCGTTCGGAAGGTTCCTGTTCGTCCCAGGCCGCCAGCACGCTTTCCCGCTGCTGGTACTCGTTGAGTTCTTCGAGCGAATACAGGAAGGTGAGCCACTGCGAGACGCTCTTGCGGGAAGGATACCGGGCCGCCGGCAGGATCAGGGCAATGGTTTCGGCCAGTTCACCTACGGCCAGGAACGACTCTTCGAACAGCCACGGCGACACGTTGCCGGCCTCGATGGCCCACGCTTTGAGCGTCGCCACGGGGGCTACCCGCCGCGGTTTGCGGCCCAGCAGCAGGGCAACCGCCCACATCCGGTCCGACTCGGGGGCTGCGCACACGTATTCACGGAAAAAAGTCTTTTTCTGGGCGGGATCGGTGGCGTTCTCCAACACCGAAAACAGCCGGGCAAACGATTTCATAGCCTTCCTTTGGGGTTTATCAAACCCATTTTACCTAAAAACACTCAAAAATAAAATAGGTTTAATCCAAAAATGGTTGAAATACTTACCAGTGATTCATTGAATTGACAAAGCAGGTAGTAGCGGGGGTAATCTAGCGGTAAGGAACGCAGCGGAGAAGTACGCTAATCCAGGGAGACGCCGGGGGCACGGAGAAAAAGCAGGAGCCGTATGGGCAGGGACGTCTTTGCCACCAGCGGAAGGATGGGTACGCGGGAAGGTTCGCATCCCGGGGAGTGGTCGCGTCGCGGCTCCCCTCCTGGGAGGGGCCGGGGGTGGGTTTACTGCCAGCAGAAGCGTTATCCAAGGTTTACCGCACCCCTTGATGGGAATCGTTGACGGCACCATCCTGATGGGGATCACAGTAAGAGAGTAGCTGCATAAGGGCAACCTGCATAAGGGCAAGCGCCAGAAAAG
>CADCTQ010000681.1 GCA_902805615.1 uncultured Cytophagales bacterium
GACCTGGGTGAAAAAGTTGCGGTCAATCATGCCGGGTACCGGTTCGGCGGGCCACTCGCCCACCAGCGTGATGTGTTTGCGGGCGGCGGCGGCTTTGAAGTCCGCGAGTTGCCCGGTGAGCAGGGCGGCCACGTCCAGGCGTTCGGGGGAGAGGGTAAACCGGCCGGCTTCAATGGCTTCCACGTCGAGAATCCGGTCAATCAGGGCCAGCAGGCCCTCGTTCGATTCCAGGATCAGGTGCAGGTACTCGTGCTGCTCCGGCGTCAGGTTCTGCCCGTCGGACCGGAGCATTTCCACCAGGGCGTTTGCCCGGCCCACCGGCCCCCGCAGGTCGTGGGCCACCAGGCCGATGAGCAGGTTTTTTTCCTCGTTGAGGGCCACCAGTTCGGCCGTCCGCTGCGCCACCCGCGCCTCCAGGTGCTGGTTGGCAACGGCCAGGCGGTCGAGCAGCCGCTGGTTCTCGTCGCGCAGCCGGTAGGATTCGAGGGCTTTTTCCAGCGTCAGCTTCAGTTCCTCTTCCTGCCAGGGTTTGGTCAGGTAGCGGTAGATGCCGCATTCATTCACCGCCGCCACCACCGTTTCGAGGTCGCTGTAGCCCGTCAGGATGAGGCGGATCACGTGGGGGTAATGCCGGGATACTTCCCGCAGAAACGCCACGCCGTCCATCACGGGCATCTTCTGGTCGCTGATCACCAGGTGGATCGTTTCCCGCGCCAGAATTTGCAGCGCTTCGGCGGCGGAGAGGGCCGTAAAGATGTGGTATTCCCGCCGGAAGGTAGCTTTCAACACGAGTAAATTCTCCGCCTCATCGTCAACGTAGAGAATATGGTACTGCTTGGGCCGGGACATATAGTTTAAAGTGACAATTGAAAATGGATAATGGAGGAATTGCTGCCGGGTAATTAATGGTCAAGCACTCCTTAACGTTCTGATTCTCAAACTCCTCGACTCCCTAGCTTCCCTTCGGTAACGTGATGCGGAAAGTGGCGCCGGCGCCGGGGCTGCTTTCCACCGTGATCGTGCCCCCGTGCTTCTGGATGATGCCGTACGTGATCGAAAGGCCGAGGCCGGTGCCTTTGCCGACCTCCTTGGTCGTAAAGAAGGGTTCGAATATCCGCCGTTTCACCTCCGGCGACATGCCCCGCCCGGTATCGGCAAAGCACAGTTCCACGCCGTCGGGCCGGTCGCGGGTGGTGATGGTGATCGTGCCCGGACCTTCGATGGCCTGCTGGGCGTTGCACAGAATGTTCATGAATACCTGGTTGAGCTGACCCGGGTGGCACTCGATGGGGGACAGATTGGCGTCGTACTGCTTTACCACCGTCACCCGGTCGGCGAGGCTGCTTTGCAGGATCAGCAGCGTGGAGTTGATGCCTTCGTGCAGGTTGGCCGGCTTTCGCTCCTCGCCGTCGGTGCGGGCAAAGTTGCGCAGGCCCCGCACGATCTCCGACGTCCGGGTGGCGCCCTTCTTGATGCCCTCTACCAGTTCGCACAACTCGCCCCGCAGCTCGTCGTACTCGACCTCTTCCTTGAGTTGAATCACCTTCCGCAGACTGGTCTCCGACGGGCCTTCCCGTTCCATTTCTTCGTAGCAGTCCACCACCCGGAACAAGTGCGTCAGGTTCTTTTCCAGGGCGTTGATGCCGGCAAACACGAAGTTGATGGGGTTGTTGATTTCGTGGGCGATGCCCGCCGTCAGTTGTCCCAGCGAAGCCATCTTTTCGGCGTGCACCAGTTGGGACTGCGCCTGCGCCAGTTCGCCCATCTTCTGGTTCAGTTGCTGGCGCATCCCCTTCTCGGTTTGCAGCGAGGCGTCGAGCCGCACGTTGGTGAGCGACAGGGCTTCGTTTTTGGCTTCCAGTTCTTCGGCCACCCTGCCGATGAGTTCGCTTTTCTCCTGCGTTTCGCGCATCAGTTGGGAGAGTTCGTACTGCGCGTTGGTTTCGAAGATGCTTTGCCGCTTGAGCCGCGCCGCCCAGTACCCGCAGATGGCCACGTGCCCCAATGCAATGCCGAAGTGGAAAAACAGCTTGGTGAAGTCAATGTAGGGATCGGTGAAGAAGTAGATGTCGGAGCCGGTGTTGTGCAGGTAGGCAAAGGCGATGTGCTGCCCGATGATGAGCAACGCCCCCGGCCACAGGCTCTTCCAGTCGCGGTAGACGAGGAGGACGGTAAAGGCGGTGAAAAAGAAAAAGTGCATTTCGGCCATGCCGTGCAGTTGGTAGATGTGCAGGGCCGTAAAGGTTTGCAGCGAAATGCCCGCCAGGCACCGGGTGAAGAAAGATCCCGGCAGCAGGTAGGCGCCGGCCAGGAACAGCCCCGAAGCCAGTCCGCCCACACCCAGGGCCAGCGTCCAGGTGTCGTAAAACGGGGCCAGGCAAAGGGCAATCCCGCAGTGGATGGCGATGAAGAACCTGACGATCCTGTCGCCTTCCAGGTGAATCTGCCGGAGGGTAAACGCCACGGCTTCCTGCCGGCTGGCGTGCAGGAGAGCGGAAGGCTTGAAGGTAGTGATGGGCATCAGAGGGTGGTCATTGGTCAGTGGGCAGTAGGCAATAGGCAGTGGGCAATAGGCAGTAGGCAGTGGTAACGCACGCGTACCTAAAGGCCAATGCCTACTGACCACTATCTTCTTCAAAAGCGGGCAGCAGGCAGCCGTAGGCGGTTTGGGCCACGCCCGGGAAGAGGGGGGCGGGTTGGTCAGCCAGCAGGGCTTCCAGGGCCCGGCGGGCAAACTGCGTATCCCGGTTCACGCAATAGCGGCCGGTGTTGTAGTTGCCCCGGTAGTAGAGCCGGGCGTCCGGTGAGAGGAGCACGGCCTGGGGCGTGGCGTACACGCCGCACCGTTCGGCCAGGGTGCCCGCGGGGTCGGTCACGTACGGCATCGGCAGTTCCCAGTCGCGGTACTTGCGGATGGCTTCCAGGGTGTCTTTGGCCTGGAGCACCACCACCATGTCCACCTTCGGGCCGAACTGCGCGTACAACTCCCGCAGGTGGCCGCGGTTGAACCGGCTGCACGGGCACGACGGGTTGAAAAAGTGCAGCAGCAGGGGTTTGCCGCCCGGCATCTTCCCGGCCGCCTCCAGCCGCAGCGCCGAACCCACCGGCAACTGCACCAGTGATGCGGGCCGCGGCGTGGGCCGGGCGTACTGCATGTCTTCGTACCAGAACAAAAAACCGATCCCCGACAAGCACACCAGGGAAAATACGACCATCAGCAGATACGGCCGGAAAAGGGAAGGCGGCGGCGTCATTGGGAATCAGGCATTAATCATTGTTCATGGGTAATTGCTTGTTGCTTTTCACCGTGCGGTTGGCCGTGTGCACCACCTGGTGAATCGTCGCGTCCATGTCGCGGGCCGTCTCGCGGAGCATCTCGTACAACGCGCGGTTTTCGGCGGTGAGGGTGTTGGGGTCGAGCAGTTCGAGGATGCCCAGCAGGGAGGCCAGGGGCAGCCGCACGCGGTGGGAGTAGTGGTCGGCGATGAGGCGCAGGGCCTGGTGGGCCTGGTGAAGGCCGTGCTGCGTGATCCGCAGTTCGAGCTGGGCCATCACCTGCTGCGCGAGCAGCGGCAGGGCCAGCGCCGCCCCCGGGTCGAGGGGGTGAGGCTTGTTGTCGAGGAGGCAGAGGGCGCCCAGTGCGTGCCCTTCCCGGGTGCGCAGGGGCACTCCGGCGTAAAAGCGGAGGCCCACCGGGCCCGTCACCAGCGGGTTGTGGCGGAAGCGGTCATCCTGCGTGGCATCTTCCACCACCAGCGGGCCGTCGCCCAGGATCGTGTAGGCGCAGAAGGCGATTTCCCGCGGCGTTTCGTTTACGTCTATGTTCATTTCCGGCAGGCCCGTC
Source organism: uncultured Cytophagales bacterium (assembly GCA_902805615.1). Classification (GTDB taxonomy): domain Bacteria; phylum Bacteroidota; class Bacteroidia; order Cytophagales; family 172606-1; genus CADCTQ01. The sequence goes on from CADCTQ010000681.1 coordinate 3,845, forward strand.
GCGGCCAGGAACCACTGCCGGTGCCGGTCCACGAGGGTGATGATTGCCACGGGTACGTTGCCGGTGCGGGCGGCTTCCTGTGCAATCTGCCCAAAGGCTTGCGCGGGTGGGGAATCCAGGATTTGGTATTGTTGCAGCGCGGCCAGGCGCGCCGCTTCTCCGGCGGGTACGGGTGGCCGCGGGAGGAGTTGCAGCCCGTCCGGGTGCAGGCGGTGGCGCGTGGGCTTGTTTCCTGAAAGTAGATGCATGGGGATAGATTAGGGGTCCGCGCCGTTTCGAAGGCTGCCGGCCCGGGTTGCGCTGCACTGACAACTTCCCGGGCAGGGCCTTCGAATGCACATGAATGGGGAAAATAACGGGCGGCTACTGCATTGCCAATTCCGCCCGCGGCACCCGCCGGACGGGGGATGTAAGGTTGCCTTCCGGAAGCGCCGGGGCGGGCGGATTTCCGGCAATGCCGGGGCATTCCGGGAGGAATGCCGCGTCCGTGGCGACCGGTCGGCCGATGAAATGCGCGAAGGAATGCAGAACGTTTGGCCGAAGATATACCGTATCCTTGGACGCGTAGGTTACCGGCCACCAAATGGATATGTGAATTGACAATGAAGTTTGTGGTGCGCAATAAAGTGTAGCACGAAAACACGGAGTATCACGGAGGCGTGCACACTGACTCTACGGGCAGGGATGTTTTTTTCACCAGCCGCAGGATAAGTGCGCGGAGAAGCGTCGCATTGCGGGAAGGGGTCGCATCGCGGCTCCCCTCCGAGGAGGGGAGCCGCGATGCGCTCCCTTCCCGCAATGCGACCCCTTCCCACTTACCCGTAGCACCTGGAATGACAAATATTGCCTCAGGTATTTGCTCCACCATACGATGATGGCCCTGCTTAGGGGCGAAGTCCGGCCGTTGACCGCTGCCGTGGCTGCACACCTGAACCAGTGTAGGTTGCGGCCGGGAGGTATGTCAAAGGGATAACAGGGCGTAGAATGGCACAGCGAAGGATGAAAAAATACCTTACCCATGCACGGAACCCGCCCCCAACGATTGTTAAAGGCGGTTTACGGGCATTAACTTCGGGTATCTTTTCACTTTTTCATCCATTTTTATGTCTTTCGACAACCGGATTTCCCTGCGGTTGACCGCCGCCGACCAAAAGAAGATCAACGAAGCCCTGAAGACTGCCCAGGAAACGCTGAAGCCGTACCTGGTTGCCCTGACCACCGAGGAGCGGCGGGGCCTGCCCAAGATGAGTGACCGCACCACGCCCTTCGTGGAAAAGGCCCTCGACTACGCGCAGACGAACCCCGCGCTGGCCCCGTCTTTCCTGAACGTGCAGGAGTTTAAGGTGGACCTCGAAGCGGTGTACCAGCTTACCGAATTGCTGCGCACGGTGGACCAGCTCAGCACGCTGCTCAACGACACGGTGCTGCTGGCCGGCAGCGAAGCTTACGAGGCGGCGCTATCGTTCTACAGTTCCGTGAAGCAGGCCGCCAAGGTAAACGTACCCGGCGCCAAGGGCATTGCCGACGACCTGGGCAAGCGTTTCGAAAAGTCCCGCAGCACCGAACGCAAAACCACGGCGCAGTAAGCACCGAAGCGCACCGGCGCAGCACCAACAGGCAACGGTGGGGTAAAAAGCCCCGCCGTTGCCTTTTTTCATGTCATGGGCGAAGCAAAAAGAGTCAGCGATGGGTACGGGAGAGCCAACGATGCATACAACGTATCCATCGTTGACTCTTTTGTATGGGACGCTGGATACAAAAGAGTCAACGGAGCATCCGGCGATATCAACGATGCATCCGAAAGAGTCAACGATGCATACGATGTATGCATCGTTGCATACAAAAGAGTCAACGGTGCATACCTACCATATGAACGGTGCATACAAAAGAGTCAACGATGCATCCCGTGTATGCAACGATGGGTACAAAAGAGTCACCGGTGCATACGAGAGAGTCATCGTTGGGGCAAAGCACATCAACGGTGGATATAAAAGGTCCACCGGTGGAGCGAAGAGAGTTAGTGGTGGGTACGCAGAGGGAAGCGGGTATAGGTAAATGTCCGCCACCTGTCATTTACCCGGTATAACAAGCGGTTCGCAGTCTGTTGATTAACACAAACTGACTCCATAA
>CADCTQ010000682.1 GCA_902805615.1 uncultured Cytophagales bacterium
GGCCTGGGCATTTACAGCGACCGGCCGGGCTTCCAGGTGCCGGCGGGGGCCAGCATCCTGCTGCTGCTGACGCTGGGCGTGCTGTTTGCCGGGGCCATGAACTTCTGGCTGCGCCGCTGGGCGGGCACGGCCCTGGTGGGCCTGCTGCTGGCCCTCAACTTCCTGGTCAAGTACCAGGTGATCCAGTCGGACTACGCGGCGTTCGGCCTCGATTACAACACCAGCAAGGCTTCCTACGACGTCAGTACGCTCTCCCAACTGAGCGCCGCCGAACTCGTCCGGGCCGACACCGACTCCACCCGGGCCATCCTCGACCGGTGGCGGGCCAAATTCCCGGCCGGCACCAAACCCCGGATGATCCTGGTGTGCACCAGCGGCGGCGGGCAGCGGGCCGCCCTGTGGACCATGCGGGCCCTGCAAGTCACGGACGGCATGCTCGACGGCCGGCTCATGCAACACACCGTGCTGATGACCGGCGCCTCGGGCGGCGCGGTGGGGGCGAGTTACTTCCGGGAGTTGTGCCTGCGCCGCCAGGCCGACCCGTCGGTTGACCCGCACGCCGAAACGTACCTGCGCAACATGGGCTGCGACAACCTCAACGCCATTGCCTTTACGATGGTGGTCAACGACCTGCTCTTCAAGTTCGGCCGGTTCTCCTACAACGGCCACCGCTACGTGAAAGACCGCGGCTACGCCTTTGAGCAGCAACTGAACGACAATACCAAACGGGTGCTCGACAAGCCCCTGATCGCCTACCGGGAGCCCGAGCGGCTGGCGCACATTCCGATGCTGGTGCTGGCGCCGACCATCGTGAACGACGGCCGCAAGCTCTACATTTCGCCGCAGCCGCTCTCGTACATGAGCGCCCCGCTGCCCACGCTGGGGAGCACCGAGGGTCAGAAGATCAAGGGCGTGGAGTTCCGCCGCTTTTTTGCCGCCCAGGACGCCGACCGCCTGCGCTTCCTGAGCGCCCTGCGCATGAACGCCACGTTCCCGTACATCACCCCCAACGTAAGCCTGCCCAGCACGCCGGCCATGGAGATCATGGATGCCGGCCTGTCGGATAACTTCGGCGTGTCGGACGCCGTGCGGTTCCTGTACGTGTTCCGCCACTGGATCGGCGAAAACACGTCGGGCGTGATCCTGCTTTCCATCCGCGACACGCCCAAGGAGCACTTCATTGAGAAAAATACGGACGTGTCGCTGTGGGACAAAGTTTCTACGCCGGTGGGCAGCCTCTACCGCAACTGGAGCCACTTGCAGGACATCCAGAACGACAACGGCGTGCAGTACGCAACCCGCTGGCTGGCCGTGCCGCTGCTCCAGGCCGACCTCACCTACGACGCCGCCGCTCCCATTCCCGCCACCGACGAAACGGCCCCAGTCCCCAACGGCCGCAAAGGCCAGCGGGCATCGCTGAGCTGGCGCCTCACCGAACGTGAAAAAGCCGGCATCAGCCAGGCCATTCACAACGACCCCAACCAGGCCACCATCCGGCAGTTGGGGGCGTGGCTGGAACCGGACCCCGCCAAGCCGGTAGTGCAACTGACCAGAAAGTAAGTTCTGCGTTGACCCGTCCGGCAAACCCGGACTGTTGTGCCGTCACTGGTCATTCGTCGTTGGTAATTATCCTCGCCGTTTTGCCTTTTTAACACATGTCGGATTTATACAATGCAGGGGCGGCCCGGGCAATTACCTTTGTATTGTTTTTAGGGGCAACCCGAACGCAATACCCCGTCAAACCACATACAAAATCATGAAAACGTCATCCCTTTCCCTCACCGCCCTGTTGCTGTCGCTCACGGCCCTGCTGTTGTCGGCGCTCCTGCTGACCAGCTGCGAACCCAAAGCGGCGCGGTGCACCTCGCCCAAAGTCTCTTCCGGCAAACAGGAAGCCCTCAACGGCCTGCCCCACGCCTACGAGATCACCCTCAAAGACTTCGCCCAGAACCAGGTAAACTGATGAGCACGGGCCTGCTCACCGGAACCTGCGTATTCCTGCGCGTGGCCGTGGCTACGTACGCCCTGCAACACCCCAGGGCGGACGTCCACGGACGCGGCCTGCCGTCGCCCCGGTAAGCCGCTTCCCGTCCCGCCGCCTGCCTTTGGTCCCGCCCCCGCGCCGGACTGCCTACGCCCCCGTGCCTACCCCAATCACCATACACACTGCATATTTAGTCAAGAAGATGAAAAAGATTTTCCGCGCGCTGGGCGTCGTGCTGGGACTGGTCGTCCTGGCCGTCGCCGGTGGACTCACCTACGTGAAAACGGCCCTGCCCGACGTGGGGCCGGCACCCGAACTGACCGTAGACATTACGCCCGCCCAGGTGGAGCGGGGCAAATACCTGGCTAACCACGTGGCCGTCTGCATGGATTGCCACTCCCGGCGGGATTTCTCCCGGTTTGCCGGCCCGGTCGCCCCGGGTACGTTCGGCGCGGGCGGCGAACGATTCGGCCCGGAAATGGGCTTCCCGGGCACTTTTTACGCCAAGAACATCACCCCGTACGCCCTCAAGGACTGGACGGACGGCGAAATCTACCGGGCCGTGACGGCCGGGGTATCCAAAAACGGCGAGGCCCTGTTCCCGGTGATGCCCTACCACGGCTTCGGCCAGCTCGATGACCGCGACATTTACGCCGTGATTGCCTACCTGCGCACCCTGCCGGCCGTAAAGAACGACGTGCCGGCCTCCGAGGCGGCCTTCCCGATGAACATCATCCTGCAAACCATGCCCAAGAAGGGCACGCCGCAAAGCCGTCCCGACCGGAAAGACGTGCTGGCCTACGGGAAATACCTGACCACTTTTGCCGGCTGCGGCGACTGCCACACCAAGCGCGACAAGGGCCAGCCCCTGCCGGGAATGGAATTCGCCGGCGGCATGGAGTTCCAGATGCCCCACGCCACGCTGCGTTCGGCCAACCTGACGCCCGACAAGGAAACCGGCATCGGCCACTGGACGGAGGAGATGTTCGTGAGCCGCTTCAAGCTGTACGCCGACAGCACGTACCAGGCCCCGGCCGTGGCCCGCAACGAGTTCAACACGGTAATGCCCTGGACACAGTACGCCGGCATGGAAGAAACCGACCTGAAGGCCATCTTCACCTACCTCAAATCGCTGCAACCCGTGCCGCACAAGGTCGTCCGGTTCGAGCCCCGCAACACCCAAAGCATTGCCGCCAACTAACGTTTCTTCAACCAGCTGTCATTTCCACACCAACCGACTCTGGGCCATTTAGGATGGGGGTTATTGTCTAAATCGGCCCTTTTACCGCAAAGCGCCGGGTATTTTACCCGGTGCTTTACCAAAAACCTCACCCATTCGCTTCCCCATTGCCCCGACCCATTTTACAACGAGCCACCTGATCAACCACTACCCTACCACCATGAAACGATTATCCGCCATTGCCCTTTCGTGCCTGCTGCTCTCCTCGGGCTGCGCCAGCATCGTGAGCAAGACCCGCTACCCGGTAGCCATCTCCAGCGCCCCCGACAAGGCCAGGTTCACCATTACCGACGTGCGCGGCCGGCAAGTGCAGAGCGGCACCACGCCCACCGTCGTACACCTGAAAGCCGGCGGCGGCTACTTCAAGAAACAGACCTACACCATCAAATTCACCAAGGAAGGCTACGACGCCCGGGTGATGACGATCCAGGCGGACCTGAACGGCTGGTACTTCGGCAACCTGCTGTTCGGCGGCGCCCTCGGGATGCTCATCGTGGACCCCATCACCGGCGCCATGTGGAAGATCAACCAGCGCGACGTGCAGGGCATTCTCAACCAGGCCTCCGCCTACTCGGGTTCGCCCGACGGCCAGGCGCTCAACATCCTGTCGGTAGACGACGTGCCGGAAGACCTGAAGTCGAAAATGGTGCCGCTCAGGCAGGAGTAACGGAATTTACCACGGAGACACGAAGAAATAACTGAACCGCCAAGATTGTTATGGGGGCGCAAAGAAGACGCAAAGACCGCCAGGAGTACGCGTATTTCTTTGCGCCCTTTGCGTTCCCCCCTTGCGATCCTTGCGGTTCAGTTATTTCTCCGTGTCTCCGTGGTTGACCTATTTCCATTCGTTTGCCGTCATTCTTGCGGTGGCTGCGTTGCTGGGCGGTGCCGGCGGCTTCTCGCTGACCGACGCCTTGCTGAACGACCTGTACGTCCACCACGTGCCGGTGGGGCTGTTGCCCGTGCTGCTGAGCGGCCTGCTGGTGTTCGGGGTCGGCATCGCGGCGGCCAGCGTGAGCAATCTGGGAGCCGCCCGGGCCAACCCCATGGACAGCCTCAAAGCGGAGTAGTTGTTCGTTGTTGGTTATTCGTTGTTCGGGGACGCGGTGACTTACGCCCCTTGCGAACAGCGAACAACCATCAACGAACAACTAATCAATATCCGAGGAAATCCTGGCCGAACTGGTAGGCCGTTTGGTAGACCAGCCACACGAGGTGCAGTTCGGCGGCGGTGCCTTCTTCGACGTCGCCGGTCAGCAGGTAGGTGTTGCGGGTGCGGGCCCCGGCCGGTCCGCTCAAGCCGCCCTTCTGGGCCACGGCCACCAACTGGTCGTTGTAGCGGACCTCGAACGTGTTTTTGGGCGCAATCCGGCGGATGTTGTACACGCCGTACCCCCACTGGCCTTCCAGTCCGTTGGCCGTCAGCGTAAACCGGCCCGCCAGCAGGCCGCCGGCTGTGCACCGCACCGATACCGGTTGCCGGCGGCGTTCTTCGGGCGTCGCCGCATGGTCCTCGGGCAGCGCAAACTCGGCCACCAGTTCGTAGACCTGTTCGGTGGCCCGATTGGTGAGGGTTGCCTTCGTCAGCGCTACCCCCGTGGCGGCTTCGGGGTTGCCCACAAACTGCTGGTCGAGCCCGTAGGTGGCAGCGTCCGCGCCTTCCCCCACCGAGAAAGTGATTTTGCGGGCCTCGCCCTTCCGGTACAATAGCCCGTCGCGCACCCCTTCGCGGAAGATCACGGGTTTGGCCTCTTTGGGCAACGCGGCGTGGCTGAAGGGCGGACGGTAAAAAGTCGCCGGCAGCAGGCGGCGGGAATTGTGTTGCAGGGCGGCTTCCAGCGACGTAAGGAACAGCTTTTGCCAGTCGGCGGCGCCCATTTCGGCCAGGCCGTAGGTGCTGCCGGGCGGAACGGCCGTGCCGAAGGGCATGGTTACGCGGCTCTCCCACACGGGCTTGCCCGCCGCGTCTTCGGCCCGCACGCTGCACACGTTCACAAAGTACATGACCGGCATTCCGGCGGGGTCGGTGGCCGTGGTGGTGGGGTTGAGGCCCTGCACGATGGCAACGAAAATGTCGCCTTCCTCCCGCTGGGCGGGCACCTGGGGCGGCGGCAGGGCGGGCTGGCCCGAACGGATGAACCGGATGCGGTTGCCTTCCGCGAACGTCACCCGGGCGCCGGGCCACTTCTGCGCCAGCAGTTCGCTCATCCGGTCCAGCACCTGCCCGGTGCGCACCGAGTCCCGGCCGAAGTAGTCGGGAAAGCTTTCCTCGCCCAGCACACTGCGCCAGGCCGGCGCCAGCCGTACCACCTGCCGCACGTCGGCAACCACCACCCGGGTCTGGGCCCTGGCGGGGAACAGCACGGCAACAATCAGCAGGCAACAGACGGCCGGAAAGCGCATTGGTGATGAGAGTGAGTGGTACACTGATTGATTATGATGATTATGATTGGTTATGATCTTTTCTTTTGATTCCGCTCCCATTTAAAATCAGTCCCAATCATAATCATCATAATCAATCAGTGTACCATCCGCAAGGTACGGAAAAGGTTAAAACAGCGCCGACACCATCATGCGCCCGATGTGGACCACGCGTTGCCCGCCCGACTGCCGGCCTTCGTAGTTGACCGTCAGTTGCAGACCGTTGGCGAGGCGCTGCTGCCAGTTCACCGACCAGTTCCAGTTGGTGCCGGGTTGCAGGGCCTCCAGCAGTTCGTAGCCCAGCGGCGAGTTGATCTGCCC
>CADCTQ010000683.1 GCA_902805615.1 uncultured Cytophagales bacterium
CGACTTCCTGCTGCCCGGCCATGTGCAGCCCGACGAGAAGGACTTCCGCCGGCGGTTCAACCTCAGGTACGACGAGCCGCTGCTGCGCCTGCGGGTACTCGACGGGGAACTGGCCCGCACGCACTTCAGCGGCCTCGATGACCTGAGCATTCCCCTCTCCCAGTTCAACGCCCTCCGGATGGATTGTGAACGCGTGTTCATCCTGGAGAACAAAACCAACTTTTCCAACATTGCCAACTTCCTCACCCTGCCCCAGTTGGGCAAGTCGGTGGCCGTGTTCGGGGAAGGCTTCAAGCTGCGCCTGCTGGGAGAGGCGGCCTGGCTGCGCGACCAGCATATCTACTACTGGGGCGACATTGACGCCCACGGCTTCGAGATCCTTTCGCTGCTGCGCGGCTCCTTTCCCCAGACCCGGTCCTTCCTCATGGATGCCGAGACTTTCCGCACGTTCAGGCAATACGCCGTCAAAGGGTCGGACTTCTACCGCAGCACCCTTCCCCACCTCACCCCGGAAGAGACGCACCTGTTCTACCACCTGCTCCGGCTGGAGGACCACAACCGCCTCGAACAGGAGCGGATTCCGCAGAATTTTGTCCTGCAAAGGATCAAAGAATTGTTGGATGCATAGCGCCGCCGCACCGCAATACGCTTTGCCGGTAGGAAAACGGACTTATTGAAGGATGAACCGGTGCCGGGTTACTCCGCCGGTGGTTTGTGCTTCCAGGTAATAGACCCCCTTCCTGAATCCGGAGACATCCAACAGAATGCTGTTTTTGTCCTGGCCGGGTTGTGAAGCTACCTCCTTCCCATGGGCGTCGAATACCTTGACGCTGCTGCACATAACCTCGCGGGGGAATTCCAGTGCCAATTTATCAGTTGCGGGGTTAGGGTAGAGCGTGCCAGCATCTGCAATCGGGTTTGCCCCCACTGAGAATGCATCTGAAGTGAGGGACTGTCCGCAGGGGGCGTGTGCTGATACAGTGTAGGTACCGGTGGTTCTTACCACGAGTACGTGACCCGTTTCACCCGGCAGCAGCACGCCATCCAGGTACCACTGGTTGCCGGTTTTCCTGCTGGAATGAAGCGTAACCCCGTGCGCCGTGACAACGGGTTTCACCGGTTCTACGCAAAAAGTGCGGATTTCCGGCGGAGCCGCCGCGTACCTGGCATTGCCGTCCTGGGCCGCTTCGATGGTGACTTGCCCTGTCCCGGTGAGGGTTACTACGTTCCCCATCAGCACTGCCGGCCCCGTCAACACCCGGAAAGCAACCGCCAGTCCGGAAGAAGCAGCAGCAGTCAGGGTAAACGGTTCATCCGTCTCTTTTTTACCCGGCAACGCCGCAAAAGCAATGGCCTGGTTTGCTTTTGCAACGGTGAATGACCGGGAGACGCTGGCCGCCGGACCATAATTATCGTTGCCCGCCTGGGAGGCCGTAATGGTCACGGTGCCGGCCCCTGCAATGGTCAGGGTATTTCCCGATACGGCGGCAACGGCCGGGTCCGAACTGCTGAACGCCACGGCAAGCCCCGAAGTGGCCGTAGCCGAAAGCGCGAAAGGCGCATCTCCGAAAGTTTTACCCGGCAAGCTTTCAAAAGTGAGGCGTTGCCCGGCTTTCGTCACCGTCATGGTTCCGGGCTGCAACGTGAAGGCATAGTTGTCGTCGTGGCCGCCCGACAGCGTAATGGGGTACGTGCCCGCGTTGCTGGCCGGTACGGCCGGGGTGCTTGCGGTTGGCATCGCATCCAATACCGCCTCGGTTTCACCGTTCACCAGGCCGCTGTAGGTCAAAGCCAGCGCCGGGTTCGGGTCCCCGTACACTTTGCTCAGGTCAACGGCCTTTGCCACCAGCGGCGCTTTGCTGATGGTCAGCGTAGCAGTAGCCGTACCGGTATAGTCGGCCGAGACCACGGTGGCCGCTACCGCGTAGGTGCCCGCGTTGCAGGGTACGACCGGAGAACCGTCGTAAGTGACGCGCGTAACCAATCCCGCCGGGGTAGTCGTAACGGCAACCGGCCGGGCGGTGCCGCTATACGTCTGGTGCAGACCGGCAAGCGAAACGGCGGCCGTTCCCGGGTGCACCGGCAGTGCGTACTCGACGGACTGCGAACAGCGGTCAAAAGCGGCCGTAATCGTTACGGGAACGGATGGGGCTCCCGCCGTGGGCGTACCGGAAATAACGCCCGTGCTGCTCATGCTTAACCCGGCCGGTAGACCAGCCGCCGAATAGGTGTACCGGGCCGGCGCACCGGTGAGGGTTGCCGAATAAGGAGCGCCTATCGCGGCGGCAGGCAGTGTACCGGGGCTAAGGGCAATGGGCGCACAAGGGGCCGGGCTGAACTTCTGGATGCGGTCGTTGAGGTTGTCGGCTACGTAAACGTTGCCCTGCCCGTCTACGGCGATGCCGCTGGGGTACATGAATTGCCCCTCGGCCGAACCGCCCGTACCAAACTTCACCAGGAAATGGCCGGCGGCGTCAAACTTCTGAACGTACATCCCACCCAAGTCAACAATGTATATTTTGCCTTCCTGGTCAACGGCTACTGAGGAAGGATTCCAGAGTTGTCCTTCTCCCAGGCCTCTCGTACCAATTCTAAGCAGGAACTGTCCTTCCGCGTTGAACTTCTGAATGCGGTCGCCGTTCAGGTCGGCTACGTAAATGTTGCCCTGCCCGTCTACTGCAATCCCCATAGGGGACATAAAATATCCGTCCATTCCACTCCCCATTGCGCCAAATTTCAGTAAAAGTCTGCCGCTGGCATCAAACTTCTGAACGTTGTAATTCTTAAAATCCGTTACGTAAATATTCCCTTGCCCGTCCAGGGCTATTCTTCGGACACCGTAATTGAAACCCCCGTCCGGCTGTCCCTCCAAATTGATTTTCAGCAACAACCGGCCATTGGCGTCAAATTTCTTGACCCCGCCATTGGTGTCGGTTGCGTATATGTTGCCCTCTCCATCAATGGCCACCCCGAGGGGGGCTTCCAGTTGTCCATTCCCGGAACCGATGTTGAGCAGTAACTGCCCGGCGGGACTAAACTTGAGGATGCGGTCACGCCCGTAATCAGTCACGTAAACGTTACCGAGCTGGTCAAGCGCCACCTCTTCGGGGCGATACATTGGAACCTGGTCCGGGGCGTTATTCTTTTGCTGCCATTCGTACCGGTACTGTGCATGCAGGGTGGGAGCAAAGAACACGCTGGTCAGGAGTACCTCGCCCAGCAAAAAGAGTAAACGTTTAGTGCGCATATAAAAACAGAAGAAACAACCCCCGGCGCACCGCAGTACAATCCCTGCCGCGCGCCATTTTGCAGTAAAGTAATGGGTAGATACAGAATGGCCCCGGTCAGGTTCGACGCCGGGGAAGACGAACGAGGTAAGATCAGCCGGAGAATGCTTCCCTGCGTGTACAACCGCCGCCGTTTCCTGAGCAGGAGCCGGCAGCCGCGCCGGGGGTACTTGCCGGGCGTGGGAAGCGAAAGAACGGCGTCATTTGCGCCACCGGGAAGAAAATGAGACCGTTCCGTGCATCAATGCCGTTCATCAAATTGCCCGGGTTCCTGCCGCGGAACCGGGCTTGCCCGGACTGTCCTGGTACAGGATGAGGAAAAACGGAGTTCCTGACTTCCGTACTATAAAGCAGTAATGTAAAGAGGGGATGGGGTGCAGGGGGTAACAACCTTTTACTTTTAAGACCCTTTGACGCAGTGCCGGCCTCCGGGCAGGCAATAAAAACACCCCGCTGTACGCATAACGCAAGCAGTACGCACCATGCAAAAGTGCCCAACCTTCCGGCCGGGCACTTTCGGGAGAATCAAGACAATGATGAATCGAGAGCTGAAGGCCTTGGCTTTTGGAAAGCAGTACACCAACACCGCCGCTTACGCAAACTCCCGGATGATGGCCTGGGAAAACCGCTCCATCTCCTCCATCTGCGGGCTGCACTGGAGGAGGAAGAAATCCACCCCCACGGCTTCGAACGCCGCAATGCGGTCCTGCACCTGGGCGGTCGTGCCGGCCAGCCCGGTGCGCAGGCCCCGGTTCGACACCGAGTAGTCTTCCAGCGACACCCGTTGTTCGAGCTGCGTGCCGGCCAGCCACTGCTGGTAGTTCTGGTAGCCGGCCGCCGAGCCCCGCACGTCCGTGATCCGGGCGATTTCGGCCTTTACCTGCGCCTCGGTGTCGCGCACGATCGAGTAGGCGGCCACCCCGAACTGCATGGGCGGCAGGCCCCACTTCTCGCGGCGCCGGCGCATGTCGGCAATGCGTTCCCCGATCTTTTCGGGCGGGTCGCCGTGCATCACGTAGCCGTCGCACTGGAGCGAGATCAGGTCCTTGGCCGCCTCCGATTCGCCGCCGGCGTAGAGGAACGGCCGGGGCCGCGACACGGGCTTGGGTTGCAGCACGTTGTCGGCCACCTGGTAGTATTTGCCCTGGTACGTGAAATGATCCTGCCCCCACACGCCGTCGAGCACCTGGAGCCATTCGCGGGTGCGGGCGTAGCGGTCGTCGTGCTGCTCGAAGTGCACGCCGTACTTGGTGGCCTCGTCGCGCCACCACGACGACACCACGTTCAAGGACAGCCGCCCGCCGCTGATGTGGTCAATGTTGGCCGCCTGTTTGGCGAGCAGGGCCGGGTTGTGGAACGTAGGCCGCACGGCCACCATCAGTTCGAGCTTTTTGGTCACGGCCGCCAGGGCCGCCGTCGTGGACCACGCATCCAGCGAGGGCGCCTCGATGCCCTTGATGTCGTTGAGGTTGAGTTCGGCGATCAGCGTGAGGGCGTAGCCCCAGTCTTCGCTGCGCTGCGCCAGCGTTTTTACGTATTCCCAGGACGTGTCCATCCCTTCGTCCTCCACGTTGCGGAGCCATCCGCCGAATACGGGGAGCCAGTAGCCAAAGCGCATGGTTATGCCTCCTGAAGGTTAAGTTTGGCCTTTTTTTCCAGGAAGTCCACCAGCCGGGCGTGGGGATTGAAGCCGATCACGTTCACGGCGTCGGCCACGAAGTTGGAGAGGGCGTTCACGTCGTAGTAGTAGAGCTGCCCGTCGCGGTCGTCGGTCATGTACTCGATGCCGCCCACGTCAATGCCGGCCGCCTGCACGATGCGTTCAATGGCTTCGGTCACCTCGCGGGGCGGCGTGTAGGCTTCCACCCGCATACCGTTCTTGGGGGCGTCAATGGCGCAGGCGTTGCGCACCAGTTCCACCCCGCCGGTGGTCTGGCAGATGTCGGCCGGGCACAGGTTGAAGCTTTCGCCGGAAGTATACACCTTGATGGCGTACAGGTACTTGCCGCCCAGCGTTTCGACCCGGGTGATGTGCCCGTCCCGCGCCGTGATGTACTCCTGCACCAGCGCCGTCTGGTCAATGCCCAGGTTCACCTCGCCGGCCGCCACGGCGTCGGCCAGGGCCTGCGGCGAATCGTAGCGGACAATGCCGGCCCCGCTGCCGCCGATGTTGGCTTTCACCACCACCGGGAAACGCAGCCCCTGCGCGGCGGCGGGGGCCTGCGACGGGTGGTTGATGACCCGGGCTTTGGGGTAGGGGAGGCCCAGCGACGCCAGCAGGCTCAGTTGCAGGGCCTTGGACGTTTCGTAGGTAAAGGCCTGGTGGCCGTTGATGACCGGGATGCCCAGGCGCTGCTGGTGGGCCAGCAGGCTCAGCGTGTAGAAGATGCCCTGTTCGTTGCCCCGCAGGTACGCCGACGGGCTCATGCGGTTGAAGAACAGGCTGTAGGGAGATTGCGTTTCGGCCGGGTCGAACAGGTGCCGCGCGGCGTCGAGGCGCACGTACGGAATGCCCCGCCGCTCCAGTTCGGCAAACAGGGGCTTGAACCAGTCGGGGTGTTCGTGGAAAATGGCGAAAGGTTTCTCGGTTGATTGGTAGGTCATATACGGGGAGACATTAGATTTTAGACATGAGACGGGAGACGCGGGCCGGCTGGTCTGTCTGCCGCAAAGGCGCA
>CADCTQ010000684.1 GCA_902805615.1 uncultured Cytophagales bacterium
GGCATCGAACACGAGGCCGAGGAGTACCGCGGCGACCCCTGGAACCGGACCTGGACGCCCGACGGCCGGTTCTACGCCCGCCTGCTCCCGTTCATGGCCCGCCACCTGGTGTTCGAAGCCGCCCATTGACCCCAAACGACACTGAGATTTCAGAATGCACGTAAAGCCGTCAGTGAGGTATGTGATTAGCGTATGTGGGGATTAGAGTGGGGTAGGGTTGGTGAGGGATGGGGTTAGTGATGGGCAGGTTGAGAGGGTTTGGTGAGGGGTCAATCATTGCGGTAAGTGGGGTTTGTTCTTTTTGGCATTGCCCCAAAAAGAACAAACCCCACTTACGCAGCATCAATCATTCACCATCCCTTCACAACCAACCCCTCACAACCAACCCATCACATTACCACCCATCACAACCTACCCATCACTCACCCTAAGCCCCTCAAATACGCCCATACACTATTCACATACCCCGTTGACCACTTCCGAAAAGCCTGCGCAAAACAATATCAAAAACGATCCTTTCCCCTAAAACCTCCCCTCCCATGCTTTCCACCAAATCCCTGCTGCTGCTCCTGGCCCTGGTCTGCCTGCCCGTCCCCCGCACGTTTGCCCGGCCGGGCCTAACTCCCGACGCCCGGACGATGGCGCACCTGGCCCAGTTCAGGTCCGATTACGCCCAAAGCCTGCAACGCAAAAAACCGGAGCTGCTGGCAGCTTACTACGCCGAAAACGTGCGGCTCATGCCCGAATTCCAATTTACCGTGATGGGCAAAAGCAACGCCCTGGCGTACCAGCAAGCCTTTACGGACCGGTTCGACGTGCAGCAAACCGACCGCGTGCCCCTCGAAACGCTTGACCTGGGTACGCGGCTGGCGGAGATGGGCACGTTCACCACCACCCTGACCGCCAAACAAACCGGCCGGCAATACACGTTGCGGGGCAAGTACCAGCACCTGTGGGAGAAGCGCGAAACCGGCAAACCCCTCCTGGTCACCGAAGCCTGGAACTACAGCCACAAGGTGGAGATTGCCGACCAACTCAAATTCGCGGACGTGCCGGCCGTGCAGGTTGCCTACCAGGCGCACCTGCCCGTCAACAGCAACATCAGCTTCGAGCTGGCCGCCATGAACCGGCTGATGGAAGATGCATTTGCCCAGCACGACGCCAGGATTGCCGCGCAGTTTTTCGCCGACGACGGCGCCTTCCTCTACAGTTCGAATCCCATCTACCGGGGCCGCAAGGAGCTGGATGCGTTTTTCGAGGAGCACATGCGGCAGCTGCCCGTTTTTGAAAAGCTCGACTGCCGCACGGATCGCATTGACGTGCTGGAGGGCTACGTGATCGAATACGCCAGCCACATTGCCATCATCAAGGACGGTGACTACTCGGGCGTGGGCACGGGCAAAAACGTTCGCATCTGGCGCCGGGAAAAAGACGGCTCCCTGAAGATGTTCCGGCAAATGGCGATGTACGATTAGGGGATTGAAGAAAGGAGTGAGAAGTGAGGAGCGAGGAGTGAGAAGAACTGAACCGCAAGGGGCGCAAAGGAGACGCAAAGACCGCAAGGCGTACGCGTATTTCTTTGCGCCCCTTGCGTCTCTATTGCGATCTTTGCGGTTCAGTCCTCCCCTTTTCGGTCTTTGCGCTCTTCCTTTGCGCCTTTGCGCGAAACCCTTTTTCCCCGCGTAAACCGGACGCGGATTGTTCGGTTTCGGGCAGTAACGCCGTTTGGCGGTTTGCCGAAACTCCGGTAGAATGCGGAAGACCATGCTTCGTAATTCTGGCAAAGCATTTGAGCGTCTCCCCAAAACCCCTCGTATGACTTTTGATCCTGCGCGTCGCAACACCCTCCAAAAAATAGCCCTGGCCGCCGGCGGGCTGCTGCTGGCCCCCGGCTTTGCCACGGCGGCCCAGGCGGACCCGCCCCGGAAGCTGGGCGTGGCCCTGGTGGGGCTGGGCAACTACAGCAAACTGCAACTGGCGCCGGCCCTGCTCGAAACGTCCCACTGCTACCTGGCCGGCCTCGTCACGGGCACGCCCGAAAAGGCCAAAACCTGGGCCGCCCAGTACAACATCCCCGCCAAAAACGTCTACAACTACCAGAACTTCGACACCATCCGCGACAACCCCGACATTGACATCGTGTACGTAGTGCTGCCCAACTTCATGCACGCCGAGTACACCATCCGGGCGGCGCAGGCCGGCAAGCACGTGATCTGCGAAAAGCCGCTGGCCATGAACGTCGCGGAAGGGGAACGCATGGTGGCCGCGTGCCGGAAGGCCGGCGTCACGTTCGGGGTGGGCTACCGGCTCTACTACCAGCCCCACCACCTGGAAGCCCGCCGGCTGGTCAAAGAACAGGCGTTCGGCCCGCTCAAATTCATTGAGAGCAGCTTCGGCTTTACCCGCCCGGCGCCTACCTCCTGGCGGCTCGACAAGCAGATCGGGGGCGGCGCCATTATGGACCTGGGCGTGTACGCCATCCAGGGCGCCCGGCGCACGGTGGGCCAGGACCCGGTTGCCGTCACGGCCCAGGCCTTTACGTTCGACAAGGAGCACTTCAAGGGCATCCACGAAACCGTGCTCTGGCAGTTTGAATTCCCGGGCGGCATCGTGTCCACGTCCACCACTTCCTACTCGGCGTTCGTGGACCGGCTGTACGCCTCCTGCCAGTGGGGCTGGTTTGAGGTGAACCCGGCCTACAATGCGCAGGTGACCAAGGGCCGCACCAGCAAGGAGGAAATGAGCTTTACGACCAAAAAATACCAGCAGATTGACCAGCTCGACGACTTTGCCCTGGCCGTGCGCAACAAAACCCAACCGGCCGCCACCGGCGAGGAAGGCCTCAAAGACATCCGCCTGGTGGAAGCCATCCTGCGGGCCGCCGAAACCGGCAACAAAATAAAATTAGACCTGGTAGCCGCCTCCCGGTGAGGGGTTACACCACGTGCCTGCTCAACCACCACCGCGCCATGAAAGCCCATTCCGTCCTGCTGCGAATCTTCCTGGGATTGCTTACCCTCGTGGCCGGCTGCGAAAGAGACGACAATCACAAGATCAAGTTCGGCTGGGTAAAGCCCGGCGTCCGGCTGTATTAGCTGCGGCATGGGGATTCCCAGTTGCGGGAAGAGATTCGAATTTTTATACGCCCCCAACGCGCCCCGGCTCAACCAGGAGCTTCCCCAGTACGGATGCAGCCGAAACCCGGGCCGGGCAAACACGATCATCCAAACGCAAAGCGTGGTTACCGTGCCCAGGGGTACTTACACCACGTACGTGATGCTGCACGAGTTGGGGCACAAGTCTTACTGGAACCCCGACGAAGGGCTGATCATGTACGAAAAATACGTTGACGGCGCGTTGCTGTTTACGCTCAAACTCAACCGGATCGTCAGCAATTAGGCAGACCCGCCCCTCGCTTCTTCCGCCCCGGTCGCCGCTTCCCGGCCTTGCAGCCACCCGTACGTAGCCAGTTGGGCCGGAACGGCTTTTTGCTTCCCGGACGGTACCGGTTGGTTGCGCCCTTCGGTGTCGAGGTGCGTGCCCTTCACGGTGTCTTCGAGCTGGAAGGTCAGCATCCGTTTGAGTTCGGCTTTGATCCCTTCGTCGTACACCGGGAAGCCCACCTCGATGCGTTTGTAGAGGTTGCGCTTCATCCAGTCGGCCGACGACAGGTAGATTTCCTCCGCGCCGCCGCGGTGGAACCAGAACACCCGGGCGTGCTCCAGGTAGCGGTCCACGATGCGCGTGACGGTGACGTTTTCGCTCACCCCGGCCACGCCCGGCACCAGGCAGCAGATGCCCCGCACGATGAGCGACACTTCCACCCCGGCCCGGCTGGCTTCGTAGAGCTTGTCAATCATCACCTTGTCTTCCAGGTTGTTAAACTTGAGCACCGCCCGGGCCGTTTCCCCGCGCCGGGCGGCGGCAATCTCCCCGTCGAGCAGGGCGAGGAACCGGTCCTGGAGGTTGAACTGCGCCACCAGCAGGTGTTCGAAAGTCAGGTCGGCGGGCTGGCCGGCCAGGTGCGTAAACACCCGTTCGAGTTCGGCCACCATGCCCGGGTGCGCCGTCAGCAGCCCGTCGTCGGCGTAGATTTCGGCCGTCCGTTCGTTGAAGTTGCCCGTGCCGAAGTAGGCGTAGCCCTCCGTCCGGCCGTCGGGCGCCTCGCGGTGCACCAGGGCCACCTTGGCGTGCACCTTCAGGCCCGGGATGCTGTAGATGATGCGTACGCCGGCCGCTTCCATTTCGGCCGCCCAGCGCAGGTTGTTGGCCTCGTCGAAGCGGGCCTTCACCTCCACGAACACGGTCACCTTTTTGCCGTTCTTGGCGGCCGTGATGAGCGCATTGGCAATGAGCGACTGGGAAGCAATGCGGTAGAGGGTCACCTTCACCTCCCGCACGCAGGGGTCAATGGCGGCCTCGTTGAAAAAGCGCAGCACGTAGTCGTACGAATGGTAGGGAAAGTGCAGCATCCGGTCGCGTTCCCGGATGGCTTCGAAGAGCGAGTCGGTGGCGTCGAGTTGGGCCACGCCCAGGGGCGGCAGCGGCTCGTACTGCAACGCCGGGGCCAGCGGGTTGGGCAGCTTCATCAGGTCGTCCATGTTCTGGTACTTGCCGCCGGTCACCAGGTCTTCGCGGTGCAGGCCGAGGCGTTCCACCAGGAAATCGAGCACGTCGGCGGGCATGCCTTCCTCGTAAATGAAGCGGGTGGGTTCGCCGGTCTTGCGGCGGGGCAGTTGCTGCTTTACCTTTTCGACCAGGTCGCCCGAGTATTCGTCTTCAATGTCGAGGTCGCCGCTGCGGTCCATCTTGATGCCGTACGCATCGAGCACCTCGTAGCCGGGAAAGATCGCGTGCAGGTTGCGCCGCACCACGTCTTCGAGGAAGATGAAGTAATGGGTGCCGTCGCGGCCCGGCAGCGGCACGAAGCGGCCCAGGGCGGCGGAGGGCACGTTCACGTAGGCAATGGTTTTGTCGTCGGCCGGGGACGGCCGGAGCTTTTGCCTCAGCACCACGGCCAGGTACAGGGCGTCGTTTTCCATGAAGGGCTTGCGGCCCGGGTTGCCGGTGATGAACAGCGGTTGCAGGTACGACAGCACGCGGGACTTGAAAAAGTGGACGACCTCCTTCTGATGGTCTTCGGGCAGGGGCTCCTGCCGGTAGAGCACGATGCCGTGCCCGCGGAGGGCGGGCAGCACGCTGCCGGTGAACAGTTGCTCGAATTCGTAGTGCTGGCGGGTCACCGTCGCGTTGATCTCGGCCACGAGGGCGGAGGGTTGGAAGTCCAGTTCCTTTTTGTGCCTGGCGTGCCGGAGCCGGTCGAGCTTCTTGAGCGTAGCCACCCGCACCCGGAAAAACTCCTCCAGGTTGGCCGTGTAGATGGCCAGGAACTTGATCCGCTCGTAGAGGGGCACCGACGGGTCGGCCGCCTCCTGCAACACGCGGTAGTTGAAGGAAAGCCAGCTCAGTTCACGGTTGAAGTAGGGGTTCATGGGAAATTGGGGAATGGGTACTGGGGGATTAAGTATTAGCGGATTGGGGAATTGGGGCATTGGTCGTAACCGGCGGCTGCGGCGGCACCTGGTACCCTAATACCCTACTATTCAATACCCCTTTCCCGTTCCTTGCCCTCCGCTTCCAGCAATTCAATTGCTTCGTCGTTGCCCTGCTGGTAGGCCAGGTCGAGGGCGGTGAGGCCGCGGCTTTCGCGGATGGTGGTGTCGGCGCCGCGGGCCAGCATGAGCCGCACGAGTTGGTTGCGGCCAAACAGCGTGGCAAACATGAGGGCCGTGCCGCCGTTGCCGTGCCGGGCGTTGAGGTCGGCGCCGTGGGCGATGAGCAGTTCGGCAATGTCGGGGTAGCCCTTGAAGCACACGCCCATCAGGGCCGTGTTGCCGCCGAAGTCCTGGGCGTTCACGTCGGCGCCGGCCTCCAGCAACAGTTGGGCCGCTTCGGGGTGGCCGTTGTAACAGGCGATGATGAGGGGCGTGTAGCCTCTTTCGTCCTGCACGTTCACGCCGGCGCCCTGCCCGAGCAGTTGCCGCAGCGTGCCGGCGTCGCCCATGCGGGCCGCGTTGAAAAGGTTGATGGCTTGCGCATCCATAGGGGAGTATCGGGGATTGAGTATTGGGTACCGGGGTACTCGCATTCCAACATCCCTTAACGGAAACGGGGGCAAATGGATGGGGCTTATTTTGGCCGGCCGGCCGCTGAGGGGGCGCGTGCAGAAGCATAAAGGGAAGCAACGCCACTTTCCGGGTGCGGCATTGCTTCCCTGGCGGAGCATCCCTGGCTGATAAAAAAACGGTTACCGGGCGGCCTTCCTGCCGGATTTCGCGTTGTAGAAGCGATGCCACAGGTTTGCGCTTGGGTAACGGCACTGCTGGTAGTGCTCCCTGGCCCGTTGTTCATACGCCCGCCGTTGCTCCTGCCACTCTTGCAGCGGCAAGCACTTTACCTCCTGGGTGTCTTCCTGCAACGTCGTACCGGTAAGTGCCGCTACCTGGAGTTCAAACAGGTCGGGTGGAAGGTCGAGGTCAGCATCAACATCCCAGAAAGAGACGTTTCCTCCTCTGCTTGCGATAATAACACGTTTTCCGTCGGAGCTAAACACGGTTTGCAATGCCACGCCTTGCCTTCCCAACGGTTCTCCTATCGGGCGACCCGTCCGGGCTTGCCACAACCGCACTGTTCTTTCCGAAGCAATGGTACTGATCAGGTTTCCATCGGGGCTGAAGGCAGCTTCGTTCAGCGTGCCCTCATGGTGCATCGGACGTCCCACCGGCGCACCCGTTTGCCCGTCCCACAGCCGGCCCGTTCCGTCCTCACCAAGGGTAAGGATGCTGGTGCCATCAGGACTCATTAACGCTTTCCAGACAATTCCTTCGGGTCTTATGGATACGCCGGCTATTTTTCCGGTTTTTACGTCCCATTGTTGAATGACCCCTTCCCTATTCTTAGGGGCGGGGCTCCCATTTCTTCGTGCTGACTCAATACTGTGAATCAATACCGTTTGTCCCTTGGGGTTGAACGAGGCGCTTTGCACTTCGCCGTGGAGTTGCTCGAGCCGCAAGAGCAATCTACCGGTTTGGGTATCCAACAGGATAGCCGTGCTGTCTCTGCCCCAAGCAAGAATACTGCTTCCGTCGGGGCTGAATTCAAAGCCTCCCGGTGGTTTGGAATTCACCGTAAGTTCTCCGAGCGGCCTTCCCGTACTGACGTTCCACAGCATGCACTCCGCGTACCCGGTAAGTATGCTTGCATTTTTTTTCCTGCTCCAGGTTATGATCCGCGTTCCGTCGGGGCTGAACAGTGCTTCCATTATGGGTTCTTTGTGAGCCAGGATTCCTACCTGATTACCCGTCTTGACGTCAAATACCCCAATCATGGTATCTTTGACCCACGTAAGGACGCGGCTCCCACCGCGGCTTACCCGCACGCGGCGGCCCCGTTCCTCTAAAAATGAAGCTTTTACGTGCAGTTCGATTGGCTCCCCAACCGGCTTTTCCGCAGCAACGTTCCACACGTGAATTTCTGATTTACTTATACTTCTAACGGGTTTTGCTGAGTCATAAGAATATTTTAAGGTTAAAATATGCTTCCCATCCGGGTATACTGTCGCCACGTTCGCTTCGCGGGCGGGCTCAAATTCGGTTACCACGTTTCTGGGATTAATTTTCCACAATCGAACTTCTCCCCTTTTGCTTTTGGGATCGCTACACCAACCGAAAATGCGATTGCCATCCGGGCTGAATGCTGCCCCCAATACCTTGCCCTCGTGCTTCATGGGCGTACCAACCAGCCTGTTGGTGCGGACGTCCCACAATAAGGTCGTACCGTCTCCTCTCCACGCAAGCACCCGGTTTCCATCAGGGCTCATTACGGCTCCCCTGATGACTCCCTGGTCATTCATAAGTATCTGCGTCGGTTTACCCGTTTTGCCGTCCCATACCCGGACGATGGCTCTTTTGGCAGCATACGCGTCGCCATCATAATTGTCGCTCCAGGTCAGGATGTGGTTCCCGTCCGGGCTGAATACTGCACCAAACCGCATGCCCTTCAATTTGAACGACCCCAGCGTACGCTTTGTCTTTGTATCCCGCAGCCGGGCCACAATCGTATCGTTCCTACTGACTTCCAAGGTTAAGAACCGGTTTCCGTCCGGGCTGAATGTCGCATCAAAAACAACGGCTTTCACTTGTACCGTTTGCTTCGACTGCACCCCCGTGCGGCTTTCCCAGAACCGTAATCTGCTAATGCCTTCTTCAAAGTCTTCGCTCCAGGTCAGCACGTAGTTGCCGTCCGGGCTAAAGATGGCCCCAAATGCTTCTTCATTCTTGTGCGCAAGCTGAGCCATAATGTTCCCGGTGTTCGGATCAAGCAACTGAGCCCATACACTATTCCCTTCTTCGCGCCATGTCAGCACCCGGTCCCCGGTCGGGCTGAGCACAGCGGCTAAGCTTGCTTCACCGTACGGCAAGACTTTTCCTACCGGTTCCCCCGTCCGGGCGTCCCACTGCCGGACTACACCGCTATTGTCTTCAGTGGCCTCAGTGAGGGTCAGTACCCGGTTTCCGTCAGCGGTGAACACTGCACTAAAAACTTTACCCCCGTGCTTCATGACGGACCCCACCGGGTTGCCGCTGCTGGCATTCCACAACCGGGCCGTGCTGTCGGTACTCCAGGTGAGCAAGCGCGTACGATCCGGGCTGATGGCCGTGCCCTGTACGTCTCCCTGGTGTTGCAATACGTTGACGAGACGGGTTGCCGGGAGCGAAGCCTGCACGTCGGTCAGCAAATACCGTTTAAATTCAGGCTCTGTGCTGTTGGAAAGCGCCTTGCTTATAAAATGCAGGTATTTCAACGATTCGTTCTGGCCGCGCAACTGGACGCCGGTGGCCCAGTAATTATTGGACAGTTGCCGGCGGTTCTCTATGTTGCTGCCGTTCAGTTTCATGGCTAACCATCCCAGTACGAGTGCCGATACCAGTACCAGGCCGATGGTTACCTTCTGGGCCCTGGCGATCCTTTTGCTTTTGAGGAGGTCCGACTGCCGGGCGGCGGCCAAATCCCGGGCATCCTGGAGTTGCTTTGCCTGGGCGAGGTCCAGTTCCCGGGCCTGTTCCTGCTCCCGTTGCTGCCGGGCCTCCTCCTCGCGCCGGGCCTGCTCGGCGGCCGCCCGGCTGGCTTGCACGAACTCTTTTTCCAGGGCGTCCAGGTCCAGGTACTGCGAGGCGGCATCCAGCAATGACCCACCGATCAGGTCGCCCGGGGCCCTGCCCTGGGTGTCCCAGTGAATGGCAGCGGCAGTGAGCAGCCCCCGCTGCCTGAGCACCGTGCGTTCTTCCTCGACCCACTGCACAAACCGGGGCCAGTTGCGCACCAGGGCTTCGTGGGCCACTTCGACCTGGTCGTCGGGCGTTTTTTCTCCCCGCACGAGGCGGAGGAGACGGGCGGCGATCAGCCGGTCGAGCACCCGGTCAACCCGGTCCCGGGCTTCACCGGCGTTGTAGAGCACTTCCCGGCGTACCCGGTTGCGCAGTACCTCTACCCCCTCGGTGGGGTGCACCAGGCGCAACAGGATGCGCTTTGCCGTGCCCTGGTCTTCGGGGATGAGCTGGTCGTAGAACTCCTCGGCGCTCCAGGTGAGCGCTTCGCGCGGGCCGCCCACCTGGTTGTACACGTCCCAGGTAATGCGGTTGCGTTCGCGTTGCTTCCAGAGGGTGAGCAGGGCGAACTGGAGGAGCGGAAGTCCCGCCGGCTCCCCGAGGATTTCCTTCACCAGTTTGTCAACGATGCCCGTCTCGAACTTCAATCCCACCATTTCGGCCGGGCGTTCAATGGCTTCACGCAGGTCCGTGGCGCTCAGCGGCAGCACCTGCACCCGCGTGTCCTGGAAGTACGCGTAAAACGCCTCCAGCTGCGCGATGCGCGGTTCAAAGTCGCTCCGCACGGTGATGATGACGGTATGGCGGAACGCATGCGCTTCGATCAAACTCAACAGGTTGGCAACGAACGCCTGCCGGGAGCCGGGGTCCAGGCACAAAGTAAAAAGTTCTTCGAACTGGTCCACCACGACCAGGGCGGGAGCCCCTTTCTGCGCTTCAACCAGTTCCCGCAGGTGAGCAGGGTTGCGTTTGAATGTTTCCGCGTGTTCTCTCAACCAGTTTGTTGCCTCCACCCCTTCCGGTTTCAGGGCCAGGGCCAGGTTGCCGAGCGGGTCGGAGCCGGGCACCAGTGACGGGACGTAATGCCACCTTTCGCTACCCGGTACCGCGCCCTTCCTGAGCAGCGGCAGCAGTCCGGCGAGTACCACCGAAGATTTGCCGCTGCCCGATGGCCCTACCACCGGCAGCAACCGGTGCTGCCTGACTTTCTCGGCCATCCCCTCAATGAGTCGCTGCCGCCCGAAGAAAAGATTTCCGTTGGGCTCCTGGAAAGCATCCAGCCCCATGTAGGGGCGCAATTCGTCACTCAATTCGGGGGCTTGTTCGGGGTCGAAATCAACCAGCGTGGCATCCGGCGGCTGGTGCCCGGCGCGGTAGAGCACCGTGGTCCAGTAGTCGAGCAGGCTCTGACTCGTCCAGCGGCTTTCGTCGGCGTCAATGCTGACCCCCGTGGCCCGGCCTCTTTCGATGAGGCTTTCTACCCGCGCAATGAACCCGGGCGGGAGCGGCACGGTATCTTCTTCCGAAGTAACGGGTTTTTCCGGAGTACCGGGTTTTTCCAAGAGCCGGCGGTATTCTTTCAGAAGTTCGTTGTGCGCAGCCCGCAATGCCGCAACCGAGGAGAAAGGCGTAAGGTCTGTGGTGTTAACCGGTGCAGTGCGTTCGTTCATTTTATCATTTTTAAGACCGATACCAATGGATCACCCACGGAGCGCAGGTTTGAACAAAGCACTTTGAGCTTCACGTCCACTTCAAAGAAGCGAAGCCCGGCCGCGCGGCGGTAGCGCCGGAAGATGTTCTTTGCCTTGGGCAGGTCTTGCGCGGCGAGGGCACTTTCCAGCCGGTGGCTGTCGGCACCGAAATCAATGGCCCACTGCTCTGTGTTGCGTTCGTACAGCGGCGCCGTAAGTGACTTTAGCTGTGACCACGCCGCATCAAGCTCTTCCATGAACTGCCCGGAATCCAGGTGAGTGATGCGCAGGTTCCCGTCGGCCTGCTGCCAACGGTCGTGCTCCGAGATCAGTGCATTCAGTTCCGCGTTCAACGTGCTCAGGTCACTTACGCCTCTCTGGAACTGCTGGACTTTATCCTCGTCGAGGGGGAGCAAAACAATGGTGTCGCAGATCACAGTCATTGCCTGGACCAGGCTGGGCAGGCGCAGCGTTCTTGCCGCTTCGTTAAGACGCGTATTGATCTGGGTGGGATAGAGGTGGAGCACCCGCCTGAGCGTGGCTGCCGCCTTGTTGAGTTGCCGGTTGTCGCTCTGGTCCAGGGCCTGCTGCAACTGCACGTCAGCCTCGCCCAGGCTATTGACCAACCACTGGACGTCGAGTTTGGCGAGGTGTTGCCCGGCGGCCGCGCGCTTCACGGCCGTGAGCGTGCTGCGCAACGTCATGCCGCTGTCTGCAATGCTGTCGTGCGCCGACTCATCGTCGGGAAAACGCCGGGACTCGGCCAGTATCCTTTCGTAACACTGAAACTGGAGGGCGTGCAACCAGTCATGCAGGTCCTTGTACGCACTCAGCACGTGAAGCTGCTGGGATGCCGCCTGAAAATCAGTCTGGAACTCGACTACTGCTTCGCGTACCTTCGCATTGTCCCGCATCATCTGGGAAAGTGCGTGCAGGGCGTCCGATACTGAATCTACGCCCTCATGCACCGGTTCTGCGATTGGAGCGGAATGCGGTTCTGCCGTACCCGGGAAAGGCCGCGGTGTCGGCATGGAACGTTCAGCAGCCGGAGCACCGGGGCCCGGAAAGAAGGGCCTTTCCAAGGGCTTTACCCGTGTGCGTTTGATGCCGGAAAGCAATGCCGTTCTCGCTTCTTGTACGGACTTCCCGTACA
The DNA here is from genome assembly GCA_902805615.1 of uncultured Cytophagales bacterium. GTDB lineage: Bacteria > Bacteroidota > Bacteroidia > Cytophagales > 172606-1 > CADCTQ01. The sequence continues at coordinate 12,012 of CADCTQ010000684.1, forward strand.
AATCAATGTATACCACCGGGGCAAGCAATCCTTCTATCTGGCAGTCCCGGACCCGTACCGGCAGTAAAAGTCCTTTGCTGCCCGTTGGGTCCCTTGCAAAGGCGGCGGCCCATTCGGGCTGCGTGTATTCGGCATTCAGGTAATCGGGCGACAATACGGCAACGGTGCGTGCTGCTTGCTGAGTAGCCTTCTGCATCTCAAGCACGAAGTTTGAGCCTGGTAAGAAATCCCAGGCCTGGATAACGGTTGAATGCTTGCTTTCCTCCAGTTCCCAGGCAATCCATTCAGCCCAGGCACGGTCGGCCTTGTTGTAACTTATAAAAAAATCGATCATTCAGTGCAGGTTGCAAAAGAGCGTGGTACTCAGGAAAGTAACTGCCTCGAAGCCAAAGCCGAAAATAATTTTTATTGGCAACAAATGCCACCAAAGACGTTACATTTTTTTTGCCCGCCTTCCGGTCCGCGTCGTGCCGGGCGGATTGTTTTTCGGCCTGCTTTTCCAACAAACCTGTTTGACTGGCTTCATTCTTTTTATACTTTTGCAGTCTGTTCCCAAAGAACCCGATTCCATGTACCCGTATTCCTGCAACCTTCCCCTATCCGAACGGCACGAGACGAAAAGTCCCGCACGGTTGAATTGCATCCCGGTGGAAGGAAAAACGGCACAAATGACATAACCAACGCATTTACATCCGCTATCCATTCCGCCCGGGCCACCCTCCCGGGCTTTTTATTACCCGCCCCCGAACATTGCGCACCGCCTCTCCGAACAACGAACCACGAATAACCAACAACGAATCGCCCATGCGCCCCCAAATCCTCGCCCTCCTCGCCGGCCTCGAGGCCGAACACGGCATCCGCATCCTGTACGCCTGCGAGTCGGGCAGCCGGGCCTGGGGCTTTCCCTCCCCCGACAGCGACTACGACGTGCGGTTCGTGTACGCCCACCCGGCCGAGTGGTACTTTTCGGTGGAAGACCTCAAGGACACGATTGAAAAGCCCGTCAGCGACCTGCTCGATGCCGGCGGCTGGGAACTGCGGAAAGCCCTGCGAGGGTTGCGCAAGTCCAACGCCACCCTCTTCGAATGGCTCCAGTCGCCAATCGTGTACCGCGAGGCGGAAGGGTTCGGGGATGCGATGCGGGAACTGATGCACGCGTATTTCTCGCCCCGCGCCGTGGTGCACCACCACCTGGGCCTGGTGCGCAAGCTGTGGCTCGAAGTGGGCCCGGCCACCGCCGACCTGCGGCTCAAAACGGCCTTTTACCTGCTCCGCTCCCTGCTGTCGGCGGCGTGGGTGCTCGAAAAGGGCACGCTGCCCCCGATGGCCTTCGAACCGCTCCGCCCGCTGATCCGCGACCCCGACCTGGCCCGGCTCGTAGACCGCTGGCTGGCGCAGAAGGCGGCGTCCGACGAACGGACGCGGGTGCCCCTGCCCGGCCCCTTCCGGGCGTTTATCGAAGGGGGCGTGGCCCTCTGCGAAACGCACGCCCAATCGGCGCCGGTCAACCAGAACGGCCCCGAACCACTCAACGAATTTTTCCGACAAATGATCCTCTTGCCCCATGACCATTGACGCCCTCAAAGCCCGCAACCTGATCCTGCTCGAATGCATTTCGGGCAGCAAGGCCTACGGCACCGACCTGCCCACTTCTGATACCGACATCAAGGGCGTGTTCGTGCTGCCGGAGGAGGACTACTACGGGCTCGGGTACACCGAGCAGGTGAGCGACGCGTCCAACGACGTGGTGTACTACGAACTGGGGCGGTTCATCGAACTGCTCTACCGCAACAACCCCAACCTGCTCGAACTGCTCGCCTCCCCCGCCGACTGCGTGCGGTACCGCCACCCGGTGATGGACCGCGTGCGGCCGGAGCTGTTCCTTTCGAAGCTGTGCCAGGATACGTTTGCGGGCTACGCCCTCACGCAGGTGCGCAAGGCCCGGGGCCTCAACAAGAAGATTCTCAACCCGGTGGAGCCGCGCCGCAAGGACGTGCTCGACTTCTGCCACGTGACCGTGGGCGGCGGCTCGGTGCCGGCCCGCGACTGGCTGGAGGCCCGGGGCCGCCGCCAGGAGTACTGCGGCCTGGTGAACCTGGCGCACCTCAAAAACGTGTACGCCCTCTACTACGACGAGATGGCCGACGCCACCGACGGCCAGCGGCGGCAGGGCTTCCACGGCATCTTCCGCAAGGCCGATTCCAACGACGTGGCCCTGAGCAGCGTGCCCAAAGGGAGTATGCCCGAGGGGTACCTGTACTTCAACCGGGAAGGCTACTCGTCGTACTGCAAGGAGTACAAGGAATACTGGGACTGGGTGGCCCTGCGCAACGAGGAACGCTACCGCAACACGCTGCAACACGGCAAGAACTACGACGCCAAAAACATGATGCACACGCTGCGCCTGCTCGACATGGCGGCCGAAATTGCCACCGAAGGCCGCGTGATCGTGCGGCGGCCCAACCGGGACTTCCTGCTGTCGGTGCGCCGCGGGGACTTCTCCTACGAAGAACTGCTCGAAATCGCCGAAGCCCGCATCGCCGGCATGGACGACCTCTACCGCAACTCGCCGCTGCCCGCCACCCCGGACTACCAGGCGGTAAACCAGTTGCTGGTGGAAATGCGGCAGGAACTGTATCAGGATTCACGGGATTAAAAGATGACCAGGATTGGATTGGGATTTGGGCGGGGATGCGGGAGGGGGATAGGGTTTAAACCCTATCCAACGGATATTCGAATCACGTTTTGAAACGCGACCCGTACGGGACGCCATTTAGACGGGTTACTGTACCAGAAGCGGCAGCAATATCCATAGGATAGGGGTTAAACCCTATCCCCCCAAACCCGATCCCCCTCAAACCCGATCCCTGCCCGCCGCCTTTGCGGTCCTTTGCGTGCAACCTGCTCCCGCGTGCAACCCCGCGGAAGCGGTTTTGAGTAAAAATACTTTCTTCGGGTCGGCTATCCCGTATCCGGCGTTTCGTCCGTTATCTGTTTTTGCCCGGCACCCCGCTGCCGGTTCGTACCCAAAAGTTCTTTATGCAATCATTCGTCGCCAGGGGAATTTGTTCTACCGCCGTACCCGCCGCAACCGGGCCGGGGCTGCTCTTTGTGCTCCTCCGTGTCCTGGTGTCTCTGTGGCGGCAAGGGCGCAACTGGCCCAAATTCCCAATGCTGCTGGCCGGGTTGGCCCTGCCGGTGCTGCCCGCTTCCGGTACTTGTACCCATCAATGCCTCTCCCCCATGTCTCAACTGATTCAAAATACTAGCTATATGAAATTCTCACAACTGGACGAAAAGATGCGGCTCTACGAAACGTCCGCCGACCAGTTGGTACCGCCCGGCTTCTACATCGTGGCCCGCCTCGACGGCCGGGGCTTTACCAAGCTGACCAAAGAAACCCTGTACCTGGAAAAACCCTTCGACTTCCGGTTCCGCGAAGCCATGGGCGCCGCCACCGAACACCTCATGCAGTGCGGCTTCAACATCACCTACGGCTACACGCAGAGCGACGAAATCTCGCTGCTCTTCCACCGCGACGACGCCTCGTTCAACCGCATGCACCGCAAGCTGATCTCGGTGCTGGCCGGCGAAGCCAGCGCCGCCTTTACGCACGCCCTGGGCCACATGGGCGCCTTCGACGCCCGGCTGTCGGTGCTGCCCACCGAAAAGGTGGTGGCCGACTACTTCAGCTGGCGGGCCGAAGACGCCAACCGCAACGCCCTGAGCGCCTACTGCTACTGGAAACTCCGCGAACGGGGCCTTTCGCTGCGCGAAGCTTCCGAACGCATCTACAAGCTGTCGGTAGGCGAAAAGAACGAACTGCTCTTCAGCCTGGGCATCAACTACAACGACCTGCCGGCCTGGCAGAAACGGGGCATGGGCTTCTACTGGAAGATGGCCCAGCGCAAGGGCTTCGACCCGGTGCGCAACGCCGAAACCCAGGTGCTGCGCCGCACGCTGCACCGCGAAGCCGAGCTGCCCATCGCCGGCTACCGCGAAATGATCGTCAACCTCATCACCCACGCCCCCGGCGCCGAACCCGAAGGCCGGCAATTGCTGCTTAATTAGAGTCGTAAGTCCAGCGTCGTAAGTCGTAAGTGGGATCGGGAAGGATGCTTCTGCGTTCTGCTTACACTACGCATACACAATCAATCGCGTACCCACTTACGACTTACGACGCTGGACTTACGGCTTTCAAACGACTTTTTATGCTGCTCACCCTTACCACCACCCATACGCCGGCGACGGACCTGGGCTATTTGTTGCACAAGAACCCGGCGCGGGTGCAGTCCGTGGCGCTTTCGGCGGGACAGGCGCACATTTTCTACCCGGAAGCCACGGCGGAACGCTGCACGGTGGCCCTGCTGCTCGACATTGACCCGGTGGGCCTGGTGCGCAACGCCAAAGGCCCCGCCGGCGACAACTTCGCCCTCGAACACTACGTCAACGACCGGCCGTACGTGGCCTCTTCGTTCCTGGCGGTGGCCCTTTCCAAAGCCTTTGCCACGGCGATGAACGGCACTTGTAAGGACCGGCCCGAACTGGTGGACGCCGCGCTGCCCTTCACGGTCACGCTGTCGGTGCTGCCCGTCCGGGGCGGCGAAGGGCTGCTGCGGCGCCTGTTCGAGCCGCTTGGTTATACGGTAGAGGCGCAGGGCTACCCGTTGGACGAACAGTTTCCCGACTGGGGCCAGAGCCGCTATTTCACCGTGACCCTCTCCGGGCGGCTGCGCCTCCGCGACCTGCTGGCCCACCTCTACGTGCTCATCCCGGTGCTCGACAACGACAAGCACTACTGGATCGGGGAACACGAGGTGGAAAAGCTCATGGCGAAGGGGGAAGGCTGGCTGCAAACGCACCCGGAACGCGAACAGATCACGCGGCGCTACCTCAAACACCTGGCCCCGCTCACCCGGCAGGCCTTTTCGCTGCTCGAAGCCGACGACGACCAGGAGGCCGACGAACCCGGCGAGGTACCGGTGGAAGTGGCGGCCGTCCGGCAGTCGCTGCACCTGCTGCGCCTGGAATCGGCCTTCGAACAATTGAAAGCGTCGGGAGCTACCCGCGTGCTCGACCTGGGCTGCGGCGAGGGGAAACTCCTGCGGCTGTTGCTCCGCGAAAAGCAGTTTGGCGCCATCCTGGGCATGGACGTGTCGCCCCGCGCCCTGGAGATGGCCCGCGACAAGCTGCGCCTCGACCGCCTGCCCGAACGGGAGCGGCAGCGGATCACGCTCATCCAGGGGTCGGTGGTGTACCGCGACAAGCGCCTGCTGGGCTACGACGCGGCGGCGGTGGTGGAGGTGATCGAACACCTCGACCCGCCCCGGCTCGAAGCCTTCGCAGGGGTGGTGTTCGGCCACGCCCGGCCCGGCACGGTGGTGGTCACCACGCCCAACGCCGAGTACAACCGGCTCTACGAAACGCTGTCGGCCGGCGCCTTCCGCCACGCCGACCACCGGTTCGAGTGGACCCGCGCCGAGTTCGAAGCCTGGGGCGGCCAGATGGCCGGCACCTACGGTTACTCGGTCCGCTTCCACCCCGTCGGCCCCGAATCGCCCGACGCCGGCGCCCCGTCGCAAATGGCGGTGTTTGAAATCAATCAATAAAAAAAGGTTTACCACGGAGGAACACGGAGACAGGAGACCGGAGGAAAGGAGACCAGAGAACTTAACCGCAAGGATCGCAAAGAGAAGGCGCAAAGGGCGCAAAGAAAAACGCGTACTCCTGGCGATCTTTGCGTCTCCTTTGCGCCCTTTGCGGTTAAGTTGTTTCTGAGTCATTCTCTGTGTTCCTCCGCGTCTCCGTGGTAAATACTACTCCTTAAAAAAAACCGATATGAATTTACAAATTCCCGAATTGTCGCTGGTGGTGCTGATCGGGGCGTCCGGTTCGGGTAAATCCACGTTTGCCCGCCGGCACTTCAAGCCCACCGAAATCGTGTCGTCGGACGCCTGCCGCGCCGTGGTGTCGGACGACGAAAACAACCAGGCCGCCAGCGGCGACGCCTTCGAACTGCTGCACTTCATCGTCCGCAAGCGCCTCAAGCGCGGCCTGCTCACCGTCGTGGACGCCACCAACGTGCAGCCCGAAAGCCGCAAGCCGCTCGTGCAACTGGCCCGCGAATTCCACTGCCTGCCCGTCGCCATCGTGCTCGACGTGCCCGAACGGCTGTGCCAGGACCGCAACGAAAGCCGGCCCGACCGCAACTTCGGCCGCCACGTGATTGCCCAGCACCGGAGCCAGTTGCGGCGCTCCCTGCCCGACCTCAAACGCGAAGGTTTCCGCCACGTGCACGTGCTGCGTTCCCCCGAAGAGGTGGACGCCGTGACGGGCATCGAACGCCAGCCCCTCTACAACAACCTCCGGCACCGGGGCGGCCCCTTCGACGTCATCGGCGACGTGCACGGCTGCTACGCCGAACTCGTGCAACTGCTCGAAAAGCTGGGCTACGGAGTACGGCCGGCCGGCAGTGCCCCGGGCGAAGTGGAAGTGCAACCCCCGCCGGGCCGCACCGCCGTGTTCGTGGGCGACCTCGTGGACCGCGGCCCCGATTCCCCGGCCGTGCTCAAACTGGTGATGGGCATGGTCGGCGCGGGCACGGCCCTGTGCGTGCCGGGCAACCACGACGAAAAGCTCCTGCGCAAGCTGTCGGGCAAAGACGTGCAGCTCAAGCACGGCCTGGCCGAAACGCTGGAACAACTGGCGACCCACCCGGGTACGTTCCTGGCGCAGGTGCGGCAGTTCATTGACGGGCTGGTGAGCCACTACGTGCTCGACGGCGGCAAACTGGTGGTGGCCCACGCCGGGCTGAAAGAAGAGATGCAGGGCCGCGGCTCGGGGGCCGTGCGGTCGTTTTGCCTCTACGGCGAAACCACCGGCGAAACCGACGAATTCGGCCTGCCCGTGCGCTACAACTGGGCCGCCGACTACCGGGGCAAAGCCATGGTGGTGTACGGCCACACGCCCGTACCGGTACCCGAATGGCTCAACAACACGATTGACATTGACACGGGCTGCGTGTTCGGGGGCGAACTGACGGCCCTGCGCTACCCGGAAAAGGAACTCGTGAGCGTGCCCGCCGCCCGGGTGTACTACGAACCGGTGCGGCCCCTGCGCAAGCCGGCCGAAACGGCCGCCCGGTCGGCCCAGCAGGAGAGCGACGCGCTGCTCGACATCGAGGAGGTGCTGGGCCGGCGCATTGTCTCCACGCGGCTGATGCACAACGTGACGGTGCGGGAGGAAAACGCGGCGGCGGCCCTGGAAGTGATGAGCCGCTTCGCCGTGGACCCCAAATGGCTGGTTTACCTGCCGCCCACGATGTCGCCGTCGGAAACCAGCAAGTTGCCGGGCTACCTCGAACACCCGGCCGAAGCCCTGGCGCACTACGCCTCGGTGGGCGTGCGCACGGTGGTGTGCCAGGAAAAGCACATGGGCTCCCGGGCCGTGGTGGTAGTGTGCCGCGACGCGGACGCCGCCCTCCGGCGGTTCGGGTCGGGGCGCGAAACCGGGGTGTGCTACACCCGCACGGGCCGGCCCTTCTTCAGCGACGCAGCCCTGGAAAGCGCCTTCCTCGCCCGGGTGCGCGCCGCCCTGACGGGCACCGGGTTCTGGGAAACGTTCCGCACCGACTGGGTGGCCCTGGACGCGGAACTGATGCCGTGGTCGGCCAAGGCGCAGGCGCTGCTGCACAACCAGTACGCCGCCGTGGGCGCGGCTTCGCGGGCGGCCCTGCCGGCCGTGCTCGACACCCTGAAGGCCGCGCAGGCGCGGGGGCTGGCCGTGGACGGGCTATTGGACGAATACGCCGACCGCCAGGCCCGGGCGGGGCGCTTCACGGAAGCGTACCGCCGGTACTGCTGGCCGGTGCACTCCCTGGACGATTACCGCCTGGCGCCCTTCCACCTCCTGGCGACCGAGGGGGCCGTGCACGCCGACAAAGACCACGCGTGGCACCTGGAAACCCTCCGCCCGGTGTGCGCCGCCGACCCGCAACTGCTGGTGGCGACGCCCTACCGCGTGGTGGACCTCTCCCGCGACGACGACCGGGCGGCTGCCATCGCGTGGTGGCTGGACCTTACGGCCCGGGGCGGCGAGGGCATGGTGGTAAAGCCGCTCGACTACGTCACCCGCGGGAGCAAGGGCCTCGTGCAGCCGGCCGTCAAGTGCCGCGGCCCGGAGTACCTGCGCATCATCTACGGTCCCGACTACGACGCGCCGGCCAACCTGGAGCGGCTCCGGCAACGGGGGCTGGGCGCCAAACGGTCGCTGGCCCTGCGGGAGTTCGCCCTGGGCCTGGAAGGGCTCGAACGCTTCGTGCGCCGCGAGCCGCTGCGCCACGTGCATGAGTGCGTCTTTGCCGTGCTGGCCCTGGAAAGCGAACCGCTGGACCCGAGGTTGTAGGGAGTTGGGGAGTTGAAGCGTTAAGGAGTTTGAGAATCAGGGAGTCAGCAGCTCCGGGTTTGGCATCGCAAATGGGTAGAGGGAGTGGGTTTAGAGAAAAGGAAAACCATTGGAGGGATGCCATTGGCAGGAACGTTGCCGAAAGCCCCGGAGGAGCGTGCTGTTCAATCCAAACGCATGTGATTCGCGCAGGCGGCTCTGGTTGAAATAGGCAGTTGGGGCATTTTACCACCTTACCCTTTTAAAATTTTAATCCCACCTCCTCAACCACCCGCAAACGCTCTCCTTCCCTAATTCTAAAACTTCCCAGCTCCCCAACTCCTTAACTCCCTTGTCTCCTTCCCACCTTGTCCATCGTAAGGGCGAGTTGGAAGAGTACGGCGGGGCGCGACACGTAGAGGGTAACGGTGGCGCCCATTTCCGTGATCAGTACGTCTTTGTAGCGTACGGGCTCCGGAAATCGGGAAATCGCTTCTTTCAGACTATTGTATTCAGGTACGCTCATGTTTATGGTGACGGATAGCATCATCGGGAGAAGTTAGATTTGGGTTTGATAAAAAGGGGGCCCGCCCGGGGGAGGCCGCTGGTGGAGTTGTGATCACGCATGGGAGAAATACCCTTTCCGGTAAACCGGCCGGGAAAGATTGCCGGTGGCAGGGCCCGTTAACGCCGCCAGGCCCCGGTCACTACGCCCCCGCAGGGGGTAACTCGCTGGCTTACAGCTGGCAACGCACCGATTCACCGGAATGATCCGTTAAAAGACGCCAAATACGTACGGGAAATGGACATTAAGCAGATTCGGAAAGTGCTGCCGCCGGCGGTGTTTTTGGCCGGGAAACCCGGTTTTATTGACGGCCGGCCGGCGGCCCGGGTGCCGTCTTAACGCCCGGCGCCCCTCCGGTGTGCTGCTTGCCGCGGCGGGTCAGGGCTTTTTCCGCTTCGGATTGCCTCCCTCCCCGGCCCGCTTCTGCGGGTAGGCCGGGTCGTAGAGTTCCTCAAAAATTTTGGCTACCGGCAGGTGGTACGCCCTCAGATTGCGCGTGTTCCGGATTTGTTCGGGCCCGTAGGGTTCGCCGCTGCCGGGCTTCACGATACCCCGCTGGGCGAGCACGGCCTGTACGGCTTGTACGTAACCTGACGTCGGAATGTGGTCAGAAATGCGTTCAATGATGTTTTTTGTCTGAATTTTTTCAGCTTGTGATGCCTTTATCATGGATTGCCTGCCGGAGTTAATGAACATTCTTTTGCAGTCGTTTGTACTAGGTTGTATATTTGGATTCTTGTTTGGACGCTTGAAACCATAATATTAAATATAGTTTTTACAAAAGTCAAATAATTGTTCAACATTATTCTTACTGCAACTGTAAGTTATTGAAACACAAATGACTGTAAACGAGAAGATCAAGGCACACATTGAGTCGAAGGGCATCAACCTGACGCACCTGGCGAAGAAGATCGAGATGAGTAAGCAAAACTTGAGCAGCGTGTTGTCCAACAACGACATCAAGCTGAGCCAGCTCCAGAAAATCTGCAACGTGCTGGGCGTACCGATCACCTACTTTTTCGATGAGCGGCTCGACGTAGCCCGGCACGACGGCAACACCCGGGCGGGCGAAACCGAACCCCGCTACCTGTCGAAGGACGAACAGATCTCGATCCTGATGCGGGACATGAACCTCAAGATCGAACAACTGGAAGAGTGCCGTGAGGAAGTAAGGCGCCTCAAGAGCAGCCAGCCCCAGCCGGGCTCCAACCACCAGCCGGGCACGGGACAGTAAGGGAAGGGATCAGTCGCAAGTAGAGACGCGATTCGTATGTGATTAGCGCAGGTGGGGATTAGAGGCGGATGGGGTTGGTTGTGATGAGTTGGTTGTGATGGGTGGTAATGTGCTGGGTGGAGATAGGATGGTTTGTAATGGGATGGGGATTGGTTGATGAAGCGTAAGTGGGGTTTGTTCTTTTTGGCATTGCCCCAAAAAGAACCAAAAAGGGCT
>CADCTQ010000685.1 GCA_902805615.1 uncultured Cytophagales bacterium
CGGCCGGCTCCCCGGCAAGGAAACAGTCCGTACCCAATGAACGCTGATCGTACCCCTTGCCACGGGCAACCCCCTTGTGGCGGCGCCGCCAGGTACGCGGTCCCCCTTGCGGGCTGGCTTGTGTGGTAGGGGAAGGGGGCAGGGGGATGATTTCCGGTAGTGCTTTGGCTTCCGGCCCTACTTATGATACTGCCGCGGAAGCCAAACAGCCTGAAGGTTTTCATCAGACTTAGACGCTTGTACCAGCAGGAATTCTTTAATCCTCCTCTAGGCGTGCTGGAATAACGAGACAAGGACATTTGAACCGGTAGGGCAAAAATAAACTGCACCCAGGCCAGCAAGCCAGTAAGCTATCTGCTCTTCATGCTCCCAATAGAGGGCCAAAAGACAACGCCCTCGCAAATCCTACCGAAATAAGACTTGCGTGGGCGTTGTCCGTAATGCCTAAATCTTTATTTATCCGCCAGCCAAACCTGCGGGTCCAGCTTTTCCTGGTTTCGCCAAATCTGGAACTGCAACTCAGTTGTGCCTTCTTTGTCCGTATACACCTCACCCAGCACCTGCCTGGCTTTGATCTTCTGGCCGGTCTTCACCACAACCTTCCCTAACTTGGCGTACACGGTGGTATAGTCGCCATGCTGTACGGCTACCAGTTTATTCAACCCGGGTATGGTCGCAACGGTCATGATCTCGCCGTCGTACACCGCCCGGACTTCCTGCCCCTTGCTCGTCTGAATGCCTACGCCGTGGTTGTTGATCTTAATGCCTTTCAGCACCGGGTGCGGCTGCTCCCCGAATTTGCTCGAAATAAAACCCGTTTCTACCGGCCAGATCAGGCGCGACTTGTTGCCGGCAAAGGAACTGGACATGGCCACGGCGCCGGCGTTGTTGGCACTGTTGTTCTCGGCCAGGCGGGCCCGCCGCTCTTCTTCCACCAGGTCGGCAACGAGTTTATCCACCCGGGCGACGGCCTTTTTGCTTTCCGCCAATTCCTCCTCCAATTCTTTCTCCCGCGCACTTAGCTCCTCAATGACTGCGCTCTGCCGCGTTTTGAGGGCCAACAGCGCCGTATTTTCGTGAATCTGGGCCTGGAGCAACAAGTCTTTTTCCTGTTTTTTCTGGTCCAGCTTCCCCCGCTGTTTCTGGAGAATGTCCCGGATGGTCTGGATTTGCTTCACCTGCGTTTTGCGGGCCTCCGTGTACTGCTGAAGGTACTTGAACCGCATCACCAGCTTGTTGAACGTATCGGCGGAGAAGAGATAGGCCAATTTGGCGTAGCTGTTGTTCGCCTTGGAAGTGGCGTACACCATGGCTGCGTATTCCTTCTGGAGGTTCGCAATGTCCTTCTCCATTGCCGTAGCGATCTGGGAGAGTTCCGAGGACTCGCCTTCCAGGTTGCGGATCTCGCGGGTGATTACGTTGATCCGTTCGGCCCGGGAAGAAATCTGTTGGGTGAGGGCAGTGAGCTGCCCCATGCTGGCCTGCTTCTCACTCGCCGTCTCTTTGAGGATTCGGCTGGCCTCGGCGATCTTCTTGAGGTTCTGCTTTTTCTCCCGTTCAAGTTGCGTTTTGCTTTTCTGGCCGTAGGCCGTGGGCGAACCAAACAACAAAAGGCACCCGCACAGGACCAAAAGCCAGTGGGATGCCGCAATCTTGGGAAAGTGTTTATTGCTTTCGATCATACTTTGCCGGAACAGCAAATGGAAACTTTAATTCTTTGTCGGAAATCTCTGCTTTCTGGTGTTCTACCTGAATGGACGTGTGGTAGCTGACACCCGCGTTCTGGTAACTCAAAGAAAGCGAACCCTTGAACGGGAACAGGAAGCTTTCGAGCGGCATGAAGTTCTCGTACTGGACGTTGAGCGAGTTGTTGGTTGATTTTTCTACCACCGACACCCGTTTCAATTTCTGGTCGCTGTTGTCCACGTAGTTGTCCACCGTCACCGAATCCTGGTTTTGCCGCAGGATGAAGTAGTTCGGCTCCCTGATCACCGCTACCGGGTACCCGGCGTCTTCCCGGACCGTTACGTTGCCCACCATGGCCGCTTGCAGAAAGTCGAAGGAGATGGGAAAATTGAACCGCTTGCTTAACGTTGGAAAATCATAGACCAGCAACTCGTTGTTGAGCCGGTCCAGGATGAAAATGGAGTCGCGGGTAATGAGGGTACGGGCCCCTTCAATGCCCACTTTGTTGATGGACAGCCAGATCACGCTGTCCCGCTTCACCCGGATGTCCACGGTAGCACTCTGGCTGCTGGAGGCATCGGTGTAGGTGACCTTGGACTTGGACTTGAAGTACGTAAAATCGAGGTTTTTGACGTCTGGCCGCGCCGGGGTGGGCTTGGTGGGAGGCGGCGGTGGGGTACTGGCAACGGGCGGCCGTTTGCAGGAAATGAGTAAAGCGAAAAGGAACGTGAGGGGGAGAAGATATTTATTCATACAGTTTTTTCTGAGCGATCTTCTGATCGAGCTTTTCGCTGGTCCGGCCGATTCGTTTTGCCTGCTGCCACACTTGCAGGGCTTTTTCTGCTTCCCCGAGTTTGTACAACACGTCGCCGTAATGCTCCAGGATCGTGCCGTTGTCGGGTCCTTTGGCCGCGGCTTGTTCGAGGTACTTGCGGGCCTGCTGGTAATCCTTGAGGGTGTACAGCACCCAGGCGTACGTGTCGAGGTACGTGGCGTTGCCGGGATGCTTTTCCACCAGCCGGCCGGCCATCTGCTTGGCCAGGTCCAGCTTCTCGCCGCGCAGGGCCAGGAAGTAGCTGTAGTTGTTGAGCACGGCGGCATTGTCGGGGTCTTTTTCGAGCACCGACTGGTAGGCCGCGTCCGACTGGGCGTATTGCCCGGTGGCGTTGTACGCATCGCCGAGCATGGCGTTGTAGTCGTTGAGCAGTTCCTGGTTGCCCACCGACAGGCGGCGGCCCTCTTCCAGCGCATCAACGGCCTTCTGGTAATCCTTGGCCGACAGGTAGGCGTAGCCGCTGAAGTACCAGAAAACGGACTGGTTCGGGAAAAGCTCCAGGGCCTGTTCGGCGTGCCTGGTCAGGCTGTCGGTGTGGCCGAGTTCGGCGTCGAGGCGCACGAGTTGCTGCCAGGCTTCGAAGATCGAGTTGTCGAGTTTGGTGGCCGTCAGGTACTGGTCGCGGGCCTGAAGTTTCTGGTCGGAGAACACCAGCAGGTCGCCGTACACGGCGTGGGCCTTGGCGTTCTGCGGGTGCGACTTGATGATGAGGTCGGCCAGCCGGAGGGCGTTCTGGCGGCTCTGCGCTTCCTTCTGCGACTTCACGTAGTCGGCCAGGATTTGCACCTTGATGTCGGCCGATAGTTCGGCGTTCCCGAACGCGGCTTCGAGTTCCTGGTCGGCTTTCTGCACCTGCCCCTTGTTGCGGTAGAGGTCCGACAGCACCAGGCGCAGCTGCGCGTTGCCGGCGCCGTTGGCCAGGGCCTTTTCGATGAGCGGAATGGCTTCGTCGGTACGCTTGTTGGAATTGTAGATTTCGGCCAGGTAGATCAGGTACCGCGATTCGCCGGGAAAGGCTTCGACCAGCTTCTTGCCCTCGGCAACGGCGGCGTCCACCTTGTTGAGCTTGAGGTAAAGCTGCTGCTTCTGCATTACCACCTCTTCGTTCACGCCGATCAGCTTTTCGATGCGGTCGTACGTTTTGACGGCATCGTCGTACTTTTCCTGCTGCAGGTAGATGGCCGCCAGGTCCAGGTAGGGCTTGGGGTCTTCGGGGGCCAGTTTGATGAGGTCCTGGTAGGTCTTGAGGGCCTGCGGCAGGCGGCGGTCCTTTTCGTAGAGCTGCCCCAGCGTAAGGTGGTAGTGCTTGTTGCTGGCGTCCGATTGCACGGCCTTTTCGGCGTACGGGATGGCGTCGCCGTACCGCTTCATTTTCACGTAGGCTTCGGCAATGGCGTAGCTGGCGGCGGCATTGCCGGCGTCTGCCTCCAGGGCCTTCTGGAAGTAATCAATGGCCTTGGTGTAGTTGTCGAGGATGTAAAACTTCATCCCCTCCGTCAGGTAGTATTCCGCCTGGCTCAGGTCGCTCTGCCGGGCGGCCTGGGCCCGCTGGCTTTGCCGCTTTCCCTTCTGGGCAAAAGCAGGTGGCCATGCGGTCAGCAGGGGCACCAGTACCAGGAAAAGAAAGCGGCTCAGCTCACAACGGTTCATGGGCGTATCGGAGGATAATCACTCATCGGTCGTACCCGCAGTCCAAAAAGCGGTGAATGTCACGGACCGGTAAAGAGGTGTTGCTTAGGAAAGGATCACGTTATAGTCACCAACGCTCAGATCGGACGGCTTCCCTTCAAATTTAACGAAATTGCCCAACATGGAATTGCTGATGTTGGCATTATTTACGGTAGTATTCTCCTGGATGATAGCGTTTTTAACCACCGAATCGCTGATCGTGGTGCCGTTTCCCACCGACACGTGGGGGCCCACCACGGCGTTGCGCAGCTTTACGTTCTTGCCCAGGTACACCGGCTGCACCACCACCGAGTTCTCAATTTGCGCCGAGGCGTCCACCAGGTTCTCCTTGCGTTCGGCCAGGTATTCGAGGTAACGCTGGTTGGTGAACACGGTGGCGTCTTTGTTGCCGCAGTCGAGCCACTCGGTCACCTGCCCCGGCACGAACCGGGTGCCTTTGTTTTTCATGTTTTCGAGGGCGTTGGTGAGCTGGAACTCACCCTTGTCCTTGATGTCGTTGTCGAGCAGGTATTGCAGTTCGCTCCGCAGGTAGGCGCCGTCCTTGAAGTAGTAAATGCCGATGATGGCCAGGTCGGACACGAAGTGCTCGGGCTTCTCCACGAACTCGGTGATCTGGTTCTGTTCGTTGAGCTTGACCACGCCGAAGGGCCGCGGGTCGGCCACTTTCTGCACCCAGATGATGCCGTCGCGGCTGGCGTCGAGGGTAAAGTCGGCCTTGAAAAGGGTGTCGGCAAAAGCCACCACCACGTTGCCCTCCAGGGCTTCCTTGGCGCACATCACGGCGTGGGCGGTGCCCAGCGGCTGGTCCTGGTAGTGGATGGTTCCTTTCGCACCAACGGATTCGGCAATGCGGACGAGGCTCTTCTCCACGGCTTCCCCGAAGTTGCCGATGATGAACGCCACTTGTTCCACCGGCTCCCCGCACACCTTGGCAATGTCCTCCACGAGGCGTTGCACGATGGGTTTGCCGGCAATCGGCACCAGGGGTTTGGGGACGGTGAGGGTGTGGGGCCGCATGCGTTTGCCCATGCCCGCCATTGGTACGATAATCTTCATAAGGAGTTCTCTTGATTAAAAGTGGTTGTTGGTCGATTGAAAATTAAAAATGGAAAATAGAAAATGAACCAGGCGCTGGTTTTCGAATGAGTATTCCTGCCTCACATGATGCATCATGCTGTTCACGTACGTGTCGGTTTACAAGAATCATCTTCGAACAAACAAACATCGGGAACGCGGAGTGAATGGAGCAGTTGACATTTACCATTTCTCATTTTCCATTTACCTACGCTTTGCCCGTGCTGCCGTAGCCGCCCGTGCCGCGCAAGGTTTCGCTCAGTTCACCCGCGGGCTGCCAGGCAATGCGCTGGTAAGCAGCTACTACCAGTTGGGCGATGCGTTCTCCGGGTTGCACCACGAAGGGTTGCCCCGACAGGTTGACCAGCAGCACCATCACTTCGCCCCGGTAGTCGGCGTCAATCGTGCCCGGACTGTTGAGGACCGTAATGCCGTGCTTGAAGGCCAGCCCGCTGCGCGGACGCACCTGCGCTTCGTACCCGGCCGGCAGTTCAATGAACAAACCCGTCGGGATGAGTTGCCGCTGCATGGGTTCGAGGGTGACCGCCCCGGGGAGGCTGGCCCGCAGGTCGAGGCCCGCCGCGTGTTCAGTCTGGTACTCCGGCAGGGGATTGTCCGAACGATTGATGATTTTTACGTAAACCGGCGCCATTGGGTGGTATTGTCTAAAAAGT
>CADCTQ010000686.1:0-2636 GCA_902805615.1 uncultured Cytophagales bacterium
TGGGGCAATGCCAAAAAGAACAAAGACCACTTACGGATCATAAACCAATCACCGTTGATCCATGAAGTATCAACCTACTACCCCCCAGCATAACCGACCCATCACTAACCCTAAGCCCCTCAAATACCCACATGCGCTAATCACATACCGTGCCGGGCGGTGACGCGTCGCCCGGCGTTCGATGCTCCCCGGAGGCACGGCCGGGCGGACACTGATCCCTGGGCCCGGCACGCATTTTGCCCCGGGTATGTATCCTGCCTAACCCTTGCCCCCAACCTGCAAACCCTTATGAACCCCGAAGAAAAAAACTGGAACGACGTAAAGGCACGGTACATGACCGGCCAGGAGGTAGAAGGCCGGGTGGTGCATAAAGCCCCGTTCGGAGATTTCGTGGATATTGGCGCTGGATTTCCTGCTTTGCTGGAAATCATTCAAATGCCCGAACCGCCGCCCGGCCAGTCGGCCGCGGACCTCAACCCGGTGGGCTCGGCGGTGAAAGCCCGGATTGCTTCGTTCGAAGAGACGCCCGACAAACAAATCCGCTTCACGCAGAAGCCGTAGCCGGAATCCCTCATTCCTCACCATGCGATACTTCCTATTCCTGGGGTGCCTGGCCTTGCTGCCGGCCCCCGGTGCCCGCGGCCAGGGCGCCGTTACAGTGATTACCGGCAAGATCACGCATCCCCGGCACGCCTCGGTTGCCATCGGCGACACTACCCTGGCCCTGTCCGGCGCGGGTGAATTTACCTACCGGCTGACCCCGGCAGAACCGGTGCAGTACGAGGTGAAGCACGGGGATACCCGCTTTGAAATATTTGCGGCGCCCGGCGAAAAGCTGCACCTGGCGTTCGACGCGGCCCGGTTTCCGGCCGGCGTCCGGTTTACCGGGCCGTCGGCGGCCATCAACGCCCTGCTGCTGCGACTGCAACCGGTGGGCCAGGGGGTAAATGTGTACCTGAACGGGCAGTGGACGCAGCTGTTCAGCCGGAAAGAAGCCCCCTTCTTCGGCACGATTGACTCCCTGAAAAATCTGTACCTGCGGCCACTGGATAGCCTGCAAAAAGCCAACCCGCAAACCAACCCCGCTTTTCTATTCCGCACCCGCCACGAAACGCATTTTGCCTTCGACCGCTTCCTGCTCATGTACCCGCAAAACCACGTGCGGCTCACGGGGCAGGCGGCTCCCCCGGAAGGCGTAATCCGGCAATACCTGGCCGGCGTACAACTGGACGACCCGCAACTGCTCAACGTCACGGGCTACGCCCGGTTCGGCAAAGCCTGGCTGGCGGAAAAAACGCGGCAGGCCTTGGCGGGGGACGCGTTTCCCGGGGTGACCGACAACCGGGAACTGCACGCGGCCTTCTCGGTGATTGACCGGACCTTCCGTCACGCGGCGGTAAAGACCTTCTGGCAGCACCGATACTTGTACGACCACCTCGACAACCACGGGGTAAAGAACGTGGAGCCGTACCTGGAAGCCTTTAACCGCGGGTGCCGCGACGAGACCTTGAAGCAGGAAATCAACCGCTTCTACCAAAAAGAACTGGAGGGCCGCCGGGTGTCACTGGTCTGGACGTACAAGCGGGCCGGCGACGTGGCGCTGGATGCATTCGTGTTCGTACCTAAAGACGTGCGGGCCGGCGAGCGGCGACCGGCCATGGTCTTTCTGCACGGCGGCAGTTGGAGTGAGGGCAAACCCGACTGGCACTTCGGGGAATCTCCGTACGGCTTCGTGAACGTGGCCGTGGAGTACCGTACCGCCGGGCGGCACGGCGTGCTGCCGTTCGATGAGGTTGCCGATGCCAGGTCGCTGTTCCGCTGGCTGCGGCAACACGCCGCCGAACTCCACATTGACCCGGATAAAATCGTGGCGCAAGGCAACTCGGCCGGCGGCCACCTGGCCCTCTGCGCCGCCATGACCGACACCCTCAATGCGCCCGGCGAAGACCAGCGGATCAGTCCCCGGCCCAACGCCTTGATCCTCAACGCGGCGGTGTACGACCTGGGCGGCTTCAACTGGTGGGACGCCCAAACCAGAGACAAAGGAAAAACCCTGGCCATTTCGCCGGTTCACCGGGTAAAGGCCGGCCTGCCGCCCATGCTCATCTTCCACGGCACGGCCGACAACAACGTGCCCTTTTCCACGGCCCAAGCATTCACGGAAAAAATGCAACGGGCCGGCAACCAGGTGTCTTTTTATCCCATTCCCGACGCCCCGCACTTCCTCTGGTTCCACCCGGCCTACCAGCAGGTGGCCGAAAAGGCAAAGGCTGACTTTCTGCGCCGGTTGAACTACTTGTAATCCCAACACCTGGCCCGAATGGCAAAAGGAGCAAATCTCTTTACTGCTTCACGTGCGGCTGGTACACGAAGCGGGTGGTGACGGCAATGGTTTCGGCGATTTTCTGGAACACCAGCGTCGGGACTTCGATCTTGTGGTCGGCCAGGGCCACGGTAAAGTCGGCGTCCAGTTGCATCTTGCCGCTGCCCACGTCGAGCTTGCCCTTGATGGTCTGGTCGCGTTCCACCCCGTGCATATTCAGCTTGCCCGTGGCGCTTACCGGGTAGGTGCCCGGCTTCGTCCAGTCAATGCTTTCGTTGAGTTTGCCCTTGAAAGTGGCGAAAGGGTACTTGTC
>CADCTQ010000686.1:2646-4052 GCA_902805615.1 uncultured Cytophagales bacterium
GCGCCTTGCCGTTGTGGGCTTCAATGTCTTCGAGGGGCGCCTTCGAAAAGAAGCTCACGTTGCCGCTCTGCGCGGAAAAAAGGGATTGCGCCGGCGCCGTGCCCGCGTACGCCCAGGCTGCCAGTAAGACCAGTATTCGTTTCATGAGTTGGGGGTTTAGGTACTGGGTATTAGGGGATTGGGGTATTGGGTACGCGGTGCCGGGTAAGTACGGTCAAGTTCAGGTACGCAGTGCCCAATACCCAATCCTTAGTACCCAATCCCTAACCCCCAATACCCACGCTACTTCTTCGCCTTGTGGCCCAGGTTGAAGATGCGGGAAATGTTGAACCCGTAGTGAATGTCGCCCTCACCCCACTGCCCCGTGGTTTCGGCCAGGAACTGCTTTTCCACCATGCCCAGCGAGTTGGTAAAGTGCAGCGAAAACACGTGTCCGCCCGTTTCCACGTCGAAGCCCACGGCCAGGGCGTTGTGGTAAGCCCGGTTCAGCTGGTCGGGCAGCACCGCGTAGTACTCCCCGTTGAGGGCCACCCGCTTGCTGATCTTGAAGCGGCCCGCCGCCCCCAGGGCCGTTACCAGGTTCTGTTCGCCGGCAAAGTTGGTGCGGTTGCGGTAGAGCAGCGTGGGCATCAGTTGCAGCGACAGCCGTTCGCTGAACTTCCGGGCCACCAGCAGTTGCCCGCAGTAGGTGAGCCGCGACCGGAACGTCATGTCCTCTTCCGGCGCAAAGCGCAGCGTATTGACGGCGGCCGTACCCAGCACCGTTACCGTAACCGGCATGGCCCGGGCCCCCGACGACTGCCGCAGCAGTTTGAACTTGGCAAACCCGTCGTACAGCTTCTGGTTGGAACTGCGCCCGACGCCCACCATCAGCCGGTTGCTGATGCCGTACTCCAGCCCGATCCGGATGGTGGCCACGTCGAGGCCCCACAATTCGTAGGGCCCCGAGTTGAGCCGGCCGAACCGGTGCGAAATGCGGAAGTCGAAGTGGTTGCGCGGCAGCGTCTCCACCGAGTGGCCGTTGATCACCCGCGTGGACTTAAAGGTGGCCTGCGTGGGCGTGGTGGCGGTGCTGTCGTCCCCCAGCATGTCCAGCAGGTCGTCCTGGGCGCGGAGGGCGGGGGCCACCCCCAGCAGGCAAAGGGCAAAAAACAGGGCTCTTTTCATGGCGTGCGTTTCCGTAAATGCGTTTCCGTAAAAATGTTACCCCTCGTACACCCGCAGGGTGGTACCGGCGCTGTTGAGTTCGGTTTTGTACTGCTTCAGGGCCGAAGTGGCCGGCCCGTTGACCACGGCGCCGGTCGTCGAGAAGTTGGAGTTGTGCAGCGGACAGTTGAACCGGTCGTTGGCCGCCTGATAGGTAAGCTCCTGCCCCTGGTGCGTGCAGTCCTTGGACACGGCCACGA
>CADCTQ010000686.1:4062-5956 GCA_902805615.1 uncultured Cytophagales bacterium
CCGTCGTTTTTCCGGGCCACGATGATGCCCGGGTCCTTTACGATGGCAAACTCGCCGTTCGTCTGGAGTTTGCTGTAGGCGGCGCTGTTGAGGTCGAGGGAGAGGTCGAGCTTGTCGCCGGGCTTGACCGGATTGGGATCGGGCTCTTCTTTGGAGCAGGCAGTGAGGCCGCCCAGGCAGTACACCGCCATCAGGGCGCCGCTGCTTAGGCCCAGGCTACGGATAAATTCGGCACGGGTCATGGGTTTGAAGGGTTAAAGGGTTGAAATAAAGATGAGAAAAGTCTGGAAAATGAGCAATGGTTTTCCCGTACTGCCCGGGAAGGGGCGTATGCCGCACCGGTACGGGTGCATTGCCGGTTCGATTGGTTTGGAATAAGCGTCCGGACGCGGGGCAAGCCCTGCCCGGACGGTGAAGAAACTGCGGTTTCCGGGTCCGGCGCAGGTCCGGTGATGCGGGAGAAGGAACGTCGCGCGGACGGCCCCTGCTGCCGCATCACCCTGCTGCGGAATCACGGTAGTTCACTTAGTCCACCTGGCCGCGCAACTCGCCGCCGGGGTACTTATTGGAGTGAACATTGGTGTACACGTTGCCCGCCTCAATGGCCGCAACCAGGTCAGACACTTGCTTGCCAGCCAACGTACCACTGAGCGATGCGGCCGTAATGACGCCCTCGGCAATGACACCTTGCGGACTGATGAGCGTAGGCATCATGTGAGGTGTGAGCGTAACCACTACCTGCCCGTTGCTGCCGGCCGGGGCCAGGTGCAGGTGGGCAAACCGCACACTCTCGATGTTGGCGACGATGAGCTTGTAGTACAGCTCGGTCCCGTCGGCGCTTAGTTTAAGGTTGATCTGGCCGGTGGCATTGGTCACCACGGGAGGCGCTGACGGGGCGGGTACTTCCTGGTCACCGGTCAGGTGGGCGTTGTAACTGCCGCCACCCTTGCGGGCACCAGCGTTTGTAGTGGTTTGGTCGGCTGAATCAGGGGCAACGGTGGTGTTGTCGCAGGATTGTAACAGGAGTCCGCCGGCGAGCAGGGCAGCGGCAAAGGATGCTTTTTTCATGGTGCGTCAGGGTTGGGTAGGTATGGAAAACGAAAATGATTCGGGTGGAGGCTGGGCTTAGCGGACCAGTTGGCCCCGCAGTTCGCCGCCAATGGGGTAAGTGGAGCTGTGGATGTTTATGTACCACTTGCCGTTCAGCAGTTCTTCTTCCTGCGCGGCGTCGAGGGCGGGGGTAACATTGGTATAGGTCTGGTTGGTGCTGCCCGTGGGAAAGCCGGTGATGGGCAGCCGTATGCCTTTACTCTCCGTGATTTCGGCCGGGCCGTGGAAGTGCATGGCGCGAGTTGTGTCGGACGGGTTGCCCAGCGACCACCGGACGGTGTAGTTGAGCACTTTGGTGGTCCGGTTGAAAGTGCCTTCGAAAGTGCCCGTGCCCGTACTGGCTACGGCCGGTACTTCGTTGGCGCCCGACAGGGTAATGTTGCGGAAAGCCACCAGGTTGTCGTCGGCGTCGTCATTGTTGCAGCCGGCAATCAGCAACAAACCGGCCAGGGCGGCCATCCAGGTGAGCCGGTGAAAGGATTGAAAAAATAACTTGTTCATAAAACAGGGGTTGAAGGATAAGTATTTATTGGTCATTGGGTATTAGTCATTGGTCATTGGTCAGGCTTGCCGATTTTGTATTTGAGGGACACGAACACGCCGCTGCTGCCCAGCCGTACCTTGCCGAAGCCCACGCCGCCCAGGGGCAGTTTGAGGAAGGGCTCGGCCTGCCAGGAGAACCGCCGGCCCAGGTTCCGTTCGTAGCCCACCGACAGGTTCACCACCGACAGGTAGTGTTCGCCGGTACGCTTGCCGCGCCACTCGGGCCGCAGGTACGGGTCAT
>CADCTQ010000687.1 GCA_902805615.1 uncultured Cytophagales bacterium
TCACCTTTACGTCGAGCTTGTTGTCAATGCGGATGATTTTGTCGAGGGCTTTTTCCGCCCCGAACAGGGCCTGGGCGGCCGACGCCGACAGCATCACCGAGGCCGGGTCGCGGAGGCCGTCGCGGGTGCCGGCCAGCATCCGGGGCGTGAGCATGTGGGGAGCCCCGGGACTCAGGTAGTTGCCCGTCCGGGTAAATTTCTTGTCGCCGTACGCCAGGATGTGCTCTTTGGTCCACGACGACAGGATCACGTGCTCAAAATCGGAGGCGTACGCGGTGCGCAGTGCTTCGCCCATCGGCACGGGCATGAACCCGTACGTTTCCACTTTTCCGTCTTTGTCGTTGGTGTATTGATGCATCACCTGCCCGATGCGGGCGTAGTGGGTGAAGTACTTGTTGTAGGACAACTCGTCCCACACCCAGAGCCCGATGAGCAGGGCCACGGCCATGCCGGCGGCCAGCCCGCCGATGTTGATGGCGGCGTAGCCTTTGTGCCGGCGCATGTTGCGCCAGGCGATCACGAAGTAGTTGGAAAGCATGTCGAAAGGAGTGAGGGTTCGGGGATAAGGAGGATGGGAATAACCGGGGACCGTGGATTGCCGGAAGGGCACGGGCCGGAGAAACCCGAGTACGTGGAACCAGTACCGGCGCCGGGCCCGGGCAAGCCCCGCCTGCCGGACCCAGTCCGCAAACAATTCTTCCAGGTCGCCTTCGAGTTCTTCGAACTGGTCGGCCGGGCAGCGCCACCGGAGCAGGCGCCGGGCCAGGCGCGGAGGAGCAGGGGCTTTGGCGTGGGTCATGGGGGTACGGTGAGAAAAAGGGAGACCGGAGGAAGGGAGACGGGAGACCGGAGGATAGGACCGCAAAGGGCGCAATGGAGACGCCAAGGACGCCAGGAGGATCAGGATTCACAGGATGGAAGGATTAACAGGATTGCAGCGCAGACGGAGAGAACGCGTATTTCTTGGCGCCCTTGGCGTCTCCATTGCGATCCTTGCGGTTCAGTCTCTCTTCCTTTCTCCGTGCACTCTGTGTTCTCTGCGGTTAAAACCTCTTTTCTCCGTAATCTTCCAGTCAAAAAAAAGCCCCGGCCGTAACGGGTACGGGCGGGGCAGTCCGGAGACCGGATGTTGAGCAGGTGCTTTATACCGAGAAGCTTTCGCCGCAGCCGCAGGTGCGGGAGGCGTTGGGGTTGACGAACTGGAAGCCTTTGCCGTTCAGGCCGTCGGAGAAATCCAGCTGCGTGCCCAGCAGGTACAGCAAGCTCTTTTTATCCACCAGGATTTTGATGCCTTTGTCCTCGAACACTTCGTCGCCGGGCTTGGAGGAGCTGTCGAAAGCCAGGTCGTACATGAGGCCGGAGCAGCCCCCGCCCCGTACGGCCACGCGGATGTTGTGATCCCCAGCCAGTTGATCCTTCTGACGGAGTTCGATGATTTTGTCTTTGGCTTTGTCAGTGACGCTTATCATAACGATATTGCGGTTAGTCATTTGTATAATCACGAAGGTAAGGCAAAAGTTCCGCCCGGTCAAGCAATCTCTGCGGGACGCCCCGTTGCCCCCGCCCCCGCCGGCCGCCCGGGTACGAATGCCGTTTGTTTGCCCAACTTCCGGACCAACTGCCCCGTACACGAGACTTTACCATCAAGCTACATCATGATCCGACTGGAACACATCGGCATTGCCGTGCAGAACCGCCAGGCATCCGAAGCCCTCTTCGAGCGGCTGCTGGGCGCCAAACCCTACAAGGTGGAGGAAGTGGCCTCCGAAGGCGTAGTCACTTCTTTCTTCAAGATCGGCGAAAGCAAGATCGAGCTGCTGGAAGCCACCCACGGGGAAAGCCCCATTGCCAAGTTCATCAGCAAAAAGGGCGAAGGCATTCACCACCTGGCCTTTGAGGTAGCCGACATCCACGCCGAGATGGAACGGCTGCGGGCCGAAGGCTTCCAGCTCATCAACGAAACCCCCAAACCCGGTGCCGACAACAAGCTGGTCTGCTTCCTGCACCCCAAAAGCACGGGCGGCGTGCTGGTGGAGCTGTGCCAGGACCGCCGCCCGGAATAGATACGAAACCACTTTGCTTTACTCGGGCAAGCGTCCACGCCGGTGCGTGATGCGCGGGCTGCAAGCGTTGCGTCATTGCGGGCATCCAGACTTTTGGCAGGGCTGGTAAACCTGGTGTGCAGCGGGGGCAAGTCATGCCAGGGGGCTCGGGTCATCCCCCTACCCCCTTCCCTTACCCGCCATCAGCCGCACAAGGGGGACCCCGTACCCACCGGTGCCGCCGCAAGGCGACTTCTGGCAGCAAGGCAACGCTTCGCCGCAAGGAGACTGCGCATGATACATGATATGATAGTGGTGCATATCCGGTGGACACGGACCGTTCCTTGCCAGGGAGCCGCCCACGACCGGTCCCCCTTGCGGGCTGGTCCGTGCGATGGCCGAAGGGGTCAGGGGGATGATCTGCGCCTGCTGGTGCAAACGTCTGTGCCTCCTCCCACTGGTTGCGTCTCGGTCTGGTGCAAGCGCCTACGCCCCCTTCCTACTGCGCAAAACAATACGCGTACTCCTTGCGGTCTTTGCGTCCCGCTTTGCGCCCTTTGCGGTTCAGTTGTCTTTAGATCACTTGCCTATGCCTACTGCCCGTTAAGCACGGCAAAAATCCGTTCGGTGGCCTTGCCGTCCCAGTACGGGGGCACGCCGCAGGCTTTGTACGTGCCCTGGTGAATGGAAGCCACGGTCTGGCGGATCTTTTCGGCGTCGAAGCCCAGCAGCGTATTGGACCCCGTGGTGATGGTGGAAGGCCGCTCGGTGTTGGGGCGCAACGTGAGGCACGGCACCCGCCGGAAAGTCGTTTCCTCCTGGATGCCCCCGCTGTCGGTGATCACGTACCGGGCGTGCAGCACCAGGTGCTGGAAGTCCAGGTAGCCGGCCGGCTCCATCAGGATCAGCCGCCCGTTGCGTTCAATGCGACCGAACAGGTTGAACTCGTTGAGCCGGTTGAGGGTACGCGGGTGCACCGGAAATACGATCGTGTCGGCTTCGGTCAGGCTGTCAATCGTGGCAATCAGCTTTTCGAGCCCTTCGCGGGTATCCACGTTGCCGGGCCGGTGCATCGTCATCAGCGCGTACGCCTTCGGAGCCAGCCGCAACCGCTCCAGGATGCCCGACTGCCGGATCTGCGCGTCGTAGGCGACCAGGGTGTCAATCATGGTGTTGCCCACCAGGTGGATGCTCTTTTCGGGCTTGCCCTCCTGCAGCAGGTTGCGCCGGCCGTCCTCCTCGGTCACGAAAAACCGGTCCGTGATGGCATCCGTCAGCATCCGGTTGTTTTCCTCCGGCATCGTCCGGTCGCGGCTGCGGAGGCCGCTCTCCACGTGGGCCAGTTGCACCCCCATCTTGTTGGCGACCAGCGCCGCCGCCAGGGTGGAGTTCACGTCGCCCACCACGGCCATCACGTCGGGGCGGTACGCCTCCACCACGCCCTCAATGCCCTGCATCATCTCGGCCAGTTGCGACACCACGCCCTGCCGGGTGATGCGGAGGGCGTAGTCGGGCTGGCGCAAGCCGAGTTCCTCGAAGAATACGTCGCTCATGTTGTGGTTGTAATGCTGGCCCGTGTGCAGCAGCCGGTGCTGGCAGCCGGGATGCGTGGCCGCCACCCGGCTGAACTGGGTGATTTTGATGATGTTCGGCCGGGTGCCGACTACCGTGAGTATCTTCATGTGCGTGGTTTTGGTGATTGGCGGATCAGCTTGCGAACGGGATCAGCCTTTTGAGCCAACCCCTCAGCTTGGGCAGGCGCGCGGACTCTTCCTCGTAGTAGCCGTACCCGTACCCGTAGCCGTACCCGTACCCGTAACTGTTGCCGTACGAACGGGCCTTCACGTCGTTGAGCACCACGGCCATGTTCTTGGTGGTCTGGTCCTGGTGCAGCTTGTTGATGACGTTGAGGAAGGCCCGCTTCGATTTCTTCTGGCGGAGCAGGTAAATGTTGATGTCGGAATACGCCATGGCCACCAGGGCGTCGGTGACCAGGCCGATGGGCGGCGTGTCGAGGAAGATGTAATCGTAGTTGGGCTTCAACTCCTGCAACAGGCTCTTCATGGCGTCGCTGGTGATCAGCTCGGAAGGGTTGGGCGGAATGGCGCCGGCCGGCATCACGTCGAGGCCCTCCACGGCCGTCTTGAAGATCACCTCCTGCGCGGTGGCTTTCCCGATGAGCACCTTGGTAATGCCCACGTCGGCGGGAATGCCCATTTCGCGGTGCAGCTGAGGCTTGCGCAAATCCAGGCCGATCAGCAGCACCTTTTTGCCCAGCAGGGCCAGGATGGCCGACACGTTGATGGAGAAAAAGGTTTTGCCCTCGCCGCCCACCGTCGAAGTCACCACCACTACTTTGTGGTTGGTGCCCGTAGCCAGGAACTGGAGGTTGGTGCGGATGGACCGGAACGACTCGGCCACGGCCGATTTGGGTTTGTCGGCCACCACCAGGCTGTGCCCCCGGGTGTCGCGGGCGTGGCTCACCGTACCCAGCACCGGCACCCGGGTCAGCTTTTCCACCTGGTTGGCATCGGCAATGGTGTCGTCGAGCATGTCGCGCACGAAGATGAAACTAATCGAGAGGGTAAGTGCCACGAACACGCCGATGATGTAGGCGAGGCTCTTCTTGGGGCTGATGGGTTCGCCGGGCATCCCCGCGTAGTCCAGCGCCAGTACGTCCGACACCGTAGCCGCTTCGGCAATGCTGGCCCGCGACCGCTCCTGGAGCAGGAACTGGTACGTGTTGGACGCCAGGTTGTACTTGCGCTGGATGCCGATGTATTCTCTTTCGGTTTCGGGCACCTTCTGGAGAGATCTTTCGAAGCCGCCGATGGCCTTGTTGATGGTCTGCTCGTTGTTTTCGAGGGCGTCGCGGTAGCTGTTGAGGTCTTCGTACAGCTTGCTGCGCAGGAGTTCGATCTTCTTGTCGGCGGCCCGCACATTGGGGTTGTCCGGGGTGGCGTAGGCCAGCAGGGCCTTGCGTTGCGTTTCGAGTTCGTTCAACTTCAACAGGCTGCTGCTGAAGCGGGTGTCCTGCGTGCCCAGGTTCGAAGTAGAGATCACGCTGGCGTCTTTTCCCTGCCGGATCTGCCCCTCCAGGGAGTCCAGCGCGCTCAGTTGCAACCGCAGTTCAAGCCGGCGGTTGTCGTAGTTGGTAAACTTCTCCAGCGTGAAGTCCGGCGTCAGGTTCACGATGCCGCGGGTTTTTTTAAAATTTTCAATCACGCCTTCCCAGTACGCCACCGAGTCGCGGGTCTGGTCGAGCTGCCGGTCAATGAACTTGATGGTGTTGCGGGCCACGTTCGACTTTTCGTCCATGCCCCGTTTGGTGTACTCGTCAATGAGCGTGTTCACGAAGTTCGTGGCCCGCTCGGGCACGGCATCCTGGCAGGTGATGAACAGGATCGAGGTTTCTTCGTTGGCCCGGAAGGCCCCCACCCGGCTCCGGAACTCCGCCACGGGCGTCAGGGGGTGGTGCGCGATGAAATAATACGGAGTGGCCGGGTCGGTCGTGCGGCCCCGGGCCGGGTTGAGCAGCACCCGGAAGCGGCCAAAGGCGTTTTGCACCGTGTCGCCGACGCGGTACGACTGGGGAGGGGTGGGGTCTTCTTCCCCGAACGACAACCGGTACCCGCCCTTGCCGTCGAACTGGAGAAAGAAGGACCTTTCGTAAGCGTGCGGGGAGAGCGAATCCAGCGCCACCACGAAGGGCGAGTCTTTGTAGAGGTCGGTGGTTTTGAACCGGCCCTGGGCAAAGTACGACACGCGGACGAAGGTGGAATCCATGGCCTTGACGGTCCGCTCCACCACGCTCTGCGACTTGATGATCTCGATTTCGGTGGACAGGTTCTTCTTGCCCTTGAAAATGTCGAACTGCTGCAACTGGGCGGCGTCCTTGCCGAGCGAATTGGA
>CADCTQ010000688.1 GCA_902805615.1 uncultured Cytophagales bacterium
CCCCGCCATCCGACCCCTTCCCCCAATGCGCCGCCTTCCCGCCATGCGCCGCCTTCCCGCCATGCGACGCCTTCCCGCCATGCGACGCCTTCCCGCCATGCCACGACTTCCCGCCATGCGACGCCTTCCCGCCATGCCACGACTTCCCGCCATGCGACGCTTTGTGCGTGCCCATCCGGCCGCCGGTAGCAAAGACAGCCCTCCGTGATTCTCTGTGGTAAACCTTTTTCCTGCGTCACCCCTCCTGCCCAAACCCTCATTTTCAATCCATTGGGTCGCTACTAGCGGCGCATTTTGCGGGCCAGTTCGGGCAGGTTGGGCGCCTGCCAGTCGGGGACGGGGCCCAGCGGGTTGAGCACTTTGCCGGGACGGGCCAGGAATGCCGTCTTGCAGCCGGCCGCCCTGGCCCCGGCGATGTCCCAGGCGTGCGCCGCCGTCATCGTCATTTCGGCCGTCGCCACGCCCATGCCGCGGGCAGCCAGTTGGTACGGTTCCCGGGCGGGTTTGTAGCGTTTCACCTGTTCCACCGAAAACACCCCGTCGAAGAAGCCGGTGAGTTCCGCGCGTTCGAGCAGCGTTTTGGCCGTCGCCAGGCTCCCGTTGGTGAGGGCGGCCAGCCGGAAACCCGCCTCCCGGAATGCCGCCAGGCCCTCGGCCACGTCGGGGAAGGGCGGCAATGCTTTCATCCCCTGCAAGATGGCCGCCTTTTCTTCATCGGGCAGGGCAATGCCCCACTTCTGAGCCGTCATGCGCAGGGCCGCCTCGGCCAGTTCGGCGAAGGGCTCGTAGGCATCGGTAATGAGGGTGACCATCCAGAGGCGTTCCAGCAGGTGGAACCACTCCTCGCGCACGGACGGGTGGCTGAACAGCCGGGCAAAGTGCGGATCGAGCACCGACAGGTCGAGCAGGGTGCCGTTGACGTCAAAAACCACCACGGGCGCCGCCGGGGAATTGGGAAAGGTTGCCATGCCGTTTCGTATCGTTTGGGTACGCGGGCGTTTACGGGGGCTCCCCACAGTAGTTGCAACAAAAAGAGACCGGAGACGGCAGGAAGGGAGACCGGAACTAACGCAGACCGCAGGAAGGGAGATGGGAGGAGGCGTGCCCATGCAACGCGGGGATGCGGGACCAGCCCGTGACGAAACGGGAAAAGGGAGACCGGAAGAACAGGCGGAAACGTCAGCAGCGCCCTTTTCCTTTCTCCCTTTTGGCCCAGCCGGTTCGCGTTGTCACCCATTCCCCGCCGTGCATGGGCACGCCTCCTCCGGTCTCCTTTCCCCCGGTCTGCGGTCTCCCTTCTTTTATATCGCAGCCAGGCAGGCGTCGAGGGTGCGGAGGGCACGTTGGTAGAGGCGGGGGTCGCCGGCGGTTATTTTGCCGAGCAGCATTTTGCCTTCCTGCAGAAACAGCCGGGCAAAGGCCGGGTCGTGCCGGATCATTTCGGTGCCGTTGTCAATCAGGTCGGCGTACTTGACCGTCTGGGCGTCGGGACTCGTCGTGGCGAGCCGGGCGGCTTCCCGCTTCTTGCGCGCCTTCCGGTTGAGGTGCGGGTAAGCGTCTTTTACGTACACGTCCGTAAGTTCCTCCACCAGTTGCACCGTGCGCCGGGCCGTTTCGGGGGGCATCACCGTCAGCAGGAAGTCCGTCATTGCCGCCCGGGTCACGGGGGTATCTTCGAGCACGTCGTGCAACAGTGCGGCGGCCAGCACCGCCTCGTCGGAGGTGTATTCGCGGCAGATTTCCATCACGCGCACCGGGTGCACAATGTAGCGTTCGGGGGTGTAGCGGCGCGTCTGCTGGCCGTGGGCCCGGTCGGCAAACGCCGTTATTTTCGCCAGGGCAGTCTCCATACCTGCCGTATACGGCGCGGCGGCCGGGCGGGAGAAACGTTTGCCAGTTTTAATTTGAAACAACCCGGCGGCACACGCGCCTGGGACTCAGTGATTTTCGTTCACTAAAATAATCCAAAAAAAGTCTCCTGAACCGGCCCTTTTTCCCGGCCGATCCGCCAGCGAAAAACGTTAATTTGCCGTAACGGCGGGCGGAAAACGGGCCTTTTCTTTACGGATTCGACTCCGTATTTACCCTTATTTTACAAATTACGTATTAAATTTGCATCCTTGCAGCTTTTTCGCCCGTAAACAGGCTTCGAAACCCAACATCAGTCCACCTGTTTGCGCATTTTTAGCCTGAACCCTTTCTTGGAAAAAAGCAATTGTAAGCTCTTCTGGACTTACCACAATTGTAGAATCAGGCGCAACGACCGGTGCGATTCATTGAATGTAACATCTTAATTCCCAACCAAACACAACCAGCTACCATTATGAACAAGATCGAAAGAACAATCAAGTCATTGCTCGCAAAAGGATTCTTTGCGGCGGCGGTATTCAGTTTCCCCTTCGCATACGCCGGCACGCCGGAAACGGCTGCAAAAGCAAACAACTCCGTTGCGAACGATATAGCTCCCGACCAGGGCGGGTCAGGTTCCCAGGGTGGTAGCGGCTCCGGCAGCGGCACTTCCGGCACCAGCGGTTCGGGCAGCACCAGCGGCACTTCCGGCTCGCAGGGCGGCAGTGGTACTTCGGGTGCCAGCGGCAATACGGGCACTTCCGGCACCAGCGGTTCGGGCAGCACCAGCGGCACTTCCGGTACCAGCGGCAGCACGAGTGGCTCCAGCACCCGTCAGGGCGGCAGCGGCTCGGGTTCGGGCAGCACCAGTGGTTCGGGCGGCGGTACTTCGGGTACGCGCAGCGGCAGCGGCTCCGGTTCGCAGGGCGGCACGGGCAGCGGTTCCGGTGCCAGCGGCAACACGGGCACGACCGGTTCCGGCACGGGCACGACCGGTTCCGGCACGGGCACGACCGGTTCCGGCACGGGCACGACCGGTTCCGGCACGGGTAGCACCAGCGGTACCAGCGCCACCGGCTCCGGCAGCGTAAGCGGCTCGGGCAGCGGCAGCACCAACGGTACCGGCGCCAGCAGCACCAGCCCCACGGGCACCAGCGGTTCGAGCACTACGGGCACGGGCAAGAGCAAGAGCAAAACCGGCACCGGTACTTCCGGTTCGGGCAGCGGCTCCAGCACCGGTACTTCCGGTTCGGGCACCAGCGGTTCCGGCACGGGTACCAGCGGCTCGGGCAGCGGCTCCGGCTCAGGCAATCAGTAATGCCAATGTATTAACTGATCGCGAAACATAAGAAAGAAGGAGTTGCGTCCCGTACGCAGCTCCTTTTTTGCGTTCAGAAGAAGACGTAAGCTGCCGGCTGAACTGCCAATGCAGGTTGTAGCGGGAAGGAGGATTCACCACAGAGACACGGAGGGCACGGAGGTACACGGAGAAAAGGGAAACTGGAGAAAAGGGAGACGGGAGGAAAGGAGACCGGAGACCGGAAGAACCCAACCGCAAGGATCGCAAAGGAAGAACGCAAGGGGCGCAAAGCGGTACGCGTGCTCTCCGTCTGCGCCGTAATTCTGTCAATTCTCCCATCCTGGGAATCCTGATCCGCCTTGCGGTCTTTGCGTCTTCTTTGCGATCAAGTTCTTTCAACCAAGTGACGAGTTGCCGTAAAGCCGGGAGCGGGCAATTGATGCGCGAAAAGGGCAAGCCGACGAATGGGTCACGAAACAAGGGTTGTAAAACTGCCTTCGTTCCGCCGGAGGCGGAAAACATCACCGGCACGAGGCACGTATGTGATTAGCGCCCTGCCTGGTGGATACGCAGCGTGCAGCCAAGCAGTGAGTAGCCAGAAAGTGAGTAGCCATTCGGTGCATAGCCATGCAGTGAGCAGGCACGGTTCGTTACGGCTGCGTATCGTATCCCGGGCAGCGGTGGTGTCGCGGCGCGTGGGCCCGGCCCAATGGCGAGGGGCGGGTTGACTGGCGGGGGGAAGCATCATTGGGCCTAGACCTTTTTTGGTTCTTTTTGGGGCAATGCCAAAAAGAACAAAGCCCACTTACGGACCCATAAACCATTCACCATCCCATTACAAACCATCCTGTTATACAATACGCATATCCGCTCATCACATACCGAAGCACAGCTTCGCGCCAGCACGTACTACTTCGCGCCGGCAGGCGGCGGCAGTTCGCGAAAGCCCGTTCGGCCTGGTGACTGCGAGTGTACCCGGATCACACGATAGCCCGGATGCACCGTGACCAGCGCCCCACCATCAGCTTATGCTGCGTTTTGCGGGAGTTGTAAACAATTTTGAAAGAGAGGTGTTTTATGCGGGAGGAAGCCCGTGCGGCCCGGCCGGATAACTGCTCATTTTCCCTTTTCGAGTGTGACAAGCCTGCCCGATAATTTGTACCTTGCACCAGCGAATGCCTTCTCCCTTCTCCGTACCCATGACCTACTACCGCAACGCGTTTCTGCTCGATGATGATCCCATCGCCAACTTCCTGCTGGAATCCACCCTGCGGGACGAGGGACTGGCCCGCAACATTGCCGCCTTCAACACCTTCCCGGCGCTTTTCAATGCATTCTCCGGCCTGGCCGAAAGCGATGCCGGCACCGACGAACTGCCCGACCTGCTGCTGCTCGATATGCACATGCCCGGCAAGGACGGCTTCGAGGTGCTGGACCGCATCCTGTCCATCCCGGGCATTGAGGGCAACAAGGTGTGCGTGTTCCTGATGTCGGCGTCGTACGACCCGCGGCTGGAGGAAAAGATCAAGGAATACCCCGTGAGCGGCTACCTCATCAAGCCGCTGAACGGCACGGCCATCCGGCAGCTGATCCAGTCGGCCGTGAAGGATGAATGCGACCTGTAGGGTCCGTCAGGCGTCGTCGCGGTCTTCTTTTTTAGCCTTCTTTTTGCCTTCTTTCTTACCGGCTTTATCGCCCTTGTCCTTTGCTTTTTTGTCCTCGATACCGGCCCCGGCCAGCCCGGCAATGGCTTGGGTGGCAACCGCTTTGATTACCGCCTGCACCGGCGAAGCATCCCCCTTCGGGGCGTTGCCCGCGTACGATTTGAGCATTCCCAGGCCGTAATGCACCAGGGTGTCGAGGTTGTTGTTGACCAGGTCCTTGAGCGGACCGGCCTTTTCGGCTACTTTCCGGCGGGCCTCCTCCGTAACGGCCGGCGTCAGCAGCAGGGCCGCCGCCGCTCCCGTCACGGCTCCGAGCACGAACCCGAATAATACCTTCTGATTGTCCTGATTGTCTTCTTGCTGGCTCATAAAAGTGTCCTGAACGATGTCTGCGCGGGAAATTCCGCATCCCGCCGTCCATCGTTATACTCTCCCCGGCGGCAAAAAGTTGTTGGGGATTAAGGTATTGGGGTATTGAGGGATTAGGGGATTGGGGTACTGGTGGTCACGGTCAAATACCCTAATCCCCTAATATCCCAATACCCCAATACCTATTGTTAGCACCATTAATTCCCTCCACACCACCCCTTCTTGTAATTGTCATTTTTTTTATCAAAATAATATAAGTTTAATGCCGATTTTTGGCGAAATTGTCGTAGCATTGGGTTTAGGCATTGTAAATAATTAACCTTCCCAACCATTTTTTAACATGCAAAACCTTCTACTTCCTTTACGAATGCCCTTTTTACCGGCCGCCTGGCGCACGGCCCTCGTGCTGGTGCTGTTTCTGGGTGGACTCGGCCGGGCTGCCGCCCAGACGCCCGTGGAAAGGTTCGGCGCCCTTCGCGTGAGCGGCAACAAAATCCTCGACAAGAACAACCAGCCCGTCAGCCTGGCCGGTCCCAGCCTGTTCTGGAGCAACGCCGGCTGGGGCGGCGAACGGTTTTACAACGCCGGCGCCGTGGGCTACGTGAAAACCGACTGGAACGCGACCATCGTGCGGGCCGCAATGGGCGTGGAAGACAGCGGCGGGTACTTGCAGGACCAGGCCCGCGAAAAACAGAAAGTCCGCGCCGTGGTGGATGCCGCCATTGCCGCCGGCTTGTACGTGATCATTGACTGGCACTCCCACCACGCCGAAACGTACCGTTCCCAGGCCGTGGCCTTCTTCACCGAGATGGCCCAGCTCTACGGCACCAAACCCAACG
Source organism: uncultured Cytophagales bacterium (assembly GCA_902805615.1). GTDB lineage: Bacteria > Bacteroidota > Bacteroidia > Cytophagales > 172606-1 > CADCTQ01. Next base: position 6,021 of record CADCTQ010000688.1, read on the forward strand.
TCATTTTCGAGATCTACAACGAGCCGCTGCAAGTCTCCTGGAGCAGCACCATCAAGCCCTACGCCGAGGCGGTGATCGGGGCCATCCGCAACACCGGCTCCACCAACCTGGTGGTGGTGGGTACGCCCACCTGGAGCCAGCGCGTGGACGAGGCCGCCAACGACCCCATCACCAAGTACACCAACATTGCCTATACGCTGCACTTCTACGCGGCCACCCACAAGCAGTCGCTGCGTGACATCGCCAGCGTGGCCCTGAGCAAAAACATTGCCCTGTTCGTCACCGAGTGGGGCACCGTGGACGCCTCCGGCGGCGGCTCGGTGGACCAGACTTCCACCAACGAGTGGATGAACTTCCTCAAGCAACACCAGATCAGCCACCTCAACTGGTCGCTCAACGACAAGGCCGAAGCCGCTTCCGCCCTCAAGCCCGGCGTGAGCACCACCGGCGGCTGGACGGCCACCGACTACACCGCCTCCGGCACCCTGGTGCGCAACATCGTACGGGGCTGGGGCGGCACCACCACCACACCCACCCCCGGCAACACGGCGCCCGTCGCGTCGGCCACGGCCACGCCCACCAGCGGCACCGCCCCGGTCACCGTGCAGTTCAACGCCTCCGGCTCGACGGATGCCAACGGCGACGTGCTGAGCTACGCCTGGACGTTCGGCAACGGCGCCACCGGCACCGGCGCCACGCCGTCGTACACCTACTCGGCGGCCGGCTCCTACGTGGCTACCGTCACCGTGAGCGACGGCAAGGGCGGTTCGAGCCAGGCAAGCGTGACCATCACCGTCACGGCGCCCACCTCGGGCGGCACCACCTGCAAGTTCGGCACGCCGCGGGCCACGCCGCTGCCCTCGGTGCACCAGTCGTACAAGTACGCCCACGTGATCGGCACGGGCGGCCCGAACCTGGGCAACCTCACCGACTTTACCATCAACTGGGACCTGGCCAACCGCGGCCTGTACCAGTTCTCGGCCAACACCAATAACGGCGTGCCCAACTGGTTCGTGGACCTGCTGCCCAAGACGACCCACACGTTCGCGTCGGCGCAACCGGCCTGCACCATTTCGGGTTCCGGCTTTGCGGGCCTCGACGGCTCGTACTGGGTCACCCTCGACGGCACCAACCTGGTGCTGGTGAACAAACTGGGCAACTTTACCATCTACTTCAGCGCCTCGGCGACCCGCCCCGCCTGCACGGCTTCGCGGCTGGGGACGCAGGCGGCCGGCAACGACGCCGAACGGCTGCGCGTGTTCCCGGTTCCGTTCACCCACCAGTTCAACGTGGACCTGAGCGGCATCGAAGGCGTGCAGAAGGTGGAGCTGTTCAATGCCCGGGGCCAACGCGTGCAAACGCTTGAAGACGACGGCGGGCAGCACGGCACGGGCGGCGTGATCGTCGTTCCGGCTCCCGCGACCGGCAACGTGTTCCTGCTGCGGGTCACCGCCAGGGACCAGGTGTACACCCGCACGGTCGTACGGCAGTAACGCCCCGCCGGGAGCAGCCACTCCGTGCTTCCATTTACCAAAAAGAGCAAGCCTGCCGGGTAATGGCAGGCTTGCTCTTTTTTGCGGACGCTTGCGGGGACCGGTTACGGCAACGGCCGTGGTTCCATCCGCCTGCTGCGGGTTCGTTGTCGGTTGCTGGTGGTTCGCAATGACGGGTGTGACAAGGCAGTACGAACAACCAACAACCGACAACGAACAGCCAACAACGAGAGGGTATTATTGCTTTACGAACTTGCCGGTCCGGTAACCGTTCGCGGTGTCGATCCGCAGGAAATAGAGCCCTCCGGGCAGTTTCTCCACGTTTACTTCCAATTGGTCCGGCCCCGATGCCCGGTGGAGGTTGTTAAGCCGGATCATCCCGGCGGCATCCGTAACGGCAGTGGCTTTCACCCGGCTGGCCGGGAAGGGCAACGAGATGGTGAGCTTGTCGGTGACCGGGTTGGGATACAGGTCCACTTGCCAGTTCCCGCCGGCGGGTTCTTCGGCGGCCACGCGGGCGGCCGTCGTCACGGGCACCACTTCAACCGCCGCCACGGCCGGGTTATCCGCCGAGCCTTTGCCGAAGAACAGGTTCAGCACCCCGTCGCTCACCGTCACCCGTACGGTTGCGGTGACGGCCCGCATGGCCCCGCCGGCCCGGGCGAAGATGTCGTAGTCGGTCAGCCGCCGGGTTCCCTCCGCGTCCACGTTGAACTTGCGCGATCCGATCCCGCCGCCCGCCCGGCTGCCCCAGTACGTTTCGGCAAAGTGCAGCACGACGTCGAACGTGCCGTTGCCCGAAGGCAGGCCGTAGGAGAAAGCAGTCCCGGTCCGGGCGTTGTGGTACAGGGCGTCGTTCGTCGTGTTGAGGATGTCGCCGCTGGTGAGGGCCGATACGGTTCCGCCGCCGTAGTACACGTCGGCCGCAAAACGCTTCCCGCCGGCGGTTGTAAAGGCCGTTCCTCCCGCGTTGATGGCCAGGGCGCTGCCGGCCGGCAACACCTCAATGGCTTTTACGGCCGGGTCACCCGCCGTCCCTTTGAGGAAAGCCACGTTCAGCGTGCCGTCACTGACCGTCACCCGGAAGGTCTCCTGCGCGACCCGCAGGGCGCCCCCGGCTTTGGCAAAGATGTCGTAGTCGGTCAGTTTCCGCAGTCCTTCCAGGTTGACGTGGAATTTACGGGAGCCTGCGCCGCCCGGGGCCGCGTTGCCGAAGTAGGTCTCGGCAAAGTGCAGCACCACGTCGTAACTGCCGTTGCCGGTGGGGACGTTGTAGGAGAAGGCCCCGTGCCGGCCCGTCTGGTACAGGTAGTCATCGGCCGTGCCGGCAATGCCCAGCGTAGTCGCCGCCGATACCGCGCCGCCCGCAAAATACGCATCCGCGCCAAAGCTCCTGGCATCCGCCGTCGCGAAGGCATTCCCCCCGGCGTTTACCCGGAAAGCCACGCCCGCAGCGGGAGGCGGGTTGACGGTCACGGTGATCTTTTCCTCGTCGAAAGCCGGCACCGGCGCATTGTCGGTCACCCGCACGGTCAGCGCGTAGGTACCCGCCGCGCCGGGCTTCCAGGTGAACGCCCCGGTAGCCGACCCGATGGCGGCCCCGGCCGGGGCATTCAACAAGCTGTACGTCAGCGTTTGGGCGGGCACGTCAGCATCGGTAGCCGTGGCCGTAAAGGACACCGTTCCTCCCAGCGTCACCGTCTTGCTGCCGATGCCCGCCAGTACCGGGGCCCGGTTGGCCGCCGTTACCCCGAAGGGCGAAAGCACCGATCCCGGAATGACGGCAATGACCGCCGCGCCGGGCGTGGTCCAGCCGACGGCCAGGTTGTCGCCGCCGGTGCCTTCCTTGTGGAGGGCTTCGATGTAGTAGCGGGTGTTGGCCTGGAGGGCAACGGCCACCGACCGCTGCGCGGCGTACTTGGTCCACTGCCTTGAACCCGTCCAGGCCGTCACCGACGCAATTTTCCGCCGGGTGGCCGGGCTGTCATTGGTGCCCAGCCAGAGTTCGGCCCGGTCGTCGGCGGCGAGGTAGAAGGTATAGTTGCCCGTGGCCGGCACGCAGAGGTACCCCCGGATGCGTTGCCCGTAGTTGTCGGCGGCATTGATTGGGGCTTCAAAAGCAGTCAGTTGGGAAACAGTCGTCGGGGTGGTGGTCACGGGGATGGCCGATACGTAGGTGCCGGGCACGCCCGCCCAGTACTCCCGCCGGATGGTGCCGCTGGCCGTGCAGGCTACCGCCGTGGCATTGACCGTAATGGATACCGATGCCGAAGTGCCGGTGCCCCCCTTGCTGTCGGTGGCCCGGGCGGTAAGCTGGTGCGTGCCGGCGGCCGGGCTGTTCCAGGTAAAGCCGTAGGGGCTCGTGAGGTCTTCGCCCAGCCTGGTGGCGCCGCTGAAGAACTCCACTTTGCTCACCGTGCCGTCGGGGTCGGAGGCAGCAGCCGAGAGGGCAATGCTGGCGGGCGCCGTGAACGCTGCCCCGTTGGCGGGGGCCGTCAGGGCGGCAACCGGGGGTTTGTTGGCCGGCGCGATGGTACCGCTGATGCTGTACTCGCCGAGTGAACCGTAATCGGAGTCCGCCCCGTAACTGCCTCTTCCGCCGTCCACGTGGAGGTAATACGTGCCGGCAGGAAGCACCTGGTCAATGCCGGCGCCGCGGGTTGACGGGTCGGCCACCAACACCGTCTGGCCGGCGGCATTGACCAGTTTGAGCAGTACGTCCAGATTGGCGTAGGATGCAATCGGATTTACCGCAATGCGTACGTTCCCCCCGGTGGCGGCAAAGCTGAACACGTCCACGTCGCCCGGAGTCGTAATGATGCCCCGGCTGCGGGCCGGGTCGATTTCCCCGGCGGCATTCCTGGCAATGGGCGTAGCCGCGCCGTTGAGGTTTCCGTGGTCATCGGGCCGGTAGCCAACTGCGGCTCCTTCAAAAGCAATTTTGTACAGATCGTCTTCCCGGTTGTTTGCGTTCGGGTACTCCCCTTTGCTCCACTGAACGGAGCTTGCGTAATAACCGGTGCCCATGATCGGGGCCCAGGCAGCTTGTCCGAAATAGTATTCCCCCTCCGTAGATGAACCGTCGTGGTATAATCCCAACGTATGGCCGGCCTCGTGCGAACCGGCTTCAGCGGCATGTTTCGGTGTTCCGATGAATACCCAGCAGGGAATGTCTTCAGCAGTCCAGGCAAAAGAGAATAGCCTTGCAACGCCGCCTGCCCCCGGAAAAAATCCGGAGGTAGGCGTAAAGATGATCCTTACCCGCTGCCCGGGCGGCGCATTGAAAAAAACGGATTCATTGGTCGTAATGTTGAGCGCAAAAGGGCGAAAGTCTTCGGTCATCAGTTTCCATACTTCCCTGATGTCTGCCCCGGTCATGGGGGAGGGAGCCGCATTGATGGGAAGCCCGCCGTTCCAGAAAGAACTGACCACGTACTGCCCGTCAAAATCGAGTAAAACGACGCCGGTTGCCCCGGGCAAGCTCTGCAAGTCGGGTACGGCTGCCGTTGCCGGGGCCGTGGTGCTCCCGCTGCCGGGGGGCGTGGCGCCGGTAGTTGCCGCGCCATAGCCTACGCAGATCACCTTGTTGATGTCCACTTCTTCCAGGTACGCCTTCCCGCCCCGGCCGGAGACGTACTTATACGCTTTTTTCCGTTCGGCCAGCAGGATCTCGCCCGAAAGGGTACCGGCGGAGTCCGTTAAACGGAAGGTATTGCGGGAGTTGTTCACGTGGCCGAAGAACGTTTCGGCCTTTCCCGATTTCCGGCTGCCGTTCAAGGTCAGGAGCAAATCACCTTGCCCGGGTACGGTGTGACGGATCTTCACCGCTTCGCCACCCGCATTGCGGGCCTTTGCCAGGGCCTTCTGTTGGTAAGCCGCTACTACCTCGGCAGCATTGCCGATCAAAACGGGGTTCTGCGCGGCGGCCGGCCGTGCCCAGGACAGGAAAAAGAGCACTGCCAGGAAGTAAGAATAGAAATGCTGCATTGTATTGATTCAGTAAGTGGTTTGCTTCGGGGGTACCATTCCCCGGCCGGCGGGGAAAGCGCGGGGAATTGAAAAGGCAGGGATGGGAAATAAGGTGGATCAGCGCCGTAAGCCCGCCCCGGCCGGAGTAAGGGGGACTCAGATGCCGGCAAATGGCGTTTTAACGATGGATACCCGGAATAGCTGTATCATATTCCCAAACCAGTACTGGGAGTCGAAGCGGGCCATACCCTGAAGATGCGGCTTATCTACCCGCACTTGTCGTTACATCTCCGGCAGGAATGCTGTAGCTGGTAAAAAACGATGCGCAAAGTCAGATCTTGAAAAAATGAATTTGGCATGTGCAAGTTATGAAATACCCGTGAGAATTTTATCTCCTTCTAAAGATAGGTTTCACCTGGTCTTTTGGACTTTGCATTCCTCCAACTGCTTCCTTTCCCACTCATTCACAACGTATTAATGCGACAACCGGTTGGGCGCACCGGCTTCACCCGCCCTCAGCATGCGTTTGGCGGCGGGCAGAAAAAGGGGAAGGAGGACAAGTTTTATTTTTTTATTTTTCAATATACTACACCTTTAAATGATGTAATTTTATTAGGTTTATCTACAAATAAAATACAAATTAAGATGATCACTTATTTTATTTACTTTACTGCAAAAAAAGAACACGATAATACGGGTTGACCGGCAAAGGCTGACCCGTCGAAGGGCCGGGCCGCAACGGGAACCGCCACCCCGGCGCGGCCCGGTTATACAACCCGCTTTTGCATGGTCCTCGCCGAATTCGTATTTTTCGCCAACCGGCGGCCCGGTCATTTTCCATTTTTCATTGTCCACTTTTCATTTTCCCATTTCCCCCTGATTTCCATGTCTGCTGACCAAGAGAGGAGGCAATTCGTCAAAACCGCCGGGGCGGGAGCGGCCATCCTGTTCACCACCGGCCTGCACGGGTGGGCCGCCGATGCCCCCGCCGGCAAACCCCTGCACCCCGGCATGCTGCTGCCCGGCGTGTACGGCTACGCCGACGCGGAAAGCGTGGCGGCGGGGGGCACCATCCGGTTTTACCTGAGCAGCAGCACCCCCTGCCGCGTGAGCATCTGCAAGCTCGGCAAGGGCATTGACGACCCCGCCGCCGACGAAGTGCTGCACCGCTTCGCCCCGCTGGCCGCCACCCCGCAACCCCTCTACCCCGGCTCCTACGTGTTCGTGGCAGGAGGACTGCAGGGCACCTACCGCGGCTTCGGCGCCGAAGGCTGGGTGCGGCCCTGGCGGGTTGACCGTCCCCAGGCCCTGCTGGCCCAGGAAGGGTTCGCCGTGCGGCTGGGTGCGGACGGCGGACTCGACGCCCGGCTGGGCGGCACGGCCCTCTCCTCCCCGGCCGGGCTCCTGCGCAAGGAGGGCTGGCACCACTGGGCCCTGGCCGCCGACGGCAAGGAACTGGTCCTCTGGCTGGACGGCAAGCCCGTCGCCCGGGCGCCGCACGCCGGCAAAATCACCTTCCGCGGCGGCCCCCTCACCCTCGGCGCGGCCGTGAACCGGGACAACGGGCTCGAACACTTCCTCGACGGCGACCTGGCCGCCTGCACCCTCCGCGACCGTCCCCTCACGCCCGGGCAGGTGGCCGGGCGATTCGCCGCCAAAGGACTCGGTTCCGCCGCCCCCGACGGCCTGCTGGCCGCCTGGCATTTTGCCGAAGAAGGCGGCGCGACGGTCCGCGACGCGTCGCCGCACGGGCGGCACGGCCAGGTCATCAACCACGGCACCTGGATGGTGGGCGGCCCTTCGTTCCACGCGGAGGTAGACCGCTTCGGCGGGTACCGGCCGGCAGGCGACACCCGCCGCGGACACGCCCTGCGCCTGGCCGCCGACGACCTCTACGACTGCGGCTGGCGCGAATCGGTGGCCTACGCCGTGCCGGCCACGGCCAAACCCGGTTTCTACGTGGCCCGCGTGCACACCGGTGCGGCCGGCAGCGCGGATTTCTACGACATTTCCTTCGTGGTGCGCAAGGCGGCAAGCCAGCCCAGGGCGCCGGTGCTGGTGCTGGCTTCCACCAACACCTGGCGGGCCTACAACGCCACGCCCTTCGCCGTCCGGCCCGACACCCTCAAGTACAGCCTTTCCACCGAAGGCGGGCAGAACAACCCCCTGGAGCCGCCCGCCTACAGCTTTTACCGCGCCCACGCCGCCGGGCAGGGCACCTACCAGGTGGGCCTGCGGATGCCCTGGCCGGCCGCCGGTCCGTACGTGCTCTACGGGTCGGATTACAGCCACCTGCTGCGCGGCGAACGCTACACGCACTTGTGGCTCGAACGGGAAGGCATTGACTACGACGTAATTACCGACACCGACCTGCACAAGTCGCCCGGCATCCTGCGGGACTACCCCGTTTTCTTCATCAACGGGCACAGCGAATACTGGTCGGTGCCTATGTACGAGGGGCTGGAAAAATACCTGGGCGGCGGCGGGCAGGTGGTCATCCTGTCGGGCAACTCGCTGTTCTGGCGGGTGAGCTACAACGACGACTGCACGGTGATGGAGTGCCGCAAGGTGGACGCCCCCGGCGGACAGGTACCGGCGGCCCGGCGCGGCGAAGCCTGGCACAGCCACGACGGCGGCAAGGGCGGCCTGCTCCGCGAAACGGACTACCCCGGCTGGAAACTCACCGGCCTGGAAATGCTCGGCTGGATCAATTCGGGCCTCGACGAGCAGTACGGGCCTTACGTCGTGAACCAGGCCGGCCATTTCCTGTTCAACGTGCCGCAGCCGGTCGGCCTCCGGGACGGCGACGCCTTCGGGCTGTCGGCGGGCGGCAGGTTGCCCGGCGCCAACGGGCACGAAATTGACGTCCGGCTCTCGACGCTCCGCCGGCTGGGGGAAAAGCCCGCCCCCGTGCCGGTGCCCGACGACCCCGCCGGCATCACCACCCTGGCGACCGGCCGCATTCCGTGGAAAATACCCGGCAAGGAAGGGGTGTACAGCGGCGAGTCGTTCGACTTTTTCATGCGCAAACTCGACGGGGCGCACCAGCAGGGCGCCGAAATGATCTACTGGGAGCGGCCGGCGGGGGGTAGGGTGTTCAACGCCGGGGCCATCCGGGCGGGCTGGGCGCTGTACACCGACCCCGCGTTCGGGACGCTGGTGCGCAACGTGCTGCACCATTTCGGGGTAAAAAAATAGTTGCGGCGCCCCGGTAAACCCGCAACCCGGCTACGTGTTTTTACGTAGAAAATTCAAAAAGCGCCCAAATCTTTGCGGAAAGGCCGTTTTTGTACCCGAATTGTGCCGCCCAGGCTGGCTTTTCCGAATTATATCCCTTACATTACCCGTATCACACCCTCTTTCCCGTAGTGAAAGAGCGCAAGGCAGGGCCGTCTGATGAGTACGGCCGTCATGCCGGGCCTTGCACAGGAGCGGCGGCTACCGTTTGCGGCTCCCTTCCAGCTAATTAAATCAATTGAATCGCATTCTCAAGTGGGTTGTGGGGGTCCGGGAGCATCACTGCTTGGAGACGTCGCCTTGCTGATCCCCGTGATTGATCTCCGGAGGTTGATCCTGCTCACGGTTGATTCCGCTCACGCGGGAATGCGCGATTTCCCATAAATCATTGTAGTACTCTGACCGCAACGGGGGGAGGGTGTGGACACGTGGCGCTTTGCGGCAGGCAACCTTTTTATTGCCATTTGCCCATGAGATCATTTTTACTGTCAGGCATTTTCAGCCTCTTTTTTGCTTCGGCCCACCTGCTCAAACAGGACGAGAACCGCCCCCGCGTGGTGCTGGTCAGTCCCGACAGCAGCGCCGTGGGGGTGAGCCCCTGCGCGTCCGTAACGGCCTACGTGTCAGTGCCCACCAACGGCGGCATCGACAACCGCACCATTACCCCCTCCCACGTGAAGCTGTACCAGGTGAGCGGCACGCCGTCGCCGGTGGAAGTGGCGGCGAAGGTGAACGGCACGGGCGGCGGCGACGCCATCATCCTCACGCCCCAGAGCAGCCTGTTGCCCAACACCACCTACCGGCTCGTGATCACGGCCGGCGTGCAGTCGGCGGCGGGCCTGCCGTTCTTTCCCAAGGAATCCACCTTTACCACGGGCGGTTACCAGGCCGGCCCTACCCTGCCGGTGTCGTTCGAGAAAGTGCGCCTGGCGGGTACCGGGGGCGAACAGTACACCTCCCTGGCGATCGGCCCCGACCGCAAGCTGTACGCCCTGCGCTTCGACGGCACCCTCAAGCGGTTTCCCCTGCTGTCCGACGGCACGCTGGGCGCCCCGCAGAGCATTGCCACCCTGCGCAACAAGTACGGGCTGCGCATGGCCGTGGGCCTGGCCATTGACCCCGCCTCCACGCCGGCCGCCCCCACCGTGTGGATTTCCCACTGCTCCAACCGGGTGCTCGACGAAGCCCCGCGGTTCGAAGGCAAAATCTCCAAGCTCACCGGCGTAAACCTGGAAACCGAAACGCTGGTGGTGGACAACCTGCCCCGGTCGCGCAAAGACCACCTCGTCAACAGCGTCGGCTTCCGGCCGGGCGAACCCGACGTGCTCTACATCAACCAGGGCGGCAACTCGGCCACCGGCTCCCTCGATTCCACCTGGGAACGGGATGAAGCCCTGCTGTCGGCGGCCATCCTCCGGCTGGACCTGCGCAAGCTGCCCCCCACCCTGCCCCTGGACGTGCAGACCACCGACCGCCCCGACGTAATCGCCGGCGCCCCCGCCGACAACTACCGGATGGCCGACGGCACCTACAACCCGTACGCGGGCACCTCGCCCCTGACCATTTACGCCTCGGGCGTCCGCAACGCCTTCGACCTGGTGTGGCACTCCAACGGCTACCTGTACGCCCCCACCAACGGCTCCAACTACGACGGCAACACCCCGGCCTCCGTGCCCGGCACGCGCCGCCCCGACGGCACCTTTTACGCGGGTCCCCCGGTGCCCGCCTCGGCCCACGTGAGCAAGCAGCGCGACTGGCTGTTCAGGATCAACCCCAACCGGCGCATCAACGGCAAAGAATACCACGGCTACTTCGGCCACCCCAACGCGCTGCGCGGCGAATACGCCCTCAACCGCGGCCAGGCCGACAACGGCCAGTACCCCGCCGGCCAGGGCCCCGACGCCAACTACGGGGGGGCCGCCTACGATTTCGGCTTCAACAAGTCGCCCAACGGCGTGATCGAGTACAAGAGCAACACCTTCAACGGCGCCCTCAAGGGCAAGCTGCTCGTGTGCCGCTACAGCAACCACGACGACATCGTGGTGCTGGAGCCGGGCGCCGACGGCAACGTAGCCGCCGACAAAGCCTACACCGACTGCGTGAACGGCATTCCCGGCCTGGGCGGCTTTGCCGATCCGCTCGACGTGGTGGAAGACCCGCTCACGGGCAACCTCTACGTGAGTGAGTTCAGCGAGTGGAAAAGCGCCCTGGCCCAGATCAGCCTGTGCCGCGTGCCGCCCGCCCGGCTGCGCGTGCAGAACCTGGACGGCTTCCCCGCGGTCGACGAGGCGACCTTTTCCAAGATCCAGAACCGCGACTCCCGCCCGGGCACGCCCACCAACGAGAACCACGACGCCGTGACGGTGCGCCTGCGCAACCAGGGCATGGGCGTGCTGCGCATTGACGCCCTGCGGCTGTCGAACCCCGCTTTCTTCCGCCTCGAAGGGCTGAACGGCAAAGCCTACGACCCGTCGGCCCTGCCGCTGCGGGTGCCCTCGGGCGGCTACGCCGACGTGCTGGTGAAGTTCATCGCCACCAACCCGCCGGGCAACAACGGCCGGGTAAAAATACTGCACGAAACGCTGACCGTCGCCTCCAGCGACCCGGCGCAGCCCCTTGACACCATTGCGTTGCACGGGCTGTGGCAAAAAGGCTTCGAGGGCAACAACGAACCCTTTACCGGGGAGATCGTGGAGGCGTTTGGCTTGAAGACCAAGCTCGGCTTCCGGCACATCAACAACCAGCACGATGCGCCCCTGCCCAATTCCGACGAAATCTTCTCGTCGTACTTCGTGCGGGCCGACCCGGCCAAACCGGTGACGGTGCGGCAGATGGCTGCTTACCACGGCTGCTGCCAGGACCAGGAATTCATCCGTTGGGACGCCAGGGCCGGCCATTCGGGGGGTGGGGTCATCATGCGGCACGCGGCCGTGGACGGGCAGTCGCTGCTGCCCCGCCGCAACGACCAGGCCGGATCACCGGGCCGGGGCAGCTTCAACCCGGCCGTGCCGTTTTCCCTGCGCATTTCCGGCGACTGCACCGACCCCAAACGCAATGAGTACGGGGGCGCCGTAACGGTCAGGGGCGTGACCTACCCCATGCGCGGGGCCCGGGTCTGGAAAGCCCGCGACAGCCGCGGCAACCTCATTCCCGACGCCTACCTGGTTTCCCACGACTACCTGGGCGAAGAGGCCAACCTGGACTACAACGACAACGTGTATTTCGTCGCCAACCTGCGTCCCGAGGAGGGGCCGAACTCGGTTTCCACCCTGGCGGCGTCGCCCTCCGCCCTCGACTTCGGCGAACGGGCCGTGCTGTCGAACCCCACCCTGCCGGTCATCCTGTCGAGCCTCGGACAGGGCAACGACCCCGCCGCGGTGATTACTTCCGTGCGGATCGTGGGCCCGAACGCCGATGAATTCAAGGCCAGCCTGCCCGGCGGCGCCACGCTGCCCCCCGGCAAAACCACCCCGGTGCCGGTGCAGTTCGTGCCCAAAAGCGCCGGCCTCAAAAATGCCGCCCTGCTGGTGACCTACAACAACGCCCTCAGCCCGCACCGGGTGCCGCTGTACGGGATGGCAACCGACCCCTGCAACCGCATTGAGCCCGTGCTGCGCCTCAAGAGCGCCGCCGACGCCGACGTGACCATCGGGGGCAAACTTTGGCTGGCCGACCAGTCGTACCGGGTGGGCAACTTCCTGCTCGACAACCTGGAAGACCGCACCAGCGCCGTGGGCGGCACCGACGACGACGCCCTGTACCGCACGTACATGTCGTCGCGCCAGGACCTCGACGTGCTGGGCTACGCCATTCCCAAGCTGCCGGCCGGCAAATACCTGGTGCGGATGCACTTTGCCGAAAACTACTTCGGCACGGCGCGGGATGGGTACCAGGGCGGCCCGGGCTCCCGGGTGTTCAGCGTGGCCCTCGAAAGTTCTACCCGGCTGGCGAACCTGGACATCAGCGGCGAGGTGGGCCCCAAGTTTGCCCTGGTGGCCGATTTTGAGGTGGAGGTGACCGACGGGCTGCTCAACGTGCAGTTTGCCCCCACGACCAACCGCCTGGCGATTTCGGCGCTGGAACTGTACCGGCTCGTTTCTACCACCACCATGACCTTCGCCCTGCAACAGGCCGAGCCGGTGTGCGGCGCCCGGTCGGGCGGTACGGCCGCGGTCACGGGCCTCAAGGGAGGCACGCCGCCCTACGCGTACTACTGGAGCAGCAGCCCCGGGCAGAAGGGCGACAAGGCCACCGGGCTGCCCCCGGGCGAACAATCGGTGACGGTGACGGATGGGCAGGGCTGCACCCGGACGGAGAAGTTCGCCGTATCGGCCAACCCCTACTGCGCCGGTTTCCGGGTCAATGCCGGCGGCGCGGCCTTTACGACGGCCGACTCGGTTTCGTTCATCGCCGATACGTATTCCAGGGGCGGCGCGCCGTCCAACCCGGTGGCCGGGGAAGTGGCCGGTACGCCCGACGACTACCTCTACCAGACGGGCCGGCGGGGCAACGCATTCAGCTACGAGTTCCCGACCGGCAACGGTACGTTCCGGGTCACGCTGCACTTCGGGGAGTCGCACTGGGGCCACCTGGCGGCGGGGGGCGCGGGTTCGCGCCGGTTCCACGTGGATGCCGAAGGCACGCGCCGCCTGGTGGATTACGACATTTTTGCGAAAGCCGGGGGAGCCATGCACGCCGTGCGGGAAACCTTCGAGGTGCAGGTAGCCGACAGCACGCTGAGCCTCGCCTTTGCCAGGGGAGCGGCCGACGTGCCGCTGGTGTCGGCGATTGAGGTCGTGCCGGTACGTCCCGAAGGCGCGGGCCTGGGGGTGATCCTGTATCCGAACCCCGCGCACCGGGAGCTGTTCCTGGAGGTGCCGGCCGCGGCGCTGCCGGTGCGGGTAACCCTCTACGACGCGGTGGGCAAACGGCTGCCGCTGGCGGCGCCCCGCCCGGCGGGCGAAGGGAAGCTCGCCGTTGACGTATCCACGCTGCGCAAGGGCACGTACCTGCTGCACGTCCAGTCACCGGAAGGCACGCAGGTGCTCAAGTTCGTGAAGCTGTAATGGGGGGATTGGTCAGTAGTCATTGGTCATTGGGTACGCGTGAGTTACCGCATCCGGCCGGTCCACGCATCGCGTAACCAATGACTACTGACCAATGACCAATGACTACTGTACGAATGACCCTTCAATCCTGTCCCACACTTTGGCGGTAGTGGAAGGACGGGCCATCAGAGGCGGCGTAGCTTTCTACGAGTACGCCGGGCCCGGTTTGCCGCAGGTACACTTTGCCTTTGGCGTACGAACGGATTTTGCCGGGCTGGCCGGGCAACTCGTGGTAGCTCAGATCGGGGTTGTCGAAGGTAGCCAGGATGCCGGAATCGCCGGCGCCGTACTGCACGAAGGTGTACGTCCCGGTGGCTTCGTAGCCGTTGGAGCGGTACCGGCGGAAGGTGCTGTCGGCGCGGAACTCGAAGGTTTCCTGGTAGGGCGGCGTTTCCGGCTTACCCGGTTTCCCGGCAACCATGCCCGTGTGCAGGAAATGGGCCAGTTGCCACTTGCCGGCCAGGGAGGCCGCCGAAGCCGGGACACTGCTGGCCTCCGGGGAAACGGTATTTTCATCGGATGCGCAGCCCAGGCCGGTCAGCAGCATCAGCAGGGAGAAGGAATACAGGAAAATTTTCATTTGCATCATTAACCTTGTATTTTTGTTAACAATTTTTCGACCCGAAAGATTGCATTGGCTTTTTCTTGTTCCGCATGGAAACTCCCAATCCCAACACGCTTTTCCCGCTGGCCGGCTACGAACGGCTCTGCTTCCTGAAAAACCTGGTGAACCACCCGGCCATCGAGGTGGGCGACTACACGTACTACGATGATTTCGAGGATGTAAACAACTTCGTGAAGAACGTAAAGTACCTGTTCGACTTTACGGGCGACCGGCTGGTGATCGGCAAATTCTGCATGATCGCTTCGGGCGTGGAGTTCATCATGAACGGCGCCAACCACCTGTCGGATGCCGTGTCGGCGTACCCGTTCGCCGCGTTCGGGGGCGCCTGGTCGGAGGCGATGCGCGGCAAGTCGTACCCCTCGCGGGGCGATACGGTGGTGGGCAACGACGTGTGGATCGGTTACCGGGCGGCCCTGCTGCCCGGCGTCAGGATCGGCGACGGGGCCATCATCGGGGCGTATTCGGTGGTGACCAAAGACGTGCCGCCCTATACGATTGTGGGCGGCAACCCGGCCCGGGAGATTCGCCAACGCTTCTCCCCCGGGCACGTGGAACGGCTGCGGCAACTCCGCTGGTGGGACTGGGACCCCGAAAAAATCACCCGCAACGTGCACCTGCTCACGGGCAACGACGTGGAGGCGCTGACGCGGTGCACGTAGTCCAATCACAAAACGAATCACGTTGCTACCCATTGATTAGGGCGTACCGGACGAGGCCGCTGCCGGTTTTGGCGCTGGTTTTCCGGACGAGGTTCCGGCGGTGCGTATTCACCGTGTGCAGGCTGATGAACAGCCGTTCGGCAATCTCCCGGCTGGTGTAATTTTCCCCTACCAGGCCCAGAATTTCCTTTTCACGTTTGCTCAGTGCGTTTTGCCTGGTAAACGCCCCGTCGGCAGAGGTGCATACCAGGCAGGTGTCCCCGTTGGGGGAGATGACTGAGGCGGTAAGCACTTCGTTTTTCTTCCAGTGGGTAATATCGGTGCACACGGCGGCGAGGTACGTGATCTCACCCCGGGCGTCGGTGTGCAGCACGGTGCTTTGTTCGAGCAGGCGTACGTAGGTACCGTCGGACTTCCGCAGGCGGTAATCGTAGTTGCACTGGTACCCCACGCGTTGCAGCGGCGGCACCGTCCGCAGAAACGCCACTACGCGGTCTTGCAACTTCCCCAGGTTGCCGGCGTCGGCTGGATGCAGCAGGCGCCGCGGGAATTCAATTCCTCCCGTTAAGAAGGTTTCGGGTGCGTACCCAAGGAGCCGTTGCAGGCTGCTGCTTACGTGCACGTACATTCCCGTGCCCACGTGCAACAGCCAGGCAAGGCCGGCTCTGGTTGCGGTAAGACCGGCAACGCCGGATGCGCCGGGCCGGGCACTGGCAGAATATCTCTTACCGGTTGGAGGTGGCATGGGGGCTTTGGCGAAGACGTACCCGGCGCAACGAAGGGCGCTTCGCCCACGGGGGCGGCACGGTTGAACGGAATGCAGTGTACATGAACGAAAGGTGTTGGTGGTGAAAAATGGCATTTGCGGCTTGCGCTTACCGGGCACGGCAAAGTTCAGCCTTCAATGGTCCGCCGGCAATGTGGGTTCTCACAGGGAAAGGTAGTGCGTTTGACTGCAATAGGAGAAGGTGAAATTGTTAAAGGATAAACGTGAATTTTCACAGTATTGTGTGGTTATTCACACCTCATTTATGTATATACCTATGACTATCAGCCTGTTACTGTACAAGCAAATATTACGCTTCAACTTAACGGCCAAGAAGTGTTAAAATAACCTATAACTTAGGCTATCAAATTATT
>CADCTQ010000689.1 GCA_902805615.1 uncultured Cytophagales bacterium
GGCAAAACAACGGTAAAAAGAGAACCCTTGCCCGGATTTTTGAAAGATTTTATTCCTCAGATAAAGAAAACGTGAGTAAGACTTCCGGATCAGGCATTGGTTTGTCATTGACAAAAGAATTGGTTGAACTGTACAAAGGAGAAATAACCGTAAAAAGCACTCCGGGCAAGGGTTCTCTTTTTACCGTTGTTTTGCCCTTGCACCCCGAACAGGAGGCCAAAGAACCCGGCGACTTTTATCAGGAGGAACTTTTGTTTTCTCCTGCATCTTTAACGGATGAATCTGAAGCCGGAGAACATCCCAATGACCCGGATTTACCCATCGTGCTGATCATTGATGACAACCCCGAGATACGCTCCTTTCTAAGATTGCTGCTCCAAAAAGAATATCAAATATTGGAAGCTGAAAACGGGCAAGAAGGTTTAAAAATTGCCAAGCAGGAAATCCCGGATATAATCCTTTGTGATGTAATGATGCCCGGGCTGGAGGGGTTTGCAGTAACCCAGCGGCTAAAAAACGAAGAATTGACGTCCCACATTCCCATTCTGATGCTTACCGCCCGTACGGCAGCCGATCAGCAGATCATGGGTTTACAATCCGGAGCCGACGATTACATTACCAAACCATTCAATGCTGCTGTGCTTGCGTTGAAAATCAGGAATGCTTTGGCCAGAAAGCAGGTCTTAAAGGCTTATCTGCAAAATAACCCGGGCAACGAAACGGACCAGAAGTTCATTCACAAGCTAAACGAAATCATAGACAACCATCTTGAGAAGCCGGACTTCGGCCACGAGGAACTCTCCAGACTCATTTACATGAGCAAAAGCCAGATATACCGCAAGGTACACGCCGTGACCAACCAGACAGTCCACGAATACATCAGGAACAGGAGGCTTATGAAAGCCAGGGAATTATTAAAAAAAGGAACGCATAAAATATCAGAAGTTGCCTACCTCACGGGTTTTTATGACCACGCCCAATTCACCAGAAGTTTTAAAAAGAATTACAGCATCTCTCCTTCCGAATTCATGAAAAGTGAACAAGGCGCATGACCGGGTTTGGGAGCACAGTACGAGATCAGCGGTATGTGCTTAGCGCATTTGGGGATTAGAGGGGGTTAGGGTTAGTGAGGGGTGGGTTGTGATGGGTCGGTTGTAATGGGAGGTAGTAGGTGGGTGATGGATTGGTGATTGATTGATGATCCGTAAGTGGTCTTTGTTCTTTTTGGCATTGCCCCAAAAAGAACCAAAAAGGTCTAGGCCCAATGATGCTTCCCCCCGCTGATCAACCCGCCCCTCGCCATTGGGCCGGGCCTGCCCGCCGCGATACCATCGGTGCCGCAACAACGATACGGGCTCGTAAGGATACCGCCTCGTAAGCAATAGTGCCCGCTCACTGCCCATCCACAAAGGAGGCGCTCATCACATACCGCGATTCATCGCGTCTTCCCACCATTGAAAATTCACCACGGAGGCCCGGAGTACCACGAAGTTGCATGGAGAAATAGCTTATGTATCCACGGTTGGAGTTGCGGGTCAGGCACCGTAGGTTCACGCAAAGAAGCAAAGGGGGAGCGCAAAGACCTCATCGCAAAAAGGCATCGCCTCGCGGGAAGGGGTCGCCCTGCGTATAAGTCGCCTCACGGAAGGGGTCGCATCGCGGGAAAGCGGCGCATCGCGGCTCCCCTCCTCGGAGGGGTTGGGGGTGGGTTTACGTATATGCCTTGCGTGATATAGGGATCATCGCCAGGGAAAAATACTTTCGTGTCAAATCACAGATTCCCCCTTTCAATGAATTCTTCATGCAGTGATCCTTATGTAAACTGTACCATTTAGGTAAACCCACCCCCAGCCCCTCCGAGGAGGGGAGCCGCGATGCGCCGCTTTCCCGCGATGCGCCGCTTTCCCGCGATGCGACCTCTTCCGCGAGGCGAACGCGTATTGCTTTGCGCCCTTTGCGTCTCTATTGCGATCCTTGCGGTTAAGTGCCCCGCCTGAAAGCAACATTTTCCCCGGCAACCGCGTCTGTACAGCACCCTACACTCGGAAACCATGCCCATGAAACAACGCGAACTCACCGACAACGAACACATCACCTGGACCTGCGTGCAAGCCTTTGCCGGCGTGGGCGGGAAAGCCGCTGCCGAAGCCGCCGAACGCACCGAAAGCGCCGAAGGCACCGTCACCGTGGTCTGCACCCCGAGCGGCCAGGCCCAGACCGTACGCCTCGAACTTCCCGTCACCTGGCTCGAAGAAACCTCCGACGACGAACTCCGCGCCGCCATCCTCGCCCAGCGCCAGGAGCGGGGGGACCCGGTGGAGTAGGGGGATTAGGGGATTAAGGTATTGGGAAGATTAAGGTATCCGTGCAACCGCCGGGTACCACCAATACCTTACTCCCTAATACCCCAATACCTGATTTCCTGTTTTTTCCCTACTTTCCCCCGTGGAAGAAATCATTCAACTGTTCATCCGGTCCTTCGAGGACACGACGTTCACCTCCGCCGAGCGGAAAGCCGTGCGGCAACTGATCGAAGCCTACAACCCCGACCGGGCCAAACGCGACCTGCTGCGGAGCCGGATCTTCGAAATTGTGCGTACCCGGCTGCCGCACCACCCCGAACTGGCCGCCCTCGACTGGCTGGAGGCCGCCAACAAAACCCTGCTGGACCGCGATGCCGCCGGGCCGTCCGACAAGGTGTACTTCAGCCCGGGCGACGCCTGCCTGCACGCCATCCAGGAAATGATCTCCTACGCCATCCATTCCCTGCACCTGTGCGTGTTCACCATCAGCGACGACCGCATTACGCGGGCCATCCTCGCCGCCCACGGCCGGGGCGTGCAGGTACGCATCGTCACCGACAACGAAAAACTCTACGACGAAGGCTCCGACATCCGGGAGTTTGCCCGGGCCGGCATTGCCGTGCGGGTAGACAATACGCCCAACCACATGCACCACAAGTTTGCCCTGGCCGACGGCAAAACGGTGCTTACCGGCAGCTACAACTGGACCCGCAGCGCCGCCCTCTACAACCACGAAAACATCCTGATCTCGGCCGACAAGGCGGTGGTGGCGGCCTACCAGCAAGAGTTTACGGCCCTGTGGGCAGAAATGACGCCCTTCGGGGAACGCTGATCCGGGGAAAACGAGTACCTTGGCGTGCCACTTTTTACCATCCCTATCGAACCAGTATGGCCATTCTCGAAAACGACTTCCTCAAAGTAACCATCCGCCCGCAGGGCGCCGAACTCACGTCAATCCGCAGCAAAAAAACGGGCCTCGAACACCTGTGGCAGGCCGACCCCGCCGTGTGGAACTGGCACGCCCCGAACTTGTTCCCGACCGTGGGCGAATCGCTCAACAAGGAGTTGCGCGTCGATGACCAGTCGTACCCCATCGAGCGGCACGGCTTTGCCCGCAAGTCGGATTTTGCCCTGCTGCCCTCCACGGCGACGCACGCGGTGTTCTCCCTGCGGAGCAGCAAGAAAACGCTGACGGCGTATCCCTACCGCTTCGAGTTCCAGGTGGCGTACGCCCTCGACGGGCCGACGCTGATCGTGACCTACCGGGTGCTCAACGAAGACAGCAAGCCGGTGTACTTCGCCGTGGGCGGACACCCGGCCTTCCGCGTGCCCCTGCTGCCGGGCGAAGACTACAACGACTACTACCTCGAATTCGACGCCGACGCGACGGCCCTCGACCGGCACCTGATTTCGGAAGACGGCTACTTTACGGGTCAGACCCGGGCCGTGCCGCTGGACGGCCACAAGTTGCACCTGACGAAAGACCTCTTCAACGAAGATGCACTGGTGTTCAAGAACCTGCAATCCCGGAGCGTATCCCTGCGCAGCACCAAAAACCCCCACGTGCTCACGGTCGCCTACCCGGCCTTTCCCTACCTGGGCATCTGGGCCAAGCCGGCCGCGCCGTTCGTGTGCATTGAGCCGTGGCTGGGGTGCGCCGACACGGAAGGCAAGCCCGTCCCCATCGAAGAAAAGGAACTCATCCAATTCGCCGCGCCGGGCGACACCTTCGAAGCGACTTTTTCCATCCGCATCTCCTAAGGAGCGGCCCAAAACGCGTGTTGTAGTGAATAAAGGGTAGCCATAAATGAAGCAACAGAAAGTCATCCCCCTACCCCCTTCCCGCTCGCACAAGCAAACCCACAAGGGGGACCGGTAGTTGGCAGTACCCCGGCAAGGAAACGGGCCGTACCCATCAAGCGCCGGTCGTACCCTTACTACAAGCAGTCCCCTTGTGGCGACACCGGCAGGTACGGGGTCCCCCTTGTGCGGCTGGTTTGTGGGTTAGGGAAGGGAGTAGGGGGATGATTTTCTGTTATAAGTCAAACTTTTACGCATTCATAAAAAGACTCCCTCCGGGAATGACAGTAGAAAGAGGTTGCCAAATACATAAAATTTTAGTTTGGGAGACGCCGTGGTTGCTTGCCAACGGTAACATTTTTTGAAGGCTATACCCGTCGGCCGTGCTGCCTGCTCAAAAAGAGGGCGGCCCCGGTGCATCTGGTGCACCGGGGCCGCCCGTATGGCTTGTAAGCTAACGCGCATTTACTTGCCGCCAGCTGCTTGGGCCTTCTGGTTGATGGAATTCTTAGCCAGGTCGTTGAGCAGCGTGTCCGTCTTCTGCTCTTCCGCCAGCGTCTGTTGCAGCAGCTTGGCTACGTCTTTCTTGCCCAGGCGTTCGGCGTAATGAGCCGCCGTGCCGTATCCCGATATTTCGTAGTGCTCGATGCGTTGCGCAGCGGCGATCAGACCGGCGTCTTTCACTTCGGGCGAAGCATTTTCGTCAATCAGGTCTTCGCTTTCAGCGATCAGACCGGCCATGGCCTCGCATTTTTTGCGCCCGGCGCTCATGCCCAGCAATTCGAACACCTGATCCAGCCGCTCCTTCTGCGCCTTGGTTTCTTCCAGGTGGGCTTCCAACGCCTGCTTCAGTTGGGGATCATTGGCCTGCTGCAACATCTTGGGCATTGCCGCAATGGCTTGCTTTTCGGCACTGTACAAATCTTTCAACTCGTGCTCGAACAGGTCTTCCAGGTTTTTCAGCTTAGTCATAACTGGTTTTCATTATAGTAAAACATCAGTTCCGATATGGAACCCACGTCCTATACGGCAGCCCCGCGCGAGGGTTTACGCAAATTCCTCCTTTTTTAACCCACGTTGTGAGTCGTAAGCCGCCAGTCTCCGGTCGTAAGCGGGATCGGGAAGTAATCTTTTCCGGGCACGGTAACCGACTCTTAAACCCGTAGAGCAGCCAGCAGTCGAAAGCAAGAACGCTTCCTTCCCGATCCCACTTACGACTTACGACTCCGGACTTACGACTTATTCCTCAATGCTGATGTTCGCCTTCCTTGAGCACCTGCCGCAGCGACACTTTCACGATTTCGCCCATCGTGTCGCAGGCCAGGAAGCCGGGGTTGCGGTAGTGCGCCGCCAGCTCCTGCCGCAGGCTGAGCACGTTTTCGGGGGGTGAGATGGCGTCGGCGGCCATGATGTCGGTGAGCGAAAAGATGCGGTTGCCGGCCGTGTTGAGCCGGTTGGCGATCATTGCTTTTTCTTCCTTCTGGTACTGCTGCACCGACTCGGGCGACACGCGGTTGTAGCCCAGCGCCAGGATCGGGTTGTTCTGCTTGAAGTACTGCGGCAGGAACACCGACTTGCGCCCTTCGTACGACTGCTGGTCGAAGTCAATGGCCCGGATGCGGTAGTGCTCCTCCTCGAAGTCGGGCGTGATCACGATCACGAAGTTGCTCGAATGCATGTCGCCGAGCAGCCGCACGAAGCAGCGTTCGTTGAACTTGATGAACTCCTTGGCCAGGCGCACCTTGTTGAGGTTGCGGTCCTGGAGGTAGTGCCGGATGAACAGGTCGCCGGGAATGCCCGCAATGTGCTCCTCCACCAGCGAATTGCCGGA
>CADCTQ010000690.1 GCA_902805615.1 uncultured Cytophagales bacterium
CCCAATGGCGAGGGGCGGGTTGCCTGGCGGGGGGAAGCATCATTGGGCCTAGCCCTTTTTGGTTCTTTTTGGGGCAATGCCAAAAAGAACAAACTCCACTTCCCGCAGCATCAACCATTCACCATCCCCTCACCCCTCACCCCACAACCAACCCATCACTCACCCCATCCGCCTTTAATCCCCACATGCGCTCATCACATACCTGACTATCCCCTTTTTACGTGCAAAATTTCGTTTTGCTTCTGGTGGCCTTGCCCGGATGCTTACAAAACCTTGCCGTGAGGGTAATCGGGTAGGTAGAAGCAGATCATTCACATTCAGGTCGCTGACCGGGACAGCATAGTGGCAAAACCAAGTTTTGCGCGTAGAAAAGGGGGTAGCCGGAAGACTACCCCCAGCCGTAAGGGTATTTGCCCGTACTCCAATACTACGTCTGCTACGTCTAACCATATTGCCCTCCAATCCAACGCTGATCACATACGCGGGACTGGCGCCCCGCCGACCGGCTTACCCGCCGGCACTGACAGTCCTCCTGCATAACCGCCGCCCGCCCCGCCGCGTAAAATAGGTTTCCTTATTCCCGGTAAAATAGGGATATTGGTCCGCGCATAGGCCATTTTTTTGACTTTTAACAACCCAATGGATTCTCCTCAAAACCCCGTGACGGCAACCATTCCAACCGAACCGATCGGCAGCATCCCGCGGCCGCCCGACCTGATTCGCGCCGTGGCCGCCGGCGCAACCGGGCAGGTGAGCCGGCAGCAACTCGACGCCCTCTACCAGGCGGCCGTGCACGACACTATTGCCCGGTTCGAGGCCACCGGCTCTCCCGTCATCACCGACGGTGAGCAGCGCAAGTACCACAACTTCG
Organism: uncultured Cytophagales bacterium; assembly: GCA_902805615.1. Lineage (GTDB taxonomy): Bacteria > Bacteroidota > Bacteroidia > Cytophagales > 172606-1 > CADCTQ01. Next base: position 872 of record CADCTQ010000690.1, read on the forward strand.
CCACCTACACCGTGGACGGCCTGCCCAACCTGGCCCCCGACGGCTTCGTGCTCCAGTTCGTGAATCACCACCGGCAGTGGCCCCGGCTCACGGGCGGCCCGTTCCGGTACGGGCAGTACGCCGATGCGTACCTGGAAGACGCCCTGCGCCTGGCCCGGGTGCCGGTCAAACAGGCCGTGATTTCGCCTTCAGCCCTCAGCCTGATGTACCCCGCCAAACCCCTGGCCGGCTACCCGCGGGAACAGTTCATCGAGGACCTGCTGCGCGAACACGAAACGGAGGTGCGGGCGTGCCTGGCCCGGGGCGCCCACTCGGTGCAGGTGGATTTTACCGAAGGCCGGCTGGCCTACAAGCTCGACCCCTCGGGGCACCTGCTCAACAGCTTCATCTTCCTCAACAACATGGCGCTGGGCAACTTCTCAGCCGCCGAACGGGAGCGCATCGGGGTGCACACCTGCCCCGGCGGCGACTGCGACTCCACCCACAGCGCCGACGTGGATTACGCCGAACTGCTGCCCAGCCTCTTTGAACTCAAAGCCGGCAACTTCTTCATCGCCCTGGCCCGGGAGCCCGACCGCGAAAAGGTGCTGCGCCTCATTGCCCGGCACCTCAAACCCTACCAGCGGGCCTTCGTGGGGGTGATTGATCCGCTCAACCCGGTGGTGGAGACGCCCGAAGAGGTGCGGGACCGGGTGCTGGAGGCGGCCCGCTACATTCCCCTGCACCAACTCGGCACCACCGACGACTGCGGCTTTGCCCCCTTCAGCGACGATACGTCCACCAGCCGCGACACGGCCTTTGCCAAGATCGAAGCCCGGGTCAAAGGGACCGCCCTGGCCGCGGCCGTACTCGCCGGCCGGGCCCAATCCCCCCAAGTCTGACCCTTAACTGTACTGACAAGAGAGTTTATGAATAAAAAAAGGTTTACCACGGAGACACGGAGCCCACAGAGGTACACGGAGAAAAGAGCGGGTTCACGCAAAGGCCGCAAAGGAGCGCAAAGACCGCAAAGACGCGTACTCCTTGCGTCCTTAGCGTCTCTATTGCGATCCTTGCGGTTCAGTTTCTCCGGTCTCCCTTCCTCCCGTCTCCGTGTCTCCGTGGTGAATCCTTTTTTCATTCATAGCCTTCATGGTCAATTCAACTAACCGGTAGCACGCATGGAATTGGAAAACGAGCAGCACGATGCACTCCGCGAGGCGGCCCGCGAAACGGCCAACTCGATCCTGGTCCTCAAAAACCGCCAGGAGGAGCAGCTGCGCCAGACCCGGGACGAACTGCACAAGGCCCTGGAGGAAGTACGCCGCGCGGAGGCCGAGTTTAGTTCGGCCTTTGAGTTTGCCCCCATCGGCATGGCGCTGGTGGACCCCCGCGGCGCCTTCCTGCGGGTCAACAAAAGCTACTGCCAGTTGCTGGGCTACTCGCGGGAGGAACTCCTGCAACGCACCTTTCGCGACATCACCCACCCCGACGACCTGGCCCTCAGCGTCGGGCAGCGGGAGCGGCTGCTGGCCGGGGAAATCGAAGCGTACCAACTGGAAAAACGCTACCTGACCAAGGGCGGCGCCACCGTGTGGGTGAACCTGAGCGTATCGCTGGTGTCGCAACCCGACGGCTCGCCCAGGCACAGCGTGGCCCAGGTGATTGACATTACCGAGAGCCGGGCCGCCGCCGCCGCGCTGCGCCGCTCCGAGCAGGAAGCTACCGAACTGGCCCGGCACTACAAGTCCATCCTCGACAGCCAGTCGGTGTACATCGTCAAGACCGATACGCAGGGCAACTATACGTACGTGAACGACTACTACCGCCGCGAATGCGCCTACCCGGGCGAACTCCTGGGCACCAGCGCCATGGGCAACATCGTGGAGGAGGACCGACCCAGGTGCGGGGCCGTGGTCGAAAAGTGTTACCGGGAGCCGGAAGTGTCGCACCAGGTGATCCTCAAGAAGCTGCGCGGCGACGGCACGATCATGGGCGGCAAGTGGGAGTTCAAGGCCCTGCTCGGCAAGGACGGCCAGGTGAGCGAACTGCTCTGCGTGGGCTTCGACATCACCGAACAGCTCGAAACCCTCGAACGCACCCGGCAACTGCTCGACGTGAGCAGTGAACAGAACGTAAAGCTCAAAAGCTTCGCCCAGATCGTCTCGCACAACCTGCGGTCGCACTCGGCCAACTTCACCGGGCTGCTGGCGCTCATTGACGGGGCCACCGTGGCCGAACAGGCCGATTACCTCGACATGCTCCGGGGAAGCGCCGACCAGCTCGAACAGACGATCCGCAACCTCAACGAAATCGTGACGGTGAACGAAAACCCGGCCCGGACCCGGGAGCAGCGCTACCTGCGCGAGGAAGTGGTGAAAACGCTGCGCATCCTCAACGGGCTGCTCGTCAAGCACCGCATCCGGGTCCAGGTGAACCTGCCCGAAACGCTGGCCGTGCGGGTGGTGCCGGCCTACCTCGACAGCATCCTGCTCAACCTCATCAGCAACGCCATCAAGTACCGGTCGCCGGACCGGGAGGCGACGGTGGAAATTTACGGCGGCCGGCAGGACGGGTACACGCTGCTGGCCGTCAAGGACAACGGGCTGGGCATTGACCTGGACCGGCACGGGCAAAAGCTGTTCGGGCTGTACAAAAAATTCCATCAGAACGAAGACGCCCGCGGCTTCGGGCTCCACATCACCAAAGCCCAGGTGGAAGCCATGGGGGGCCGCATCGAGGCGGAAAGCCGGGTAGGAACGGGTTCTACGTTTAAGGTCTACTTCCATGAAAACCCTTGACACCGTGCTCATCGTGGAGGATGACCCGATCGCGGCGCTGATCATCCGCAAGAAGGTGGAGGCGCACCCGGCCATCCGGCGCAGCCGCACCTGCGCCAACGGCGAACTGGCGTTGTCGTACCTGCAAGCGGCCCTGGCCGGCGGCGAGCCGCTGCCCGACCTGATCCTGCTCGACATCAACATGCCGGTGCTGGACGGCTGGCAGTTCCTGGCGGCACTTTCGACGCTGCCCAAGCCCCGCGAGGTGCCGGTGGTCATGCTCACTTCCTCCATTGACCCCCAGGACATGGCCCGGGCCCACGCATTCCCGTCCGTCCGCGGCTTCTTCTCCAAGCCCCTGTCCGCCCCCGTGCTGGATCTGATGGTGGGGTTGGTGGGGTAGGGGGAATAGGGTATTGGGGTATTGGGGGCGAACATCGAGCATCCAACATCGCCCCTAATACCCTATTCTTCCTAATCCCCAATACCATTTTTTCCACCCTTTACCCCGCTGAATGATAGATTTTTAAGGGGTGATTCTGCGCCGGAAACCCGCGGTTTTGCCGCAAAAAATGGGTATCTTTAAGGGTAAATCATGTTGATTGAACGTGGAAAAAACCAATTTTGACAAAGCCCAGGACCTCCTGGAAAAATACGCGCACCCGGACGCCGAGGTGCTGTCCGATAAGCTCGTCGGGGAGATTGAGCAACTCATTACGGCGCTGACGGCCGAAAAGGAAAACGCCGCCGAAGAGGTCGCCTCCGTGCACCTGACGCTGGCCAAACTGTCCGCCGAAGACAAGATCAAGGGCAAGTTCGTGGTGGGCAACGACCTGGAATACGATTACTACCAGCTCGAAACGGGCGACGAAACGCCCCTCACGCTGGTGCTGTTCCCGGCCGAACAGCAGTACGAGTGGAAGCTGGCCGAAGACCTCCAGTTCGGCGTGGACACCCAGCCGGCCTTCGACCTGCTGCACAAGGACCTGACGGTGCTCCGCAAAAGCAACCTGTTCCACCGGCTGTTCAACGCCACCCAGGCTGACACCCGCAACCCGGCCACCATCGCCAAGCTCGAAGAACTGCTGGAGGCCAACGGCGAACGGAAAAAAAAGGCCCTGGTCACCGAATGGCGCGAAACGCTGGAGTACGTGCTGGCCGACCTCAAGGACGAACGCAGCGGCAAGTCGGTGCTGGTGGACCAGGATTTTCCCTTCACCCGCAACGGCAAGACCAAAGCCTACAAAATCCTGAAGGCCGACCGCACGGGCCTGGTGGTGATGATTGACGAAGACCTGGAGCTGGACCGGAAGTTTCCGCTCGACAGCTACGCCTACGAAATGATCGTGGCTTTCATGCCGATGCTCAGGAAGTACAAGGGCAAGTCGCCCTCCGCCAAGCCGGCCGGCCGCAGCGGCAAGGCCAAAGTCAAGGCGCCGGAGGTGCCCCTGCCGGCCGAACCCGCGCTGAACGGCGTGCCTTCCACCCGGGAGGACCACCCGGAAAACCTGTCGTAACCGCCGGGGCATTCCCACGGCGTGACGGCTTGCCGGTCTGTTTTTTGTGATTCGTGTACTTTTTTTGACCGCCGGGCTCCATGAAAAAGCGTCTTGTAAACATTTACGCGAAATACGGCAGTTATTTTCCCGCCGACCTGTGGGCTTTCCTGCTGATGTTCCTGATGCTCATCGGCGGCATCGTGTACGTGGTCACCGCCGGCTGAACGCGGCACCGGGAGGGTTTTGGAAGCAATTCCGGCCCTCCCGGTGCGTTTTATTTTGGTGCAAATTTGCCAACTTTGGCCCCGCAAACCGAACAACCGATGAAACACATTTCGATCCTGGTGCCCGGTGGGGCGATCCTTGGGAGCATTGAAGGTCCGCGCCAGGTGCTCACCGAGGCCAATAAATACCTGGAAGCCACCGGTCGCCCGGCGCTGGGGCAGGTGCAACTCGTGGGGTTGTCGAAGGAGGTGCCGGCGGCCGGCGGCAAGTACACCGTGTACACCGATGCCCTGGTGGGCGACGTGGCCGCCACCGACCTGATCCTCATCCCGGCCCTGGACGGCGACATGGGCCAGCGGCTGGCGCAGAACCAGGCGTTCGTGCCCTGGATCCTCGGGCAGCACCAACGGGGCGCCGAAGTCGCCAGCCTGTGCGTGGGCGCCTTCCTGCTGGCTTCCACGGGCCTGCTGGCGGGGCGCAAGTGCACCACCCACTGGTCGGCCGTGCCCGCCTTCCGGCAGATGTTCCCGGAGGTGGAACTGGTGGAAGAA
>CADCTQ010000691.1 GCA_902805615.1 uncultured Cytophagales bacterium
CGTAGTACTGCACCAGTTGCGTGGTCACGAACACGGCCAGCAGCGTGCCCGTGAGCCGGGGCTCGGCGCCGTGCCCGAACAGCACCCCGAAGATGAACAGCGAAACGCCAATGTAACACAACTGGCCCAGCCAGAGAATGTTGCTGACCGAGCCAGGGGCGGGTGGAACGAGAAAATCTTCCGGAAAAAGCAGCTTCCGTATTTTCTGTAAAAGCATGGGTGAAATGAATGCGCCCCGCGGATGCCATCCTGGCACGCTGCCGTTTCCGGTGCAAAATGCCAGTGAAAATTACCTGCCGGGCGGTGGGTTAACTGAGATACGCGTAGCCGTGTGTCATTCCGCTATCAACCGGTTATGCCTTTGATTTGTTGCAAACGCCTGCTTTCACTCCTGTACCAAATATACAAACTTCGTGCCTCTGCGCAATTTTTTGCAAAAACATTACATATCAGAAGCGAGGAGCGAGGAGTGAGAAGCGAGAAGGAGGGGCACGGACTCCTCCGGTGATCAGGGCAAAGTGCGTGTACAATCTTCTCGCTCCTCGCTTCTCGCTTCTTTCTACTTCAGTTCACTCGTATCCACCCTACTCGGGGTGTCTTTGCCGGCTACGATGCTGCGGGCACTGAGGGCAATGGCGCGGATGGTGCTCACGATGTTGTCCACGTTGAGGGTTTCGTACTCATCGTCCACGGTGTGGTAGTACGGGTCCACGTCAATCTGGTCGGTGGAGATGGTGTGCGCCGGCACGCCCTGCCGGGCCAGCGTGGCGTTGTCGGAGCGGTAGAACAGGTTCTGTTCGGTGTAGGGGTCGGGGTGGAAGGTGAACCCGGTGCCTTCCAGGTTTTTCTGGAGGATTTTGCCGAAGTCCGTCTTTTCGTAGCCCGTGATGAAGGCGGCGTTCTTGCCGAACTTGGATTCCTTGCCGATCATTTCGATGTTGAACATGGCCGCCACCTTGGCCGGGTCGAGCTGCTTGGAAAAGTACTGCGAGCCGTAGCCGCCGATCTCCTCGGCCGTGAAGGCCACGAACAGGAGGGTGCGTTCGTTGTTCTTGAGTTTCTTGAAGTACTGGGCCAGGGCCATTACGGCCGTGGTGCCCGAAGCGTCGTCGTCGGCGCCGTTGGCAATGGAGTCGCCCTTCACCGGCGGCAGCACGCCGATGTGGTCGTAGTGGCCCGAGAAGATCACGTATTCGTCCTTGCGGCCCTTGCCCGGGATCATGCCGACCACGTTGGTGAGCGGCATCTTTTCCACGTTGCTTTCGGCGCTTACCGAAAAGGCCGTCGCCGACGTGGCCGGCGTGAGCACCAGCACGTACGAGGGGCCGCCGGCTTCGTCGAGGCTGACGTTGCCGCGGGAGTAGTAGCCCTGGTAGCGTTTGAAGAGGTCGGTGTGGGCCGGGTCGAAGAGCAGGAGGGCGTCTTTCTTGTTTTTACGCACCTCGCCCATCTTCTGCTGCGGGTCGTCGGTGGGGCCTACCGTTACCACCGTGGCCGCGGTGGCGCCGCTTTTCCAGTCGAGGCGGGTGGCGCTCGAAATCACCGTCACGTTGGCCGGGTCCACGGTTTGGTCGCCGAGCTGCACGGTTGCCTTGCCCGGCGTGATCCGGTAGGCGTGAAACGTCTGTTTAAAGTCTTTGAGGCCCGTCAGGGGTTCGAGGCCGATCTTTTTGAATTCCCCGGCGATGAAGCTGGCGGCTTTTTCGCCCCCCGGCCCGAAGGCTTTGCGCCCCTGCATGTCGTCGGCCGACAGCGTTTTGATGAGGGTGTTTACGTAGGCGGGGTCAACGGCGGGAGATTGCGCACGGGCAAAGGCAACGTGCAGCAGCAGCACGGCCCACAGGGCAATTCGGATCATACGGCAGTAAGGGTTCTAAGTGGAAAGGAGATTTCGTTCCCCCAAATATAACGAAGCGGGGCAATCGAAAATTAGCTTCTGCGGGAATAGTTGTCCAGGCCATGAACCGTGGAGAAGGCGGAAGCAAAAAGGGAAACTGTGCGGAGCGGCGTTTTTCGTGTTCAGGCAAAAGGGAGCAAAGAAAAAAACAGGAAAAGGAGGTATCGCCCTGCGGGGCTTATCCTTGCGCAGCGGATAGCGCCGCGTTGCGGGAAAGGGTCGCATGGCGGGAAAGCGTCGCGTCGCGGCTCCCCTCCTCGGAGGGGCCGGGGGTGGGTTTACCACCATGATCCGAGTTACATCGGGATCACTACATTACTGTGTTTTACATGGTGAAAACCACTTATAGAGAGCGTCACGACTTGTCGGAGAAACGTCTGCCTTGTACACCTTTCGGGTTTGGAAAACCCGAAAGGTTTTTCCGAGAGGATAAGACGCTGTCTATACACAAGCTCCGTAGGAGCGTCCTGTTCAAATGTTGGAAGCCAACAGTTCGCTCCTACGGAGCGCTTGCCGGGGGGGTTATGCCGTGTGCTAGTAACAGGGCGTCCCTCCGGGACTTTATCCGGCACCAATTTAATCCGGGACAAATGTGAACCGGCAATTGCAGACCTTTGGTTCTTGAACCTCCAAACGCTTCAACTCCGCGCTGTCCTTATCAAACCTATTTTCTGCTAGCATTTTAAACACCTTTGGTTCAACCATTACTTTAACGATTTTACCCGTATGTTGCGGAAGTAGATGGGAGCCCCGGCGTGCTTGCCCTGGAAGCCGATGTAGCCGCGGGTGGGCATCTGGGCCAACGGTTTGCTGAGCCACTCGGGAATTTTGGTGCCGTCCGGGTTGGTGGTGGCCGAAGTCCATTCCTTCATGTCAATCTCGTTGACCTGCTCCCCGTTGAGAAGAACGTAGATCCGGTTGCCGAGGCAGGTGATCGTGTACCGGTTCCATTCGCCGGCCTTCTTCACGTTGGATTTGGTGGCGGGCTTGCGGCCGAAGATGGCGCCGCACTGCCACGATTTGGGGGATTTGGCCCACTGTTCGGCGTAGTCATCGGCAATCTGCACCTCCACGGAGTTGGGTACGAAGTCCTTCTGGTCGGTGCAGTACACGAACACGCCGCTGTTGGTGCCCGGCGCCGTCTTGAATTCGAGGTCCAGCGTGAAGTTGCCGTATTCCCTGGCGCTCCAGATGGGTTTGTCTTCCGATGCGGTCAGCACGCCGTTTTCCACGGTCCACACGCCGGCATCGAACGTGGCATCGGACAGGTCGGGCTTGAACAGGTTTTCCCAGCCGGCGCCCTTCGCAGCGGGGTGCTTTTGGGGCGGCGCTTGTGCCAGACTGGTACAGGCAACGGCGGTAAACAGCAGGAAGGCAAGGGCTTGTCTGATCATAGGAGTATATTTACGCAAAAGCAAGGCAAGTCCCAAAGTATGCATTCCCCGCCATACCTGGTACCGGCGCGGGAAAAAGATGCACAAGAATTATAACGCAAGAACCGCCGCAATCGGCCCGGCCCCGTATATTCACCCGGCCGCCCCCGGGCGCAGCCCCTTACCAAAACTACATTCAGCAACAATCCATATGGGTATATTTCTTTCCCTTTCCGGCGTCGTGGACCGCAGCCCCCTGGAGGTCGAAACCAGCGTCAAAAAATTCACGGAAATCGTAAAAGGCGGCTTTGAGCGGGCCAACGTGCCCGACGACGACCCCAACCTTGCCGTGGTGGGCCGGCACGCCAACAACGTGACCGTCGTGTATCCCAACGGGTTCGAAGAACTGGACGCCGCCTCGGCCTTTCTCTCGAAGGACCTGGGTGCCCCCGTATTCGCCCTGCACATCCACGACGAAGACTTGTGGTTGTTCCAGCTTTTCCACAACGGCGAACGGGTGACCGGCTTCAACCCGCTGCCCGACTACTGGGACGAAGACATCCCCGAAACGGAATTTGCCTACTGGCAGGGCGACGCCGGCATCGTCAGCCAACTCGTGCCGGGCGTCACGCCCGAAAGCATCGAAAAGTACTTCATCCGCTGGAACTGGGAAGACGAGGGGGAAGTAAAAGCCTACCCCGGCGACGAGTTCGGCTACGGCGACTGCTGGCAGTTGGTAGACTTCATGGAAAAAGTGGGCCTCCAGTACCCCATTGACGCCGAAGGCACCATCCAGGGCCGCAAGTACAAGCTCTGGACCAGCCTGCTCCCGCTCGAAGGGTAAGGGTAGTATTGGGTAATGAGTATTGGGTATTGAGTACTTGGTATTGAGTACCCCTGACTTGCAACGCGCTGACGCTCAAATTCCGTAACGCTCAAACTTCTATCATGTCCCCTTCCGTATTGATTACCGGCGCCTCTACGGGCATCGGCGCGGCTTGTGCCCGGGCCCTCGACGGGGAGGGCTTCCGGGTGTACGCGGGGGTGCGCCGGGCGGCGGACGGGGAAGCCCTGCGGCAGGACGCCTCCCCGCGCCTTACCCCCCTCCTGCTGGACGTTACCGATGCGGCCTCCATTGCGGAGGCGGCCGGGCGGCTGCGGAGCGAAACCGGCGTTTTCCTGGCCGGACTCGTCAACAACGCGGGCATTGCCGTGGCGGGGCCGCTCGAATTCGTGTCGCCGGAGCGGCTGCGCCAGCAATTTGAGGTTAATGTGGTGGGCGTGCTGGCCGTCACGCAGGCGCTGCTGCCGCTGCTGCGCACCGGTCCGGGACGCATCGTCAACATCAGTTCGGTATCGGGCCGGCTGGCCTCGCCGTTCGTGGGGCCGTACTGCGCCTCCAAGTTCGCCCTCGAAGCCCTCTCCGATTCCCTGCGGGTGGAACTGAACCCCTGGCGCATTCCCGTGTCGGTGGTGGAGCCGGGCGTGATCAATACGCCCATCTGGCAGAAGTCGCTGGCCGCCAATGCGAGCATCATGGACGATATGCCGGCGGAATCGCAGGCGTTGTACGGCCGGGAGGTGGCAGCCATGCAGGGGTTTGCCCGTTCGGCGAGAGGACTCGAACCCCTGGCCGTGGCCCGGGTGGTAGTGCGGGCCCTCACCGATACCCGGCCCAAAACCCGGTACGTGGTGGGCACCGACGCCCGGCTGGGCGTGCTGCTGAGCCGCCTCCCCGACCGGCTGCGCGACTGGTTGCTGCTGAACCGCCTGCGGCAACTGAGGAAATGAATCAACCAGGGAGACACGGAGGGCACAGAGTTACACGGAGAGAAGTGGAGCGAGGAGCGAGAAGTGAGAAGAACTGAACCGCAAGGATCACAATGGAGACGCAAAGGGCGCAAAGAAATACGCGTTCTCCTTGCGATCCTTGCGTCTTCTTTGCGCCCTTTGCGGTTAAGTTCTTCTGACTCCTCACTTCTCGCTCCTTTTCTCTCCGTGTCTCCGTGGTGAACCTTCTTCCAATCATACCCTCCTGCCGGTACAGGTGAATCTCAGCGGGGCTTGGCAATGATCACTTCCGAAGTGATGCCGAACGCCGTGACCGGGTAGCGGTACACAATGCGCCAGTTGTGTTCGAGCAAATATTTTTTGAGCCGGATGGGCCGGCAGCCGCCCACCCACAGCGGACGCACCCGGTGCAGCCACTGCCAGGCCGACGAAACAAGTTTGGTCAGGGCTCCCTCTCCGAAAGTCAGGTTGACCAGGCACAGGGCTCCGTCGGTGGTCAGGATGCGGCGGGCTTCGATCAGCAGGTCGCGGATTTGTTCCTCGGTGAGAATTTCGAGCACGTAGGTAGCCACGAACCGGTCGTACGTGCCGTCGCCCACGGGCAGCGTTACGCCCCCGTCGGTGCATTGCACCAGGGCCCGGTGGCCCCACGGCTCCAGGCGCTGCCGGCTGAGGGCCACCATCGCCTGGCTGAAGTCTACGCCCTGGTAGAGGCAGTAAGACGGCAGGTACTGACCCAGCAGCTTTTCGGCCAGCCGGCCCGTGCCCAGGCCAAACTCAAACACGGCGTGGGCCTGCCGGAACCCGCCGTGGGTGATCATTTCGCGGATGGCGGGCTCCTCG
>CADCTQ010000692.1 GCA_902805615.1 uncultured Cytophagales bacterium
AGAGCAAGGAAACCCGCTACATCTTCGCCGAGTTCAACTTCATCAACCTCATGCAGCGCGCCTGGAACTGCGAACTGCTCTTCAACTTCTACAACGACACCGGCCAGCTCAAGGGCAGCACTACCTACAGCCGCCTGATCGAACCCGATCCGGACGGGGTCAACAACCTCGTGTGCGTGACCACGGGCTGGGGCGCCTCCGAAAAACGCACCTGGTTCAAGGACCGCTACACGCTGGAAGTGATCTTCATGGACACGCCCATTGCCGTGCTGCCTTTCGAGGTGGGCGAAGAGTGGGTGCAGGGCATTCCGCAGGTGTACGCCGGCGGCGGCCACTTCCTCACCCCACCCAACAAGGCCATTGCCGCCCCGCGTCCCGAAGAAGAAACGCTGGACGACGTGATGTCGAACCTGCAAGGCATGATCGGCCTGACCGACATCAAAAACAAGATTGCCGACTACATCTCCTACCTCAAGTTCCTCAAGCTGCGCCAGGAGCAGGGTTTCGAAGAATCGCAGAAACTGAGCCTGCACACCGTATTTACCGGCAACCCCGGCACGGGCAAGACCACCGTGGCCCAGATGCTCGGCAAGATCTACCACAAGATGGGGCTGCTCTCCAAGGGAGTCGTCATGGAAGTAGGCCGCGCCGAACTGGTGGGCAAGTACATCGGCCAGACGGCCCCCAAGGTGAAGGAAGTGATTGACAAGGCCCGCGGCGGCATCCTGTTCATTGACGAAGCCTACGCCCTGGTGCGCAGCGAAAACGACGAGCAGGACTTTGGCCGCGAAGTGGTGGAAATCCTCATCAAGGAAATGTCCGACGGCCCCGGCGACCTGGCCATCCTGGTGGCCGGCTACCCGCAGCAGATGCAGGTGTTCCTCGACTCCAACCCGGGCCTCAAGTCGCGCTTCAACCTGTACTACCATTTCCCCGACTACCTGCCGCAGGAACTCATGCAGATTGCCGACCTGAAGGCCGAGCAGAAGCAGGTGCACTTTACGGGGGAAGCCCGCTCCTTCATGCAGGAAAAACTCGTGGAAGCCTACCGGAACCGCGACCGCTCCTTCGGCAACGCCCGCCTGGTGAACGCCTGGGTGGAAGAAGCCAAAATGAACATGGGCCTGCGCATCGTGCGCTCCACCGACCTGCACTCGCTCACGCAGACGCAACTCAAGGAGATCGCCGTGGACGACATCAAGGCGATGTTCAAGAACCGCCAGCACTCCCTGCCGCAGATCCACATTGACGACGAGCTGCTCAACGAAGCCCTCGAAGAAATGAACGGGCTCACCGGCCTGACGGCGATCAAAACCGAACTGCTCGAACTGGTGAAGCTGGTGAAGTTTTACCGCGAGTCGGGCAAGGACGTGCTGCACAAGTTCTCGCTGCACACCGTGTTCACCGGCAACCCCGGCACGGGCAAAACGACCGTGGCCCGCATCATTGCCAAGCTGTTCAAGGCGCTCGGCCTGCTCGAACGCGGCCACCTGGTGGAATGCGACCGGCAGACGCTGGTGGCCGGCTACATCGGCCAGACGGCCATCAAGACGGCCAGCACCATCGAAAAATCCATCGGCGGCGTCCTGTTCATTGACGAAGCCTACACGCTCAGCAGCGGCAGCGAAAACGACTTCGGCAAGGAAGCCATCGAGACGCTGCTCAAGCAGATGGAAGACCGCCGCGGCCAGTTTGCCGTGGTCGTGGCCGGGTACCCCGAAAACATGGCCCGCTTCCTGGAAGCCAACCCGGGCCTCAAGTCCCGCTTCGACAAGGCCCTGCACTTCGAAGACCTGAACGCCGATGAGTTGTACGAGGTAGCCAAGACCATGCTGAAGGCCGAAGGGCTGGAGCCCGACGAGTCGGCCGAAAAGTACCTCCGCGAAAACCTCCAGGACCTGCACGAACGCCGCGACAAGTTCTTCGGCAATGCCCGTTCGGTGCGCAAGATCGTCCAGGCCGCCGTCCGCAAGCAGCACCTGCGCATGGCCCTGCTCTCGGCCGGCGAACGCACCCCGGAAGTGATCAACAGCGTGTCGCTCGAAGACGTGAACGCCTTCCAGGAGCACAACGACCGCAACAACCGTCCGCAGGTGGGCTTCCGCCTCCAGGCCGGTTAGTCAATCCGCTACGCTTTGTAACGCCGAAAGGGCAGGAGAACGATTCTCCTGCCCTTTTGCTTTAGGGTGATGCCCGCAATGATATTCATTCAGGCCAACCGGCAAAAGCAGTCGGACCAGCAGTATCGGTACGCCCCCTCCCGGGGCTTCAGCAGCCGGTGGAATCTGTCATGCTGACGAAGGAAGCATCTGGAGATTGTCTTCTATCTGAGCAATGGTAGTCAACGGTTTGATTCTTAGCGCCCTTCTAGCCCAGATAGTACGTATTGGCACCAAAATACGCCACCGCTGGCGCAGGCGTCCGCCGGTGCCTTTTTCTTTCAAGCGTCCGCTTGCCCCTTTCGCTTCCCAGATGTTTAGCTTCCTGGCCCTACAAGTGGCAACCTGTTTTGGTTGATGAAACCATAGTCTCAACACCGGCGCGGAAAGAAATGCATTGAACACGAATGGTACGCGAAAGTAAAGTGAGTAAGCCGGTCGGCTGGGAAGCGGGACGCTTCCGGTCCGGAAGGCACCGGCGGACGCCTGCGCCAGCGGTGCGAAACCATTCATCTCACCCGTGCCCACCGGGCACTGCGTTTTGGGCTAGAAACCCTCCTCCTTGATCTGCTTCTCGGTGATCTCGCCGTACTGCTTCACCGTGTCGCGGATTTCGTCGGCCTTGCCGATGAGCACGAACACCAGGTTTTCGCGGGGGAAATACTTGCGGGTCACTTCCTTCACCCGTTCCGGGGAAAGCGCGTCCACCTTCTGGTTGAACGTGTTGATGAACGACTCGTCGAAGTTGTAGAGGAACATTTCCGCCAGCAGCGTCGCCAGCTGGCCCGACGTCTCGTAGCGGGGCGGGAACTGCCCCTTGATGTAGTTCTTGGCCGAAGCGAGCGTGGCCGCGTCGGGGCCTTCGTTGAGCAGGCGGTAGTACACCTTCAGCGCCAGGTCAACGGCCTGGCCCGTGGTGGCCGTTTGCGTAAACGTGCTGATGGCAAAGGAGCCCGCCTGCCGGTGCGCGTTGAAGGAACTCCCGGCGCCGTACGTCAGGCCCGCATTCACCCGCAGCTCGTCGTTGAGCCACGACGTAAACCGGCCGCCCAGGATCGTGTTGACCACCTGCACGGCCACGTAATCTTCGTTGTTGCGGGCAATGCCCAGGCCGCCGATCTGGAAGGTGGTTTCGGTAGCGTCGGGTTTGTTGATGAGCAGCACCTTTCGCTGGCTGGGCATGGACGCGTCGCGGTTCGAAGTAGCCGCCGCCGCCACGGCTTCCGGGCCCGGCGACTGCCAGTCCCCGAACAGCTTCCTGATCTTGCCCCGCATCTTGCGCATATCGAAGTCGCCCACCACGGCCAGGGCCGCCTCTTCGGGGTGGTAGTGCGCCGCGTAGAACCGCTGCACGTCGGCCGCTTGCAGGGCCGCGGCGGCTTCAGGCGTGCCCATCACCGGGTTGCCATAGGGGTGGTCGTTGTAGAGGAATTTGGCAAAGTACGCCCCGATCACCTCGCGGGGCTTCTCCTTGGCCTGCTTGAGTTCGGCCAGCAGCCGGGCCCGGCGCTTGGTCACCTCCCTGGCGTCGAACCCCGGGGCCGTGATCACCTGCTCCAGCAGCGGCAGCATCACGTCGGCGTCGGCGGCGGCAAAGGAACTGGCCACGTAGGCCGCTTCGGTGGTGGCGTAGGCATTGAGGCTGGCCCCCAGGAAGTCCACCTGTTCCTCGATCTGGTCCTTGGTGAATTTTTTGGTGCCGAAGGTCAGGGCTTCGGCCGTGAGGAAGGCCAGGCCGGCCTGGTTGCCGTCGTGGACCGCCCCGGCCGGGAACACCGCCGTGACGTACACCAGCGGCACCTCGTGCTGTTCCATCAGGTACACGGTGAGGCCGTTTTTCAGCTTCACCTTCTCGTAACGGGGCAGCCTGAACTCCGACGCCTGTGCCGCGGCCAGTACCGGCAGCAGGGCAAACAGGGCCAGCAGGGCGAAAGGAAGTATGCGCGTATTTTTCATCGTTATTCTGCTTTCGCCTGCAAGACGCCCGCGGTCCGGTTGGCTTTGGTAAAGTACTGGGCCGCCACCCGCCGCACGTCTTCGGCGCTTACTTTTTCAAATTGCCCGGGGGCGGCAAAGAGTTGCCGGTAGTCCCCGAAGAACACCTCGTAGGTGCCCAGGTTGTCGGCCTTGCCGTTGATCGTTTCCAGTTGGCGGTACAGCCGCACCCGCCGCTGGTTCTTTACCTTTTGCAATTCCTTCTCGGTCACCCCGTCTTTGATGAGACCGTCAATCTCGTCGAGGATAACCCTTTCGAGCCGGTCGGCCGTCACGCCGGCGTTGGCCGTGGCAAAGACCGTGAACAGGTACGGGTCCAGGTTGGTGGGCATGGTGGCTTCTATGCGCGTAGCCAGTTGCTTCTGGTCCACCACCGACCGGTAGAGCCGCGACGACTTGCCTTCCGAGAGGATGTCGCCCAGCAGGCTGAGGGCGTAGTAGTCGGGGGAGGTGGCCGCCGGCACGTGCCAGCCGATCATCAGGTTGGGCGCCGACACGTCTTTCTGCAAGGCAAACCGCTTTTCGCCCTGCTGGGGCGGCTCCTGGGTGTGCACCGGGCGGGGCGGCGTATGGGCCGCAATGGGTTCGAAGTACTGCCGGGCCAGCTGCTGCACGCGTTCGGTGCGCACGTCGCCCACCACCACGGCCACGCAGTTGTTGGGGGCGTAGTAGGTGCGGAAGTATTGCTGCAAGTCTTCCTTGCGCCAGTTTTTGATGTCGGACTCGTAGCCGATCACGGGCCAGCTGTACGGGTGGGCGAAGAAGGCCACCGAAAGCAGGTGCTGGTGCAGCGCCCGGAAGTTGCTGTTTTCGAGCCCGGTGCGCCATTCGGAAAGCACCACGCCCCGTTCGCTTTCGATCATCTTGTCGTCGAAGTTGAGGTCGCGCACCCGGTCCGACTCCAGGTCGAACATGGTTTCGAGGGCCGTGCTGGGAAACCAGTCGGTGTACACGGTCACGTCTTCGGTGGTGTAGGCATTGTTGCTCCCGCCGCTGTTCTCCATCACCTGGTCAAACATCTTGGGGCCGTACCTGCGGGTGCCGTTGAACATCATGTGCTCGAAAAAGTGCGACAGGCCCGTAATGCCGGGGTATTCGTTGCGGGAGCCGACCTTCCAGAACAGGTACAGGTTGGCGTTGGGGATGGAGTGGTCTTCGAGCACGAGAAACTTCATGCCGTTGGCCAGGGAGAACGTCTGCACGTCGGCGGGCCGGGGTTGGGCAAACAGGGAGCCGGGGGCCGCCAAAAGGAGCAGCCAGCCGCAAAGAGCAAAGAAACGCTTGAGCATGATTCCGGGAAACACTACCGACCAGACGACAAAGAGAGCAATTTACGAGTTATTCCAAAAAACGTCCGGGCCAGGTAATATATTTTGGTACAATGCCCTGACTGCAAACCAGTAAGGCTACGGTCGTTGAACCGTAGCCTCCGGGTATCTTTTACGTCAGGATTGGATCAGAACTTGGCGGAAACACCGAGGGTCAGCACCCCGAACGTCCCCCGGCCCAGTTCAGCGAAAGCCGCAAACTTGGGATTGAAGAAATAACGCGTACCCAGCACGGTTCCGAACGCGAAATCGCCGTTGCTGTAAACATCGTTGTCAACGTTGAGTTGATTGTCGCCCCAGGAATAGGAGTACACGTCGTACCCTAGCAACACGGTGCCGTAGATGTCCCACTTCTCTTCGGCAATGCTGGCGTCCAGCAGGTCGTTGAGCAGAGGCGTGGCGTGGTAAGAACCCCGGACTCCGAAGGAATAGGTGGACCAACGATTCCGGTAACCAACCACTTTATAAGAACGGCTGTAGTAACCGGCATAGCCGCCAAGGGCGAAAGCGTCGGTTGCACTGTACTCTACGGCAACGGAAAGGGGGAGAAAGCCGCTGTAGTTGCTCCCGAAGGCGCCGTATCCCGAGTAGCCAAGTACACCCAGGGAAATGCCGAGGTTGGCGGTAATGTCGCCTTTGGCGTACTGGGCCCGGGCGGAGAAGGAGAACAGGCACGCTACGACCAGCATGCACACGGAGGTAATGACTTTTTTCATGGTTTGTGGATGGTTTTGATTAGGATGGGTGGATGATTTTTTTTTGGTTCTCGTTTAACTAAATGTTGGTTTGATTGCTGACCCGTAAGCTGCTTGCAAGTGCGGTAAGGCTCTGCAAATGTATGGGCCGCCCCCCCGTTTTGGCTAACAGGGAGGTTTCAATTTATGACACGCATCTTGCAAACGGCGCGCAACGGCGCTTTTGAACCCCCAAAAACGCCTTTTTTATTTTTGACCGGTGCGTGGCTTCCCCCGGAAAGCTTTCGTATTATAGCGTACGTCCGCCGGTGAGCATCCCGCCCGGGAATTTGCAGGCCACCCATTTTGTTTACAAGGTGGAACCGTTTTAAACCAGACGAGCAAAAAAGCAATGGAATACAAAGACTATTACAAGATTCTGGGCGTGGACAAGAACGCCTCCCCGGAAGACATCAAGAAGGCCTACCGCAAGCTGGCCGTCAAGTACCACCCGGACAAGAACAAGGACGATAAAAAAGCCGAGGAACGTTTCAAGGAGGTCAACGAGGCCAACGAGGTGCTGGGCGACCCCGAGAAGCGCAAGCAATACGACGCCTACGGCGAAAACTGGAAATACGCCCAGGCCCACGGCGGCTTTGGCGCGCCGGGCGGCTACCGGCAGGGTTCACCCGACGAGTTTGCCGACGTGTTCGGCAGCGGCGGCAACTTCTCCGATTTTTTTGAAAGCCTCTTCGGCCAGCAGTCGGGACGGGGCCGCAGCCCGCGCAAGGGCCAGGACTACCACGCCGAAATGCCCATCACGCTGGAAGAAGCCTACGCGGGCACCGAACGGCTCCTCAACGTCAACGGCCAGCAACTGCGCATCCGGCTCAAGCCGGGCATTGCCCACGAACAAACCATCCGCCTGCGCGAAAAGGGCGGCCCCGGCATGGCGGGCGGCCCCGCCGGCGACGTGCTCATCACCATCCAGATCGCCGAGCACAAGCAGTTCCGGCGCCAGGGCGACGACCTGTACGTGACCGTGCCGGTGGACGTGTACACGGCCGTGCTCGGCGGCAAAGTACCGGTGCAGACGCTCAAGGGGGAAATCAAGGTGGACATCCCGGCGCGGACCGACAACGGCAAAACCCTGCGCTTGAAGGGCCTGGGCATGCCCGGGTACGACCGGCCCGGCCAGTACGGCAACCTGTACGTGGCGGTGGAGTTGCACCTGCCCGCCCGCATTTCGGAGAAAGAGATGGACTTGTTCCGGCAGTTGGCCGGGCAAAGCAGCCAGAGCCCGGTCTATCCCGCGTGATCCGTTCCGGGGCAGGTAACCGGGTAAAAGGGGCTGTTTTCTTACGTACACCCGGCAGGCGGGGGCATTGGCTTGGTGGGGGGGGCATTTTGTCCGTAACTTGAACTCTTTCACACCAGCCCCCGCCCCCCGCATGAAGCTGCTGCCCCTCCTGTTATTGCTCCTTACGCCTTGCCTGCTTTCCGGCCAGGCCACCGCCCCCAAATACAGCAATGAGTTCCTTTCCATCGGCATCGGCGCCCGGG
Source organism: uncultured Cytophagales bacterium (assembly GCA_902805615.1). Lineage (GTDB taxonomy): Bacteria > Bacteroidota > Bacteroidia > Cytophagales > 172606-1 > CADCTQ01. Next base: position 7,720 of record CADCTQ010000692.1, read on the forward strand.
GCCTGGGCATGGGCCGCACCCAGACGGCCGTGGTCAACGACGTGACGGCGGGCTACTGGAACCCGGCGGGCCTGCTCGACATCACCACCAAGTACGAGGCCGCCCTCATGCACGCCGAGTATTTCGCCGGCATTGCCAAGTATGATTACGCCGGTTTTGCCACGCCCATTGACTCGGTAAGCCACCTGGCCGTGTCGGCCATACGCTTCGGCGTGGACGACATTCCCGACACCCGCTTTCTGTTCGACGCCAACGGCGCCATCAACTACAACAACGTTACGTTCTTCTCGGCGGCCGACTACGCCTTCCTGGTGTCCTACGCCCGGCGGCTGCCCTGGCTGGGGGGCCTCCAGGCCGGGGCCAACGTAAAGGTGATCCACCGCAACGTGGGCAACTTCGCCAACGCCTGGGGGTTCGGCTTCGACGTGGGCCTGATGCTGAAACGGAAGGGCTGGCGCGCCGGGCTCATGGCCCGCGACGTCACCAGCACGTTCAACGCCTGGTCCATCAACACGGCGCTGCTGCAAAGCACTTACGCCCAGACCAACAACCGGCTCACGGCCAACTCCGTCGAAATCACCCTGCCCAAGCTTTCCGCCGGCATTGCCCGCTCCTTCGCCATTGCCAAATCCGTGGGGCTGCTCGCCACGGCCGACGCCGACTTTACCTTCGACGGCAAACGGAACGTGCTAATCCGTTCGGGCGCCGTCTCGGTTGACCCGCACGTGGGCCTGGAGGCCGACTACCGGCAACTGGCCTTCCTGCGCCTGGGCGCCGGCGAAGTGCAGCGGCTCAAGGATTTTGACAGTTCCACCTACACGGTCTTCCAGCCCAACTTCGGCGTGGGCTTCCGCCTGGGCAAATTCGCCATTGACTACGCCCTCACCGACATCGGCGACCTGTCGGAGTCGCCCTACTCGCACGTGTTTTCGCTGAAGGCAGGGTTTTGAGGATTGAGTATTAAGTATTAAGTGTTGGGGATGCGGGCCGAATGACCAGTGACGAATGGACCAATAACCAATGTCCAACAACGAACAACTAAAGATTATACGCAGCAACTTAAATAGTATGAAACGACGGTTAGTGCTCCCGTACGCCCTCTTCGCCCTGCTCTGCACGCTGCCCTCCGGGGGACGGGCGTGGGGCCAGACTTTCGGACACGAATGGATCAATTTCAACCAGCAGTACTGGAAAATTCCCACCACCGAAACGGGCATCTACCAGATTTCCCGCAGGGACCTGGACGCGGCCGGCTTCCCGGTGGGCACCGTGGACCCGCGGCGCATCCAACTCTTCCACCGCGGGCAGGAACAGGCCATTTTCATCAGCGGGGAAGGCAACGCGGTGTTCGACGAGGGGGACTACGTGCAGTTTTACGGGCAGCGCAACGACGGTACGCTGGATGCCGAACTCTACCAGCCCGCCTCGGCCATGCCCCACGCCCACTACAACCTGTACTCCGATACCACGGCGTACTTCATCACCTGGCGGCTCGACAACGGCTTTGGCAAACGAATGGCCAGTTTCTACGAAGCCCCCGGCACGCTGCCGGCCGAAACGTACTACCTGGAAGAAAACCTGACCGTGCTCAACAATGAGTACTCGGCCGGCCAGCTCTACGAGCAGGGCTCCAGCAACGAGGCCATGTACGGGCACTACGACGTGGGCGAAGGGTGGACGGACGCACCCGTTCCCCAGTTTACCAGCAAAGACTACACCCTGACCGGGATCAACAACGTGGTCACGACCGGCCCCAAGCCGGTGCTCGAAGTAGTGGTGGCAGGCCGTAACAACCAGTTCGGGCAACGCGTCGAAATCTCCGCCGGTCCCGACAAAGACAATCTCCGTTCCCTGGGCACCGTCCAGTTCTCCTACTACGCCAGCCGCACGTTTACGGGCACGCTGGAATGGAGGGACGTGGGCCCCTCGGGCAACGTCGAGGTACGGATGCGCGTCATCAGCACCTCAAGCAGCGTCTCCGCGTCGCTCATCCGCCTGCGGTACCCCCGGGCCGTAACCGTACAGGGCAACCCGCAGCGATTCCTGCGCCTGCGCCCCGTGCCCGGCGGCAAAGCGTTGCTCCAGGTGGGCAGCCCGGCCCCCGGCGCCCTGCTGTACGACGTAACCGACTCTCACGGCGTGCGCCGCATCAGCAGCAGTACCGACAATGGCCGCCTGTCGGCGGTGGTGGACGGGGCCGTCAACGGCCGCACCCTGCTGCTCACCAACCAGTCCCTGCCCCTCCCGTCCATCCGGCGCGTCCGGTTCCGCAACATCAACCCCGCGGCGGTCAACTACGTAATCATCACCCACCCCTGGCTGATGCAGCCCGCCGGCGGCCACAACGACGCGGCCCGGGCGTACGCGGCCTACCGGGCCTCGGCGGCGGGCGGCGGGTACGACACCCTGGTGGCCGACGTGAACCTGCTCTACAACCAGTTCAGCTACGGCGAACTCACGCCGCTTGCCTTCCGGCGCCTGGCGCACTTCCTGGTCAAGAACGGCAAGCCCGAACACCTGCTGCTGATGGGCAAGGCGTACTTCCCCCAGGAGGTGCGCAAAAAAGCCGGCCGCGACACCGTGGACCTGGTGCCCACGGGCGGTTACCCCGGCTCCGACATTGCCCTGACGGAGGGCCTGGCGGGGATTGCGCACGTGCCGGCCATTCCGACCGGCCGGTTAAGCGTAACCAAGCCCGAGCAGGTGATCAGTTACCTCAACAAAGTAAAGGAACACGAAGCCACGCCGGCCGATGCCTTGTGGCGGAAAAACCTGCTGCACCTGAGCGGCGGCCGCAGCCAATACGAAATCCAGCTTTTCCGGATGTTCCTGGACGGGTACAAAGACCTGGCCGAAGGGGAATACCTGGGGGGAAAGGTGGCGACGCTCTCCAAAAAAACGGACAACTACGTCGAACTCATCAACATCTCCGAACAGGTGAACCGGGGCGTATCGCTGGTGACCTTTTTCGGCCATTCCAGCCCCCGCGTTACCGACATCGAGGTCGGCAAGGTTTCCAACGACGTGCTCGGTTACCGCAACAAGGGCAAGTACCCCATGATCCTGGTGAACGGCTGCGAGGCGGGCAACATCTTCGCCAGCGATGAAATCACCGTGGGCGAGGACTGGCTCCTCACACCCGACCGGGGCGCCATCCTGTTCATGGCCCACAGCGCCACCGGGTATTCTTTGCCCCTGCAACGGTACGCGTACTGGTTCTACGAAAAAGCCTTCGGCGACAGCCTGCTCATCGGCAAGCCGGTGGGCGTCATCCAGCAAGAAAGCATCCGGCAGTTTGCGGCCGAGTCGCTCCAGGAAGACCTGCACCTGACGCACGCCGGGCTCATTACCCTGCAAGGGGACCCCGCCGTGAGCCTGACCCCCATTACCAAGCCCGACTACGCCACGAGCGGCGAAAAGATCTTCCTGCAACCTTTCGGCGACAACGCCATCACGGCCGTGACGGATTCGTTCCGGCTGGGCGTGGCCGTCACCAACTTCGGCCGCCTCAGCCGCCAGCAGTTTCCCGTCACCGTCCGCCGCATCCTGGGCGACGGCACGGTGCAGGCTTTCGATACGCTGTACTACGACCCGGTCGCCTACCAGGATACCCTCTACTTTACCATCCGCCGGGGCGACGTCACCGGCGGGGGCTCCCAGCGTTTTGAGGTGTACCTGGACGCCGGCAACGCGATTGACGAACTCAACGAGCAGAACAACGTGGGGATATTCGAATACGTGATGCCGGCCGTGGGCGCCTTTCCGCTCCTCCCCCGGGAATACAGCATCGTCAGCGGCCAGCCCGTCGCGTTCACGGCGTACGCCACGACTTCCCCGCTGCGCGAACGGGAGTACCTCTTCGAACTGGACACGACGCACACGTTCGACAGCCCGGGCAAGCGCAGCACCACGGTAAAGGCGGGCCTGCTGCCCACCTGGAACACCTCCCTGCTGAGCACCGCCGCCGCCCACGACAGCACGGTGTACTACTGGCGCATCCGGTACGCCGACCAGCCCGAAGGTCCCGACAACACCTGGGCCGAGAGTTCCTTCATCTACATCAACAACAGTCCCGAAGGGTGGTCGCAAAGCCGCTTCCCGCAGTTCTCGAAGGCCGCCCTCAACAACGTTGCGCGCACTACGACCACCGAAAAGTGGGAATTCTCGCCGGTCAGCTCCCGCATCAACGTGACTACGTACGGCCCGAACCGCACGTTCGGCCCGGATACGCTCAAGGAGGGCGCGGCAAGAACGACTTTCGCCATCAACGACCACCTGATCGTGTTCAACGGCAGTTGCCCCACCAACCACCTGATTGCCATTGCCTTCAACAAGTCCACCACGCAGCCGTACGCGGTGTTTCCCGACCAGTTCTGCGGCGGCCATCCCCGGGTAAGCACCAAGTTGGATTACGGCCACCTGGCCAACGGCAGGCTTGATGCTTACCTGGACAAAGTGGCCGAGGGCGACTACGTCCTGCTGTTTACCGTTGGCTCGGTCAGTTTTACGACGCTGACGGCCAGGCTCCAGTCCTTAAGCAGGATCGGGGCGGACCCGGCCAAATTTGCCGCCCTGCGCGACGGGCACCCCTACATCATCCTGGGCCAGAAGGGGGCCGCGGCGGGCACGGCTACCGAAATGCTGTCGGTGGAGGGCACCAATCCCCTCACCCAGGCCCTTTCCCTGGAAGCTACCCTGCAAGGGCGTTTCGCCAGCGGGTCAGTCACTTCGTCCATCGTGGGGCCGGCCAGCCAGTGGGGCACCCTCTACCACGCGTTCGGGGCCATTGAAACGCCCCTCCACGACAGCCAGCAACTACAAGTGCTGGGCATTGATTTGCGGGGCAACGAGACGGTGGTGATTGATGGGGTGAAGACCGACGGCCTGTCGCTGGCCGAATCCATTGACGCCGGGCAGTATCCCTACCTGAAGCTGCGCCTCCGGACGCAGGACTCCACGTACCTGACGCCCACCCCGCTGAACCGCTGGCAGGTGATCTACGCCGGCGTCCCCGAAGGGCTCATCAACCCGGAAGGCCTCGCCCAGCACTACCAGGTGCCCGAACAAAGGGAGGGGGAGGAATTTACGCTTCCCTTCGTGTTCCAGAACGTTTCGCCGCGGGACTTCAAGGATTCGCTGACGGTGCAGTGCACGGTGCTCAACCCCGAGTCGGGCCGCCAGCAGGTGACCCGCCTCAAGATTGCCCCGGTGGCGGCCGGCACGTCGCTCCGCTTTACGGTGCCGGTGCAAACGGTGGGGTTTGCGGGCAACAACCGGCTCCAGGTGTTCGTCAATCCGCGCCTGCAGCCGGAGCAGAACTACGCCAACAACATTTTCGAAGTGCCCTTCCAGGTGAGCCGCGACCGGATTCACCCGGTGCTCGACGTTACCTTCGACGGGGTGCGCATCATGGACGGCGACATCGTGTCGCCGAGCCCGATGATTGCCGTGAGCCTGAAGGATGAAAACCGGGTCCGCATCCGCCGCGACACGGTGGGCCTGGAGCTGTACCTCAAGAAACCCTGCCAGGCGTGCGCCTTCGAACGCGTCAGCCTGGGCAGCCCCGACGTCCGCTGGGCGCCGGCCGGACCGGAAAACAATTTCCTGCTCGAATACAACCCCAAGAGCCTGTCCGACGGCACCTACACCTTGCGGGTGCAGGGGGGCGACGTGAGCGGCAACGCCTCGGGCACGGAACCGTACCAGATCACTTTCGAGGTGGTGAACGAGTCGCGCATTTCCCACTTCTACCCCTACCCTAACCCGTTCTCCAGCAACACGCGGTTCGTGTTCACGCTGACGGGGGCCAACATCCCGGACCAGATCAAAATCCAGATCATGACGGTGAGCGGCAAGGTGGTGCGGGAAATCACCCAGGAGGAACTGGGAACGATCCGCATCGGCAACAACGTGAGTTCGTACGCCTGGGAAGGCACCGACGAGTTCGGCGACAAGCTGGCCAACGGCGTGTACCTCTACCGGGTCATCACCAAGATCAACGGCCAGTCGGTGGAACGCCGGGCCACGGCCGGGGACAAAGCCTTCAAGCACGAATACGGCAAGTTGTACATCCTCCGGTAACCAAATTTTAAAGTCTTCTATCTACGGAAGCAGCGTATCGAACAGGTGCGCTGCTTTTGTTTTTGGTTGGTAAGGACAAAAAAGGGGGTCACCACGGAGTCACGGAGAGTTTGGCGTAGAGACGCGATTTATCGCGTCTTTTCGGAGAAAAGGGGTTCACGCAAAGGCGGAGCGCGGAGGGCGCAAAGAGGATTCGCTTTCCCCTTGCGCCCTTTGCGTCTCCATTGCGCCCCTTGCGGTTCAGTTCCTCCGGTCTCCTTTCCTCCGGTCTCCCGTCTCCCCTTTTTTCCTCCCGGTTTTGTATTGTCTGCGCGGATAATCGCATTTGGTGAAAACAGTACCCGTGCGTTTGACGTAGAAGGAATACTTCTCCCCGTTAACCAAAAGACACCATGTTGGACCCCCTGTTACTACCGGCCCGCGAAAAGCTGGAAAAAGAACTGGCCCAGGAGCCCCGGTTGCAGAAGCGGAACCTGCACCAGACCGCCCGCATCATGGTGGAAGGAGTGACCGGTGCGCTCACCAAGCAACTGCTCGCCGGCGACGCCTCCGGGATGCACGAACTGTTGTCGGGCCAGGAAACGCCGGCCGGCAACCCGGTGGTAAGCACCCTGCTGCCGGGCGTGGCCAGCTACCTGGCGCCGCACCTGGGCATCTCCATTGACGAGGCCCGTAACCTGGGCCGGCTGTCCATTCCGCTGGTGCTCAACACGCTGAACGGCAAAATTGCCCGGGCCCGCCAGCGGGGCACCGACGTCAGCGGGCTGATCAGCCAGCTCATCGAAGCCACCGAAACCATGTCGGCGCAGGGCTCCCGGCACGGGCAGCAGCACCGGATCGCCACCTTGCTCGAAAACCTGCTGAAGGTCTGAAACGCCCCACCGGCCGCATTTCCCGAAGAAGCATTCTCCAAAACCGGATGACGCCCCGGCCGTACGCGCATCCCATTGACTTCACCCTAACCCTAACCAACGAACTTTATGCTTGACAGTCTGATTGACCTCGCAAAAGACCACCTGAGCGGCGTGGTAAGCAACCAGCCCGAACTCAAGAACCTGGACCCGCAGGAAACGGCCCGCGTCACCGGCGAGACGGTGATCGAAGACCTGATGGGCCAGGCGCAAACGGGCAACACGTCGGGAATCATGGAAATGCTCTCGGGTCAGCAAACCACCGCCGCCAGCCCGCTGGTGAGCAGCATGATCCCGGGCATTGCGGCCAAGCTGGCCGGCCGGCTGGGCATCCCGGAGGGCACGGCCCGTACGCTCGCCGCGGTAGCCATTCCCGTCATTATGAACATGATGAACGGCCAGGTGAACCAGGCCCAGAAAGGCGGCCTCGACATTGGCAGCATGCTCGGCGGCCTGATGGGCGGCGGGGGCCTGGCGGGCCTCGGCGGGCTGGGTGGCCTCGGCAACCTGGGCGGCCAGGGCAATACCCAGAAGAGCAAGGACCAGCAGGGCGGCCTCGGCGACATGCTGGGCGGCTTTTTCAAGTAGCCGGAAAACCTAAGACAAAAGACACGAGACGAGGGCATCCGGTTAACGGGTGCCCTTTCTACTTTCTAGTCCTTTTGGTCGCGCGCCAGCAGGTAGCTTTTGAAGGTGTACCCCAGCGTGGCTCCCACCAGCACCAGCCGGATGCCGTTGGCGATCAGCCAGATCACCGACAACTGGTAAAGCTGGTCTTTGACCAGGTGGAGGTTTCCGAAGAACAGCTTCAGGTTCAGTTGCGTGACGATCACGGCGGTGAGGGCCAGGGCCAGCAAGCCGTATACGCTGGCCCGGAGCAGCAGCTTCCTGGTTGCGGGATTCTTTTGCGTGAAGTACAGGTACCATACGATGCCCACGGCAAGTTGCGTGAACGGGACGTAATAGTAGATGGGGTTCGTCACCACGAAATACCCGTGCCAGCACTCGAGCTGCGCGTACGAATTGACCAGGCCGTTGGGCGCCAGCACGACTTCTTCGTAGAGGTTGCCGAAAAACCACTGCGCCAGCCCGGCAAGGGCCAGCGGAAACAGCACGCGGGTTGCTTTCATGCGCTTGTTTTCGGCAAAAGTACCGGCCGCAAAGACGGCAAAACTTGCCAAATGGCAACAACGGCCTTACCGCCGCTTGCCCCGCAGCCGGCTCAGCGAAGTGGGCGTGACGCCCAGGAAAGACGCCAGGTGCTTGAGGGGAACGCGTTGCACCAGGTCCGACCGGGTCAGCAGCTGCGCGTACCGTTCTTCGGCCGTCAGGGTCTGGTGGGCCATGATGCCTTCCACGACTCTCGTGAAGGCGGTCTCCCAAACTTTTCGCCCAAACTCCTGCCAGGCCGGGTAAGCTTTGTACAGCTTCTCCATCGCCAGGTGGTTGATGCACAGGACTTCGGTGTCTTCCATGGCCTGGATGCTGAACCGGCTGGGCTGCTGCGTTTTGAGGCTGCCCAGTTCGGCGAAAAACTCGCCTTCAAAGGCAATCCAGCCGGTGACTTCGCGGCCGGCAAACGGGGCGTAGATGCGCAGCCCGCCCTGCCGGATGAAAATGAATTCCGAAGCCACCTGGCCCTGCCGGAGCAGGTGCTTGTTCTTTTTGAGGCGCCGCGACGCGAAGCACGACGTGATCTGCCGCAGGTCTTCCCCGCCGATGGTTACGTGGGATTGGATGAAATCGGTGAGTTCAGCCACTGGTTTTTGAAAAGGAGTGTCTTGATAAAGCAGGTTTGACACCGATGAACATGAGGGTCGGGAGAAGACCACCCCCGGCCCCTCCTTGATGGAGGCTACGATTAGGACACATTTTGGGAATGGGCTAAAAGTGGTCAGTGAAGACACTGACCACGGCAGCAGCGACACTGACCACGGCCCGGAACAACGCTTATGAAGATCCTCACGCCGCCGTCAGTGTCCCACTGACGGCTCTGAATGGCCTTTTATGAATCTTCTGCAAAAGTGTCCTAATCGTAGCCTTGATGGAGGAGGGGACAGGGGTGGTTCTCCGATAGAACGGCGCATCTCCTCCAAAACCAAAGACGAACAAGTCTATTGCCGTACAGGGTGTCTCGTCCCTGCGGGACTGGTTTGCCCTTCATGCATCGTGAACGTATGCATAGTGACAATAATGCTGGACCGTATCAACAAACGAAAGGGGCACCAGCAGTTAAACCGCCGGTGCCCTTTCATTAAAACGATAACCTATAGCCTTGCCGGAAAATTTACGTTAGTGCATTGTCTCCCGTCTGACATCTTCCATCCAACATCTCCGGCCTCCCGGCTTACTTGCAAATCTTGCGGGCAATGTTTTCGCCGTTCAGGATCACGTTGAACTCGGTGCGGCGGTTGTATTGGTGTTCGTTCTCGGGACAGTACACGCCGTCGCCGCAGCTGTTCACCAGTTTTTCTTCGCCGTAGAACGCAAACGTGAACCGGTTGCGGTCAATGCCGTGGGCCACGAGCCACTTCATGGCCGCTTCCACGCGGTTCTTGGAGAGGGCCACGTTGTAGGCCTTGCTGGCCCGGCTGTCGGTGTGCGCACCCAGTTCCATCTTGATCTCGGGGAAGTCATTCATCAGCTTCAGCACGTGCTCCAGCGTCTTTTCCGCATCCGTCCGGATGTTGTGCTTGTCGAGGTCGTAGTAAATGTTGGGCACGAAGAACTTCATCCGCACGGTTTCGCATTCGTTGGGCTCATTGAGGTAGAGCAGGGCCGTAAACACTTCCGATTCCGTTTTGCCCTGCGTGGTCAGGCCCACGGTGTTGGTCTTGATGGTGCCTTCCTTGCCGCTCACCTCGTACTGGTTGCCCGGCTCCAGTTCGAAGTGGAACCGCCCGAACTGGTCGGTGATCGTAATGAGATTCTCCTTGGTGGTCAGGTTGCGGAGCGTCACCGTGTCGCCGATCACCGGGTTGCTGCGGGTGCGGTTGATCACCGTGCCGTCGAGGGCGAAGAACAGGTCCTTGTCCATGTAAATTTTCACGTACACCACGCCGCCGGCCGGTACGCCCTCCGTGCTGACGCCCGCAATCTGGCCGCGCAGGCCGGGCTTGCTGGCCACCACCTCGTACTGCTTCCCGGTGCGGATGTTGTTGAAGCGGAACTTGCCGTCTTCGGGCGTGAATGCTTTGCCCAGCAGATTGTCAATTTCCTTGAACTGGATGTCCACGCTGTCAACCGGAATTTCGGTGCCGGCCCAGAGCACGATGCCTTCCAGGCGCAGGTTGAGGGGCGGCGTGTAAGTAAAGCGGTAGATGTCGTCGTCGCCCTGGCCGCGCTTGCGGTTGGAGGCGAAGTAGCCGCTGCGCTGCGCCTTGTCCACGATGATGCCGAAGTCGTCCTTGCGGGAGTTGATCGGGAAGCTCATGTTGGCTACGTACTCGGCCTGGCCGTTGCCGAGCTTGGCCCGGAAGATGTCGAGGCCGCCCAGGCCGCCCAGGCCGTCGGAGGAGAAGAACAGTTCGTCGTCGGCGGCCACGAAGGGAAACATCTCGTTGCCTTCCGTGTTGATGGTGTTGCCCAGGTTGAGGGGCTTGCTCCACTTGCCGTCGGCCCAGGTGCTCACGTAGAGGTCCGTGCCGCCGTAGCCGCCGGGCATGTCGGAGGTGAAGTACAGGCGCTTGCCGTCGGGCGAAAGGGCCGGGTGGCCCACCGAGTATTCGCTGTTGTTGAAGGGCAGTTCGGTAACGGCCGTCCACTTGCCGTCTTTCTGGCGGGCCGTGTACAGCTTGAGTTTGTTGGTACCGTCGGCGCTCTTGCCCGCCTTGCCGGATACGAAGTTGTTGCGGGTAAAGATCACCGAGTCGCCGCCGGGGAAGAACGACATCGGTCCCTCGTGGAACTTGGAGTTGAGGTCGCCGGCCAGCGGGAAAGCTTCGGTGGCGCCTCTGGCGTCGCGCTGCACGGAGTCTTTGGTGACTACGCTGCCCGTGTAGCCCAGCGTGGGCGAATCGTTGGCCGTGGGCGGCGTGTCGTCGTCGTTGAACCGGTAGGCTCTGCCGGAAGTCTTTACCAGGCGGGGGGCGTAGCCGGGGCGCTGCTCCATGCTTTCCTCCTTGATGAGGGTGGTGTCGGGGGCGAAGTACAGGTCGAGGAAGGGCGACTGGTCCCATTCGTAGATCCGGCGCACGGCGTTGCCGCGGGGCCGCGACGAGGCGAAAGCCAGGCCGCCTTTGTAGTACGCCGGCCCGAACTCCGAATACCCCGAGTTGAGCGACGTGTAGTAGACGGCGTAGTACACCGAGTCGGCGAAGAAGTTGCCCAGCGTGGCGTAGGACCGGGCGAAGCGTTCACTGCGCTTGTCGGCGCGGCGGGCCTCTTCGTACCGCAGGAACCACTCCCGGGAGCTTTCGTACTTGTTGTTCTCGGCCAGGACCTGGGCGTAGTGCAGGTAGGCTTCCTGGGGGGCATCGTTGCGCTTGACAATGTCGGCGTACAGGCGTTCGGCGTTGCGGGTGTCTTTCACCTTCTGGTAACTGTCGGCCAGGTTCACCAGGGCCTTCAGGTTCCCCGGTTCGTGCCGGAGCACGTCCTGGTACAGCGGAATGGCGGCCGCGTAGGCCAGCCGGTCGTATTTTTTATTGGCAAGTTTCATCCGCAAACTCGCTTCCTGCGCAAAGGCTCCCCAGGAGGTGAGCAGCAGCAGGATGGAGAGGAGTAGGTTACGGTTCATAATGCTTGGTTGCTACGCATGTAAAGTGATGATTTTCTTAGAAGTAGCGCGGGGAGATGATCCGGTCGCGGCGGAAGCCGAGTTCGTAGCGGAGCATCAGTTCGTGGCTGCCCGAGTTGTAGCGGGTGAGTTCGGAAAGCGTGTAGTCGTAGGCGTAGCCGAGGCGGAACTGGTTGTTCACCTGGAACTCCACCATGCCCAGCACGGCGTCGCCGGTGCGGTAGGAGAGGCCCACGGCGAAGCGGTCGTAGAACCAGGCGTTGGCGTTCACGTCCAGTTGCAGCGGGGCGCCGCCCACGGTCTTCAGTTGCAGGGCCGGCTTGAGCTTCACGCTGGGCGAGAGGTCGAACACGTAGCCCGAACTCACGAACAGGTGGCGGTACTGGGCGGCCCGCTGGTCTACTTCCAGGGTGTATTCGCCCCGGTTGAGGCGGTTCTTGAGCATGTGCGGCACCGAGGCGCCGATGTAGAAGCGGTCGGTGCTGTAGAACAGCCCCGTGCCCACGTTGGGCAGCCAGGAAACCACGTTCTGGGCAAACGCCTGGTCGGGCCGGTCGTCGCCGAGGAACACCGAGGTGAGGTCGCCCGAAAACTGGGTAACGCCCAGTTGCATGCCGAAGGCAAGCGTACCCTTCGACAGCCGGAGCCGGTACGCGCTGCTGGCGTAGGCGCCGGTGTTGCGCATCACGCCCAGCTGGTCGTTGTACATCTGGATGCCCAGGCCCAGGGTTTTGTTCTGGAGCGGCATGTCGGCCGAGAGGGTCTGCGAAACCGGGGCGCCTTCGAAGCCCGCCCACTGGCGGCGGTACAGGCCGGTGATGCTCAGCACCTCGCGGTTGCCGGCGTAGGCCGGGTTGATGGCCAGCATGTTGAACATGTACTGCGAATACATGGGGTCTTGCTGGGCCCGCACGTGGAGGGTTGCCAGCAGCCCGAACACGAAGAGGAGGGTAAATTTCTTATGCATAGTCGTATGATTCGGGGGTGAGGATGCTTGGGTGGGAGGGGAGCCCCCGCGGCGCTACGGCACCGCGGGGGCTGCCGCTTTACCGGGCCAGGGTCAGGTAGCCCGCAAACTTCCGGTTGTCATTCAGTTTGATGATGTAGTAGTAGGTACCGTCGGGCAGTTCACTGTTCACCCGCAGGCCGGTGTTGCTGTGGCCGTTCCAGTTGTTCTGGTAGTTGCGCTGCTCGTACACCAGGTTGCCCCAGCGGTTGTAGATCAGCACGTCGGCCGTCAGGCGGGTCAGGCCCCGGATGTAGAAGGTATCGTGCACGCCGTCACCGTTGGGTGAATACCCCTTAGGGATAATCAGCGGGTCAAGGATCACGGGCGTCGGCACGTTTTCCCCGTTTTCGGTCGGGTCGCCGTTCTCGTTCGGGTCGGGGTTGGTACCCACCATCGAGACGTCGGTCGTTTTGCCGCCCGCCGGGCCCTCGGCCCTGGCGATGGCCGAGTTGAAGAACTCGGTTTGCTCGGTACGGTTGAGCCACACCCGCACCGTGAAAGTGATGGTCGCCGAATCTTCCGGGGCCAGGGTGCTGCCGGAGTCTACCAGCAGTTCCCGGTTGCCCACGCCGTCGAAGGAGGCGTTGGCCAGCAGGCTGCCAGTGGTCACCACGGGGCCGCTGAGGTTGAAGGTAACCGGCTCGGGGAAGGTAGCGGGCAGGCTGTCGGTCACCTGTACCGCCGACAGGGATACGTTGCCCAGGTTCTTCACCTTAATCGTGTAGGTTACTTCCAGCGAACCGTCATCCAGCAGCACCGGCTCGGCTACAGCCTTCGCAATGCCGATGACCGGGTGCTCGGGCAGTTCAACCGGCGTCGGAACGTTTTCGTTCGGGTCGTCGGGCGTGCCGTTGTCGTTCGGGTCGGGATTGGTGCCCAGGGTCGAGGTGTCTTTGGTCGGGATATTGTCCGGGCTGGTTGCCGTCGCAAGGGCCGTGTTCAGGAAAGGACCATCCGCGCCGTTGGCTTTGAAGTCTACCGTTACGGAGATCGTGTCGGCCTCGCCCACCGCCAGCGTGCTCTGCGCACCGTTGAGCAGGTTCACGTTATTCGCGCCGTTGAAGGCCGCGTTGGCGACCAGGGTGCCGGTAGCCGCCGGTGCCGTGGCAATCTTAAACGTGGCCGGTGCCGCGAAGGTCCTGGCCAGGTTGTCGGTCACCTGCACGTTGGCCAGGGGCGTGTTGCCGTAGTTGCGCACCACGAAGGTATAGGTCACCCGGTAGCTGCCGTCGGCCTGGCGCACGGGAGTGCCCGCCGCCTTGGCAATGCCGATGACCGGGTTCGGCTGCGGGTCTACCGGCGTCGGTATTTCTTCGCCCGGGTTGCCGTCGTCGTCGGGGTCCGGCTTGGTGCCCGCCGTCGAGGTATCCTTCGTTTCGGTGCCGTCCGGACCTTTGCCCGTTGCAATGGCCGTGTTGTAGAAGGGCCCGGGGGCGCCATGGGGCTTCAGGTTCAGGGTAAAGGCAATCGTATGGGTAGCGCCGATTTCCAGGGTGCTTTCGGGGGCGAGCAGCGCTTTGTCGGTGGTGCCGTTGTACCCGGCGTTGGCCACCAGCGTCCCCGTAAACACCACGCCGCTGATGATGGTGAACGTGGCAGGCGCCGGGAAGGCAGCCGCCAGGTCGTCTTCTACCTGCACGCCGGTGAGGGGTACGTTGCCCAGGTTGGCTACGTTCAGGGTGTAGGTCACCAGGTAGCTGCCGTCAGGTTGCAACAGGGGGGCACTGACGGCTTTTGCCAGGCCGATCTGGGTAACCACGGGCATTTCGGCGTTCAGCACGCTGCT
>CADCTQ010000693.1 GCA_902805615.1 uncultured Cytophagales bacterium
CACCGACCAACCCCTCGACGACGCCCTGCGGGCCTTCCTGCGGGAAAGAGTATCAGGATTTTCAGGATGAAGGGATGAACAGGATTAGGGAATGCAATACCGAACAGAAGCCCGGATTTGAATGCGATGAACCACTGATAATGAACCACTAACCACTTCATACCCTCCTTCCCAGCCATGTTTTTCCTGCAACCCTTCTGGCTCCTTTCACTGCTGGGCCTGGCCGTGCCGGTTGCCATTCACCTGTGGAACCGGAAAAGGGGCCGGCGCATCAAGGTGGGCAGCATTGCGTTGCTGCGCGAGACGCAGAGCCGGCGCATGAGCAACCTGCGGCTCACGGAAGCCGGGCTGCTCTTGCTCCGCTGCCTGGTGCTGGCGCTGCTGGGCCTGGGCCTCGCCGGTCCGCGGTGGCACGCGTTGCGGCCCGAAACCCAACGGGCCTGGGTGCTGGTAAGCCCCGAACTGCGCGAACCCCTGCGCGACACGACGGGTCTCGTCCGCCGCACCCTCGACAGCCTGGCGGGCCCGGCCCGGGAACTCCGTTGGTTCACGGAAGGGTTCCCGCCCGTCGCGCCGGGCGCAGGCGTTGGAGAAGCACCGGCAGGACCGGCCGGCAACTACTGGGACCTCCTCCGGGCGGCCGATGCGCGGCTGCCCGGCGGCACGTCGGTGTACCTGCTCACGGGGGAACGGCTGGCGGCCCTGCGGGGTGAACGGCCCGCCGTGGCCCTCGACCTCAAGTGGCTCACCTTCCCGCCGGGTGACTCGGTTGGCCGCGCCGTGCTGGCCGTCTTCCTGACCCCCGCCGACAGCCTGCGCGTGGTTTGGCGGGAGAGCCGTCCGGCAGGCAACGCGATGCGCACAACCTCCCTGCCCCTTGCGCCCGGCCAATATCCCGGTCCGGGCGGCGGCGCCTGGCGGGTGAGCCGGGCGCACGGGCTGCCCGCCGTGCAGTGGGCCGACGGCCAGCCCGTGCGCGCCGACACGGGGACCACCCGCCTCGTGATCTACTACCCACCGGCCTACCGCACCGACGCCCGGTACGTACGGGCCGCCGCCGGGGCCGTGGCCCGCTTCACCGGCCGGAAAATGGCCGTGCAAACCGTCACGCGGCCCGACGCCGTGCCTCCCGCCGCGGACTGGGTGTTCTGGCTTTCCCATGAACCGCTGCCGGCCGGGCAGCCCCGGTCCCGCACGACGTTCCGCTACCCCCGCGCCGACTCGGCCCGCGACGTGAATTCCTGGCTGCAATGGCCGCTGGCAACCGCCCGGCCCTTGCGCGTGTACCGCCGCTTTACCGCCGCCTCCCCGGGCGTACCGCTGTGGCGCGACGGCTACGGCCAGCCCGTGCTGACGGTCGAACCGGGCGAGGCCGGAAAAGTGTACCATTTCTCCGGCCGCTTCGACCCGCAGTGGAACGACCTGGCCTGGAGCGAAGCGTTTCCCGAAGCCCTGCTGGCTTTGCTGAACGAACCCTTTTCCCCGGCGGGGCGTATTCCCCAAATCCAACCCCCGGACCGGCGGCTGGTGGACGCCCGGCAACTGTTGCCGCGGTACGTCAAACGGAAAGCGGCGCGGCCCGAAAAGCAGAACGGCGTGGACCTCCGGGAGCCGCTCCTGCTGGCCGCCGCGCTGCTGTTCGGGCTGGAACGCCTGCTTTCGCACCGCCGGCAGACGCAACCTCTAAAAAAAGCAACGGCATGACCCCAACGGAA
This sequence comes from uncultured Cytophagales bacterium, assembly GCA_902805615.1. Taxonomy (GTDB): domain Bacteria; phylum Bacteroidota; class Bacteroidia; order Cytophagales; family 172606-1; genus CADCTQ01. Next base: position 1,716 of record CADCTQ010000693.1, read on the forward strand.
GGCATTGCACTATTGGATACGATCCGGCGGCGGCGGCAGTGGCGCGGCACGCTGGTGCTGGCGTTGCCCGCCCTCGGCGTGGCCCTGCTCGTGGGTGCCCCCGCCTACCGGTGGCTCGACGGGGCGTGGGGAGCCGGCATCCCGGCGTTCCTGGCCGGGTGGGCATTGGCGGTGCTTTGGGTTAAACCCTACCGGGTAAATGCCCCCGGCGTGGCAAGGCACCTCAACGCCCTTTTCCCGTCCCTAGAAGAAAGCACGCACCTCTTGCTCAAGCCGGCCGGTGAACTTTCGCTGCTCGAACGGATGCAAACCGGCCGCCTCCTGGCCGCCCTGCGCGAAACGGACGTCCGGCCGGCGACCCGGGTACCGCACCGGCCGCACCTGCTGGCTTTGCTGGGGGGCGGGCTGGTTGCCGCGGCCGTGCTGGGGTGGCCCGTTCCGGCCCCGGAGGATGCGCTTTTTGCCCCTTCGGCGTCGTTGCCGGACCCTTTCCGCAACGCCTCTTTGCCGGCCAAACCCCGGATTCGCAGCCTGGCCGTTGCGGTTGCCCCGCCCGGCTACACCGGGCGGCCTAACCGCACGCAGTCCGCACCCGACATTACGGCCGAAGCCGGCAGCCGCGTGCAGTGGCAGATCCGGACGGACGTTCCCGCCGAACGGGTGGCCCTGGTGTTCAACGACCGGGACGTGCTGCCCCTGCAACGGGCCGGCGACGCCTGGACGGCCGGCCGGACGGTGGTCGAAAACGGCATCTACCAAATCCGGCTGAACGACGAACGGTCGGACTACTACCGCCTGGAAGCCGTGCCGGACGCCCCGCCGGTGGTGACGGTCACCGCGCCGGAACCCTACGTGGCGATTGACTACGGACGACCCCTGCACGTGCACGTGCGGGTGCAATTGCGGGACGACTACGGCCTGCAAAGCGCCTGGCTGGTGGCGACTGTCGCCAAAGGTTCGGGCGAGGCCGTCAAGTTCCGCGAGGAGAAGATCGGGCTGGGCACGCCTTTCGAGAAGTTCCAGCGGGAAGCGGGTCTGGCGAAGGGGCTGCAACTGGAGGCCATGGACATGGCGCCGGGCGACGAGTTGTACTTCTACGTGGAAGCCCTCGACAACCACGCCCAGGCCACCCGGTCGGACATGTACATCATTTCGCTCACCGACACGGCCCAGGTGACCCTGGCCGACGCCATGACGATGGGCATCAACCCGGTGCCCGAATACTTCCGCAGCCAGCGGCAGATCATCATTGACACCGAAAAGCTCCTGAAGGAAAGGCCGAAGCTCACTGCGGAGGCGTTCAAGGCGCGGAGCAACGCCACCGGCATTGACCAGAAAGTGCTGCGCCTGCGGTACGGCAAGTTCCTCGGCGAAGAGTTTGAAGACATGATCGGGGAAATTGCCGGGCAGGAGAAAATCGTGGAGAGCGGCCACTTCGACGGCGACGGCCACGACCACGCCGACGCCATGCAGGGCCTGGAAGCCTTCGTGCACGCCCACGACGAATCCGAAGAAGCCACGTTCCTGGAGCCGGCCGTGAAAACGAAACTCAAAGCGTGCCTCGCCCAGATGTGGGAAGCCGAACTGCGCCTGCGTACCTACCGGCCGCGGGAAGCCCTGCCCTACGAATACCGGGCCCTCAAGCTCCTCAAGGAAGTGCAGCAAAGCTCCCGGGCGTACGTCGCCAAAACGGGCTTCGAGCCGCCGCCCCTCAAGCCGGGGGAAAAACGCCTGACGGGCGAACTCGACAAGATCGGTCAGCCCCGGAACCGGCGGGAATACGAGCCGGACCTTTCTTTTCCGGCCGTGCGGGAAGCCGTGCCGGTGCTGGCACAGCTGCAAAGCGGCAACCCGTTGTCGGGTGCCGACGTGGGCCGGCTCGAAAAGGCGGGTATTGAGTTGGGGGCGGAAGCCATCCGGCAGCCGGGCCGCTACCTGCCGGCCCTCCGGGCGTTGCGCCAACTGATCGGGGAGGCAAAAGCGAAAAAGACCGGGGAATGTACCGGGTGCGTGGCGGCCGTGCAGGCGGCCTTCTGGTGGGTGCTGCCCCCGGCCCAACGCACGCCGCAAGCCCTGACCCGTTCGGGCAGCCGCCTGGGCGAACTGTACCTTGATGAAATCAGTGATTAAATGATTGCTTGATGGCGAGGCTGCATCGGGCGGTGATTGCGCAATTCAACGACCTGGTAATCCAATACTTGAGGGGTGGACACTATTTAAAATCAGGGAACAGTGGCATGGATTTGCAGGAAGTCATCCCCCTGCCCCCTTCCCTGACCCACTACCAGCCGCACAAGGGTACGGAGGCGTGAGCCGAACGTACCGAACGTAGTTCTGCGTACCCACCACTCCCGCAGCAAGGGTTATTCGCGTTTGATGGGTACGCGGTCCCCCTTGTGGGTTGGCTTGTGCGTAAGCGAAGGGGATAGGGGGATGACTTGCTTTTGATTCTTCTATGACTTCCCCTCATTCAACGATGCTGTAATTCAACGATTCCCTGGAAGGCAGCAGGACAGATAGGGATACGCAGGACGGGTCCGGGGAATATCTTTATGCCATTCCGGGTCCGGGTTCCGCGGTGGCGCACCCGTGCATTCACGACGGACACCGGATCATTGGGCCACGAGCTCCGTGACGGCTTCGAGGCGCCCGATGTGGCCGGGGAAGGGAATTTGCTCGACCTGCAAGAGGACGAGGCGGTTGGCGCTGACGGCGGTTACCGTCCAGTGGAGGGTTTCGCCGCCCGGGGTCCGGAGGGTAAGTTGGCGGCGGCCGGCGTCGTACTGCCAGTGGCCCCGGATGGCGAACGAATCGTCGCCCTGGCGGAGTACGCAAGTGCCGTCGTCGGCGAAATGGTACGTTTCGGGGGTGGACGGGCCGGCGGCTTCCCGGTCGGTGAGGACGCCGTCGGAGTAGAACGAACGGGTGGTGCCGGTGCTCCGCCAGTGGCCGGTCACGGGCGTCTTTTCGCGTACGGCCGTTTCATCGGGGCGGCAGGCGGCCAGCAGGCCGGTCAGCAACAGGAAGTACAGGCGGGTTTTCATCGGCATCCGGCGGGTAGTAAATGGAAAATAGAAAATAACGTGAGCGTACAATAATCATTGCAAGGCAGGCGGGTGAGTCATTTTCAATTATCAACTTTCCATCGTCAATTGATTTACAAAGGAGTTGGTTGAGGGGTAGAATTAAAAAGTAAAACGGGGCGCTTCCGCCGGGGCGTAAGGTTATCGCAGGTTTGCGAATCGTTGCCGGGCGGCGCCTCTTCTAAACCCTTACGCATGAGCCTATTGCTTTACATCGTGCTTGGCCTGCTGGCCGTGCTGCTCGTTTGGCAGGAGTTGCGGCGTTCCGACCGCCGGCGGCTGGCCGGACGGCTGGCGGCGGTGCTGCTGGCCGTGGCCGCCCTGGCGCTGCTGGCCGCCCGCCCCTCCTACCGCGTCGCCATCAACCCCCAGGTGGCCGTCCTGCTCACCCCCGGGGCCCCGGCCGATTCGCTCCGGGCCGTGCGGGCCGCCCTGCCGGGAGAACCTTCGGTGTGGACCACCGACAGCAGCCTGGCCGGAACCCTCGCCGGTACGCCCGTGCAATGGGTGTCCGGCCCGGGTGAACTGCGGCGCCGGCAGCCCGGCCTGCGCACCGTGCACCTGCTCGGCCACGGCTTGCCCGGGTACCAGTTGTCTTTGCTCGATTCGGTGCGGGCAGTGCCGCACCTCACGGCCCCCGGCGCCGGCTGGTCGGCGGCCCACTGGACGGAGGAAGTGGCCCTGGGCGAAGCCCTGGTGGTGCAGGGGGAATACCGGAACGCTTCGGACGCGGCGGTGCAGTTGCGGCTGGCCGGCTTCGGCAAGGGCCTCGATTCGGTAACCGTGGCACCCGGCGCCACGGAACGCTTCACCCTCAGCGCCACCCCCAAAGAAACGGGGCCGTTCGTGTTCCACCTGGAGAGCCGCGCCGGCACCCGGCGGCCCGGTGCCGAAAAAATTCCCTTCCGCGTCACGCCCAGGCGCCTGCTGAACGTACTCTTCCTCGAATCGTTTCCCACCTTCGGCGGCAAGTTCCTGAAAGCCTTTTTGTCCGAAGCCGGCCACCGGGTCTCCGCCCGGGCGGCCATCAGCAAGGGCAAGTTTCGCACGGAATTCCTCAACGCGCAGCCGGCCGCCCTGGGCCGCCTCACCCCTGCCCTGCTGG
>CADCTQ010000694.1 GCA_902805615.1 uncultured Cytophagales bacterium
CGCAACTTCCCAATCCGTCTCACATCTCACATCTCAAAAAAGGCTCAGTTGCCCCGTGCCGGCCCTGGCGGCACTGCTCACGATCTGCCGTTTGATCTGCAACGGGTCCCAGTCGCGGCGGTAGCCGTTCCAACCGGTGCACACCAGGAAGAACTTGGCCCGGTTGAGGGCCACGCCGAACTGCCGCAGGTGCTCCAGCGACAACGGACCGAAGCGCCGCCCCGCCACGATCTTCTTGGCCGACTTCACGCCCAGCCCGGGAATGCGCAGGATCATCGCGTAGTCGGCCGCGTTGACGTCCACGGGAAAGAGGTGCAGGTTGCGCAGCGCCCAGGAGAGCTTGGGGTCAATGTCGGTTTCCAGGTTGGGGTGCTGGTCGTCCAGGATTTCGTCGGCCTTAAAGCCATAGAAGCGCAGGAGCCAGTCGGTCTGGTAGAGCCGGTTTTCGCGCTGCACGGGCGGCAGCGTGTGCAGGCCGGGCAGCCGCCCGTCGGCGAGCACCGGCACGTAGGCCGAGTAGTACACCCGCTTCAGGCCGAAGCCCTGGTAGAGCCCTTCGGCCTGCTGCATGATCTGCCGGTCGGTCTCGGGCGAGGCGCCGATGATCATCTGGGTGCTCTGGCCGGCCGGCACGAACTGCGGCGCCTTCCGGAACACCTGCAATTCATTGCGGTTCTCCTCGATGGCCTTCCGGATGAACGTCATGGGCTTGATGATCTCGGCCGTGCTCTTTTCGGGAGCCAGCATCTTGAGGCTCAGTTCGGAGGGCAACTCCACGTTTACGCTCAGGCGGTCGGCGTACAGGCCCGCTTCCCGCATCAGGTCATCGCTGGCGCCGGGAATGGATTTGAGGTGAATGTACCCGTTGAAACCGTGTTCGGTGCGCAGCTTTTTGGCAACCCGCACCAGGCGTTCCATCGTGTGGTCGGGGTTTTTGAAAATGCCCGAACTCAGAAACAGGCCCTCGATGTAGTTGCGCCGGTAGAAGTGCATGGTCAGGTTCACCACTTCGTCCACCGTGAAGGCCGCCCGTTGCACGTCGTTGCTCCGGCGCGACACGCAGTAGGCGCAGTCGAAAATGCAGTGGTTGGTGAGCAGGATTTTGAGCAGCGACACGCAGCGGCCGTCTTCGGTGTAGGTGTGGCAGATGCCCATGCCGTTGGTGTTGCCCAGGCCCTTCTTGTCGTTGGGCCGTTTGCTGCCACTCGAAGAACACGACACGTCGTACTTGGCCGCGTCAGCCAGAATTTCCAGTTTTTGGAGGATTTTATCCGACATTCCGATAGGGAAAGAGGTACCTAAGGATAACCAAAACGGCCCGGTAAGGTTCCGGGAAGCGGGAGAAACGGCAATAAAAAAAGCCCCCGCAAGTTGGGTTGCGGGGGCCTGGCAAAGTACCGGCCCGGACGGTAGTGCGGGGGGCGTTATTTCGCGTAGATGAATTCCGGCGTCTGGATCGTATTGCTCACGTTCAGGGCCCGGTCGGCAATTTGCACGTGGGCCCGGAGGGTATCACCCACCTGGGCGTAGCCGGGCGATTGGTCAATGGGAGCTTCAATCCGGAACCGGTACGTGATTTCCCCGCGGTGAGGAGGAAACGTTCGAATCCTGAAAGGATATGGGGAGTTTGGATAATTGTATGCTGCGTTAGCCAATTCAACCCTGGGGAAGATGCCCCAAAAAGTGATGCCTGGGGTAGGATATAGAACTGGTCTAAACACACCGTTTACTTTCTTTTCTAATTCGAGGTAGTAATTGTAGATGCGTCTGTCATCCACTCCACCCGCCCCGTACTGGTTCACGAGGTTATCCACTTCTTCCGAAGTATAGCCCAGGTCGCCGTCGCCGTCCTGGTAGTCAATGACCAGGTTCACACTGTCATTGACAAGGTTGTTTTGCGGCCCAAAAGGCAATGAAGTGTGTTTGGTCAAACCCTTGAAGGCAATGACCGGCACCGGGGAAATGGGAGGGGTATCTTCCTTCGTTTGGCAGCTCATCAGCGCCAGGAGGAGGAAAAAGAGGCAGTAGCCGATTAAAATGCGCATTGGTTCCGGGTAGTGAATGAGGGTGAAGTTATGAATTCTTTTTTGGTTGGGATGCTCTTACCGCTGCACGTGAATCCAGCCCTTGTACACGCGGTTGCCTTTTTCGAGCCAGAGCTGGTAGAAGTACACGCCGTTGACTTGCCCGTCGCCCTGCCACTCGTTGCGGTAGTTGCTGACGCGGTACACCTCGTGCCCCCAGCGGTTGGAGATCACCAGCCGGTTGTTGCCGTACTTGTCCAGGTTCTTCACGGTCCAGGTGTCATTGTAGCCGTCGTTGTTGACGGTGATGATGTTGGGAATGTAGAGCGGGTACTTCTCGCCAATGTCGCTGCACGCGGCCAGGCGCACCGTGTCGGTTACCGGGCAGCCCAGGCGGTTGAACACCTCCACCGCGTACACGCCCGGGGCCCCGACCCGGAGCAGGGAGTCGGTCGAATGGCTGAGGATGTCGCCGTTCGTGACGTACGTCCAGCGGTAGCGTGCCCCGCCGGGCGCCGCCCGCAAAGTCACCGTTTCGCCTTCGCAGATGAGCGTGTCGGGGCCCAGGTCCACGACGGGCAGGGGCACCACCGTGACCCGTACCGCTCCCGTGGCGTTGCAGCCGGGGGCAAACGCCGCAAGGGCGTACGTAGTGGTGGCGGCGGGCCGTACCTTCACGCTGTCGCCCTCCAGGTCGGCCAGGCCGGCCGACGACCAGCGGTAGCGGTCATAGCCGATGCCGGCCCGCAGTTGGACGAAGTCACCGGCGCAGATGGCCGTGTCGGGCGAGGTAAAGAGCCCCCGCACCGTCACCGTCACGCGGGCCGTATCGGAGCAGCCGTTGGCATTCGTGCCGGTGGCAACGTACGTGGTGGTCCGGGCCGGCGTCACGCGGAGGCTGTCGCCGGTGCCCAGGGCCGTCGTGCCGTCGGTCCACTGGTAACTGGCGGCGCCCCCGGCCCGCAGGTCGGCAAATTCGCCCGCGCAGATGTTCTTGTCCCGCGATGCCGTCACCACGGGCAACGGGTTGACGGTCACCCGCACCGTGTCGCCGCCCGGGCAGCCGTAGCCGTCCGTGCCGGTGAGGACGTACTCGGTCGTCGCCGCTGGTTTGACCAGCAGCCTGCGTTCCGTGCCGAGGGGCGTGCCGTCGAGGGTGGTCCAGGTGTAGCGGGTGGCCGTGCTGGCGGGGTCCACCGACAGTTCGGTGGCCGAGCCGGCGCAAACGGCCGTTTCGGCGGGGGTTGCCACTACTTTCGGCAGCGCGTGAACGACGATGCGCACTTCGCGGGTGGTGAGGTTACGGCAGGTGTCCTCGGCAGTCACTTTGTAGACGTATGTCCCGGGCGCGGTGGGCCGTTGCGTGAGGGTGGCCTGCCGGTGCGTGGTGCCGTCGGGCAGTTGCCACGCGTAGGCGTCGTCCCCGGTCGCCAGGGCGCCGGAAGCCGTGAGGGTAAACGTCTCGCCCAGGCATAGGGAATCATTGGGCGCGGTAAGCACTTGCAGCGACGATTCGGGCACGGTCACCGTGAGGCGGGCCGCGTTTTCGCAGTTCTTCCCGTCGGTGCCCTTTACCACGTAGGTCGTGGTGCGCTGCGGACGCACCGTCAGGCCGGGGGCGTTGGCCGTCCGGTCCGTGCCGTCGGCGTCCTGCCAGCTCCATACGTACGAGGCGGGCAGCGCCTGGCTGCTGTCGGGGTTTATTTCCAGTTGCACCTCGGCGTTCCGGCACACGGTCATGTCCTTTTGTTTGAGCACGATTTTGGGCAGTTGGTTCACCGTCACGAGCACCGAGTCAATGTCAATGCAACCAAATCCGTTGATGGCCCGCACCTTGTACCAGGTCGTCTTTTCGGGGTTGGCCGTCACCCGGGGGCCCTGCGTCTTGTCGAGGCCCGCCGCCGGGTACCACTCGTAGAAGTATTCCACGTTCCGGGCCGAAGTCACGTCGGCGGTCAGCACGGTCTGCTTGCCGTAGCAGATTTCCTGGTTCGCCGAAAGGGCCAGCTCCGGCCGCGCATTGACGGTCACCCGCACGGTGTCGGTGGTGGAACAGGCCCCGTTGAAGGCGGTCACCACGTACTGGTATTCGCCCGGCAGGTTCGTCGCCACGTTGGTACTGGCCCCGTTGGGGCTGCTCAGGCCGGCGGCCGGCGACCAGGCGTAGCGCAGGGCCTGGCGGGGCGGGGTAAACCGGTACGCTTCGTGGGAGGCCGAAATGGTGCTCAGGTCGCGGCCGGGTACGGGCAGGCCGGGCGTACCCAGGACGCCTTTGATGCCCACCGAATGCATGGCGCCGAAGCTGATCCTGGTGATGTGGATCTCGATCTCGTTGGTGGTCTCGTGGAGGATGGCCTGCGACGAAAACAGGAAAGGGCTGTTGACCATGGGCACGTTGTCGAGCGTGACCACGAGCCGCCGGTTGGGCGCCGTGCCGGTGGTAAAGTAGCTGATGACGCCCTGCGTGGGGTCGAGGTCGGCCCAGGCCAGGGCCACCAGGTTGTTGCGCGTACTCGTGGTGACGGGCTGCGGGCTGGTGCCCGTGTTGCCGGCGTCGAACGTGAGAAAGCCGCTGGAAGCGATGTAAAAGGTGTTGTAGGTATTGCAGTAGAACTGGAAGGGAAACCCGATGTTGAGCGGGGCGCTGATGCGCCGGGTGGTGCGGTTGAGCGTCGTGACGGGCACGGCCTGTCCCGGGGCGGGGGCTTCGGGGTTCCACTCAATGAGTTCCAGGCCGTAATACTCTGGTTTCCGGCAATCTCTGGTGACCTTCCCCGAGGTATACATGGCCTGCAACTGCACGCGGTCACCCTGGCAGACGCTCACGTCGGTGCCGGCATCCACGGCGTCTACCTCCACCACCACGGTTTCTTCATTGGTACACACGAAAGCGGACGCGATGCGGTAGGTGGTCGTCTGCGCCGGCGACACCTGGAGGGTACCCCGGAAGAAGCCGCCGCTGTACTCACCCGTGCTGCTGAGGGCCGAGTAGTAGTACGCGTCGTCAGTGGCGCCGAACGCCTGGATCTGGGCCGTCTGGCCTTTGCAGATCCGGATGCGGGGCGTAGCTACGCGAATGTAGTCGGAAGGCACCCGGTACACCAGCACGCTGTCGCGGCTGGGGCAGTCGCCGGCCTTGTTCAGGCCGGTCACCACGTACTTGGTGGGTGCGCCGGGGGAGAGGTCGTCCTGGCTCACGGGCAGCGTCTCGCCGGTGGCCGTCCGCCTGGCATTGGTGAACGGGTCGGTCCAGGACCAGGTGTAGGTGTAGGCGCCGGTTGCGTACAGGTTTTCAACCCGCGGGGGTTCGCCCGGCAGGCTTTCGCACACGATCCAGTTACTGAGCGGAATGTCTGCCTGTTCCACGATCACGAGTACCGACTTGGTATCCGAACACCCTTCGCCCTTGTAGCCGGTCACCTCGTAGAGGGTCGTCACGGCCGGCTTTACGCTGATGGTTGGCCCGGTGCCCACGGGGTTGCCCCCCGACCCGTCGGGCTGCTGCGCAGTCTGCCACTCGTACGTGTCGGCGCCGCTGGCTTTCGGGGTGGCCGTTTGCCCGGGGCAAATCCGGATGGTGTCGGTCTCCACCTGGATTTGGATTTTGGGTTTGACTGTTACTTTCACCACGTCGGTGCGGGAGCAGGACGTTACGGTGTATTCCACGGTGTAGGTCTCGTTGCGGGCCGGCGTAAACGTGGGGTTGGCGATGTTGGGGTTGCTCAGGCCGGTGGCCGGCGACCAGGTGTACGTGTCGCCCCCGCTGGCGCCGAGGGTGATCTGGTCGCCGAAGCACACGGTTTTGTCGGGGCCGCCGGTAAAGTCGCTGCCGTCGCCGATCGTATGTTG